>QKGI01000065.1 GCA_003250475.1 Bacteroidota bacterium | reverse complement strand
GAAGGTCGGAAGGTCTATTCTATTGCCATCCCTGCAGTCTGGCTGCTCCCTAAAATGACACACCGGGTCATTTCTTTACGATCGCCCCCGGTCCTGCAGTCCTGCAGTCGTGCGGTCTTGTAGGAGCGCAGCGGAGATCCTCGACCGTAAGGTCGGGACGGCCTTGCAGTCTAAGGTCTGGCTTTTAGAGGGAAGAAGGACAACTTAAAATTACTTTTCGACCTTCATGGTGCGCATATAATGCACCATACTCCAGATCTCGGCATCGGTGCATCTCTTTTCATAGGCAGGCATCTCGCCTCTCCCGAATTTTGTCTGGTAGAAAATCTCGCCATCAGTGAGTTCCTGGAACTCCCTGCCTGAGAAATCGCCGGGAAAAGTCTTGCTCATCCTGCCCTTCGGCCCGTCTCCCCTGCCTGTCCGGCCGTGACATAATGCACATTTCCTGTCATAGGCCAGCTTTCCTTCCCTGACCACAGCAGAGTCGGCCGCCACCGGATTAGTCATCACCTCATATCCCGCAGGGATCACCCATGGCTCCCCTTTCTTCTGTTGCGCATCCGCGTCAGGTGCTATTACCAGTGCCAGCGTCAGGAGACCGGGAAACAATAGTATGTCCTTGATTCTTTTCATCCCTCTATTATAAAAAATTAAGCTAACGGCTCTCCTTCCATCCTGACATTATGCTCCTCAGGTTACGGCCTGTAATGCTGAGCACAAGGTGTACCACCAGGAAGAGTGAAATGATTATTGCCAGCACAATATGAACAGTATCGGTGAATGCATACCCGTTGAATCCTTCCGGTAGTCTCGCCAGGAACCCGGGATACATCATTATCCATCCGCTGATAATAACCAGGGGGACGGCAAGGTACATAGCTCCTATATATGAAGCCTTCTGCAACGGGTTGAATTTGTTTTCATTATCTACAGGGAAGGGCGCTTCCTCACCCCGGGAAAAACCGGAGACATAATAGCGAACCTGTCTCCACATCCTCTTTGCCGAACCCCTTATCCTGGCACGGTAATGTTTCCCGTTATCGGTGAAGAGGTTACCGAAAAAGAACCCGATATAGCTTATTGTCAGAAGTATACCTGAAATATTATGAATTGACACCCTGCTTTGATACCTGTCTGCTGCATCAACCGAAGGGTCATAGATGCCGATCAACAAACCGGTGATGATCAGGATGATACATAGAACTGCATTGGTAAGGTGCCACAGCCGCACCCAGACCGGATAAAGGTAGAAGTTTCTGCTCATGACAAAAAAATTAAACTATATCCTTACAACTTACTTCCTGCCATGCCCGGCAGGTGAAGTAGCTTTCAACCTGCCTTGAAGAGCCCGAGTTCCTTCTCTTCAAACCCTGCGATATATTCTGACCTCATATTGTTTTCAGGTATCGCCAGGGAGATAAATAGTTCTGCGGAAGCAGTATAATCAGGCTCACGTTGTGCATCCAGCAGCAGGAGGTAACCCATTATTATATTTGCAGCCATCTCAACCAGGCGGCGTGCATGAAAATCAGTCATCTCATTGCTACCTGCAGATAGAACACCGGCAACACTTTTTTCGAAGCCATCAGTAAGGGTGATAAGTGACTTCCTGAGATGGTCGAGTTCAGGTCTGATCTCCCTCTTCTCGTACTCGCGTATCTGAGCAAGGTATCCCCCGGTTGTTACTCCCCGGATTGCCGCTACCACCTGTAGCTGTGAAGTCCCCTCATAAATTGATGTAATTCTTGCATCCCGGTAAAGTCTTTCCACAGGAAAATCCTTGATAAAGCCGGCACCTCCGTGGATCTGGACGGCATCATAGGCAATGCGGTTACACCATTCACTGCTGATGAGTTTGACCATGGGGGTGTAGATGTCAGCCAGACGGGTGTTGGCCTTGAGATCCTCACGCTCCTCCTTGCTGAGCTGGCGTTCATCGGAAATAAAGGACCATGCCTTGTAAATATCAACGAACCTGGCTGTCTCATAAAGCAACGATCTCATTGCTTCAAGCCGCACTCTCATCACAGTAAGCATCTCATAGACAGCCGGGAACTGATCTATTGTCTTTCCAAACTGCTTTCTTTCCGATGCATATTTCCTTGCTTCCTCGTATGCCGCCTGGGCTATACCCACTGACTGTGCTCCGATACCCAGGCGTGCCCCGTTCATCAGTGACATGACATATTTAATGAGACCCATCCGGCGTTCACCCACCAGCTTAGCAGGAGCATTGCGGAATACAAGCTCGCATGTGGGTGAGCCTTTGATGCCCATTTTGTTCTCTATCCGCCTGACCTTAAAGCCTCCGTCAGCCTTGTCGAAAACAAAAAGTGACAACCCCCTCCCATCCGAGGTCCCCTCTTCCGAGCGGGCGAGTACCAGGGATATGTCCGCATCGCCATTGGTGATGAAGCGCTTAACCCCGTTAAGAAGCCAGATACCTTTTGCTTCGTCATAATGAGCTTTCAGCTGTACTGCCTGGAGATCAGATCCTGCATCGGGTTCGGTAAGATCCATGGCAGCTGTCGCTCCTTCATTGAAACGTGGCAGGAATTCGCTCTTGATCTCTTCTGAAGCAAACTCAAGAATAGTCTCACCACAATCCTGCAACCCCCAGATATTTGCAAAACCGGCATCAGCTCTTGATACCAGTTCAGCTGCCATAACGTAAGGCACCATAGGGAAGTTAAGCCCGTTGAACCTGCGGGGAAATGCCATCCCGATAACCCCTGCCCTTGTCAGCGCTTCATGGTTCTCCCGGGTGCCGCGTGCATACATGACATGTCCATCTGTTACCTGGGGACCTTCATGATCCACATCCTCGGCATTGGGCGCAATGACCTCGGCACATATCGAACCGATGATCTCAAGCACTTTGTCGAAGTTATCCATTGCATCCTCGAAGTCATGCGGTGCAAAGTCAAACTGGTCCTTCTCCCTGTAGTCCATCTCCTTAAGCCGTACGATCTTCTCCATGACCGGGTGAGTGAGGTGGAACCTGAGATCTTTAATATCTGTATAGAAATTTGCCATTGGATTTCTGATTTATGTTTTCAGCCTGTTGCTATTTCACCTTGCGTTTGCCTTATAATGCTTTATAAGTTTGGGTATAACCTCGGCTACATCACCGTTGATAACATAATCTGCCAGGCTGTTTATAGGAGCCATCGGATCATTGTTGATAGCTATGATCTTTCCGCTCTGGTTCATACCTGCAGTATGCTGTATCTGTCCGGAGATGCCGCAGGCGATATAGAGCTTGGGCCTGACAGTCACACCTGTCTGCCCTACCTGCCGTTCGTGCCCGGCGAAACCGGCATCCACTGCTGCCCTTGATGCCGCAACCTCACCTCCGAGAACCGATGCAAGCTCATACAGAAGGCCGAAGTTCTCCCTGGAGCCCATGCCGTATCCACCGGATACTATTATCTGTGCCGACTTGATATCAACTCTCCGGGCTTCCATATGCCGCTCAATTATTTCAACGACAAGATCTTCCGGCTTTATGAAGTCAGATACATTTATCTTCTTGACTTCTCCCCTGTGATTCCTGTTCACTATCTCGCGTTTCATCACACCCTCCCTGACAGTGGCCATCTGCGGCCGGTGATCGGGATTGATGATAGTCGCAATGATATTGCCTCCGAAAGCCGGTCTTATCTGGTACAGGATGTTCTTGTAGGTGGTGTCAGTCCTTTTAACGTAGTGATCACCTATCTCAAGGCCTGTACAGTCAGCGGTGAGTCCGCTGTGCAGGGCTGATGACACTCTCGGCCCCAGGTCACGTCCTGTGGAGGTGGCTCCCATAAGGGCTATCTGAGGCTCCTCCTGCCTGAAGAGACCGGTGATAACTGACGTGAAAGGCATCGTCCGGTAATGTTCCAGTGCCGGATCGTCAGCAACATGGACCACATCAACACCGTAAGGAAAAAGCTCATTCTCTATACCATCCAGGCCGTGACCAAGCACTATTGTTTCCAGCTTGCATCCGAGGGTATTCGCCAGGGACCTGCCTTTGGTCAGCAGCTCGAGGCTTACGTCAGCCGGTTTTCCTTCATCGAGCTCGCAAAAAACGAATAAATTATTCACAGTGTGTTTCTTTAAGTCTGTTAATCAGCCAATTGTATGATTCTCCAGTAATTCCAGAACCAGTGACTCAATATCTTTATCGGAAGCAGTCAGTTGCCTTGACTCTTTTGATTGCAGGATAACGTTGTCAATCTCCTTAACCTTGGTCGGAGAACCCGAGAGTCCCAGCTGCTCTTCATCAGCCTCTATTGCTTCCACATCCCATTCCGTTATCTTAATTAATGGGCGGCTCCCGGCAATGTAATCTGTACTTTCAGACTGCAGTTCGGTATCCGTGCGCGCGTACTTGTATTTCATGACAAGGCGGGCATGACGGTAGCGGCATGCAGGAGCCGTTCCGTTGACGGTGACCACCAGTGGTAACGGTGACGACACAGTCTCAACACCACGTTCAAGTCTCCTGCGTATAATAAGCCTGTCATCCTCAAAGTGCATCTCCTCAGCATATGTTACCTGCGGCCATCCCAGCTTCTCAGCCACCTGCGGGCCTACCTGGGCTGTGTCACCGTCAATGGCCTGCCTGCCACCAATGACAAGGTCGGGAGACAGTTTTTTAACAGCAAGGGCAAGGGCATATGATGTAGCAAGAGTATCCGAACCGGCAAAAGCTCTGTCAGTAAGCAGTACCCCGCTATCTGCACCCCGGTACAGACCCTCACGGATGATCTCCGCTGCCCTGCCCGGACCCATTGTCAGGATAGTAACCGTAGTGCCTTCATACTTCTCCCTGATCCTCAGAGCCTGTTCAAGTGCATTAAGATCCTCAGGGTTGAAAATAGCAGGCAGAACACTCCTGTTCACAGTACCGTCAGCTTTCATGGCGTCAGGACCCACATTCCGTGTGTCAGGCACCTGCTTGGCAAGTACAACGATCTTGATTCCGTTCATTTCATTCAACTTTTGAAGTGGCAAATATAATAATAAATCAATATGTCATTACAGCAATATGCTACTTTGCACCACTGCGGTCGAAATACTCATTTTATTATCATATTGATATTCTGTTATTTATAATAGCATGTCGGAGTCATTTCAAATTCCGTTCGAAGTCAGTCGGCCAATGCAATCACCCGATTATCCAATTATTGAAAAATAAGCTAACTTCGCACGCCGATAATTCCAACCACTGTTTTCCCTGAAATGAAAGGTAAACCTTACATCTCCCTTGTCCTGGCAATGATCTTCTGGTCGTTTTCCTTCGTATGGTTCAAGATCGCAAACAGGAGCTATGACCCGATAACAATAGTCTTTATCCGGCTCTGTATCGCCATTGTACTGCTCACTGGATTCCTCTGGAGCACAAAGCGATTTACCCGTGTAAGAAAGAGTGACCGTAAATACTTCTTCCTCCTCTCCCTCTTTGAACCGTTTCTCTATTTCCTTGGGGAAAGCTTCGGACTTACATACGTCTCTTCCACCGTCGGCTCGGTGATAATCTCCACCATACCTGTCTTTGCGGTAATATTTGCCTGGGTTATCTTCCGGGAGAAGCTGAAACTGATTAACTATATGGGAGTAATAGTATCGTTTGTCGGTGTGCTCATTTTCATCACGAACAGCACAGGCAACATCATCTTGAATCCTAAAGGACTGGCACTCATGTTCCTTGCAGTGGTCTCGGCAACCGGGTATAATATGGTCCTCCACAGGCTGGCTTCAGATTATGACCCTGTGACCATTGTTAATATCCAGAACATCATCGGGGCATTACTCTTTCTGCCGTTATTCCTGGCATTCAACCTTAAACACTTCCTGGCAACAGGCATAGTGGCAGAAAGCTTTGGCTCAATAATACTGCTGGCTGTCTTTGCTTCCTGCGGCGCATTCGTGCTCTTCGCATATTCTGTAAGGCACGTGGGAATCTCGCGGGCAAACATATTCAGTAACCTCATCCCGGTTTTCACTGCCCTGTTTGCTTTTCTTATCGTCGGAGACAGGATGACGCTCCGCAACGGTGTCGGAATGATTGTAGTAATAGCCGGTCTCTTCCTGTCGCAGGCCAGGGGTAAGAAGAAAACCGTCGTTGATGTCGACTTTGCCGGCCGCAGTGCCTAGTCAGTCTGAAATTACTTATCTGTTCCTGCTGTTTTACTGATAGTGTTATCTTTGTTTATAAGCTTCAAGGATATGAGATACCTGGCCCTTGCCCTCATTCTTATTGCCACCCTGCTTCCTGCCAGAGGTCAGACCGGGGGCGACAATACCTATGAGTTCCTGAATCTCAATCCATCAGCCTTCGCCTCCGCCACAGGTGGTATAACGGTATCACAGGGTCACGGCGACCTCAGCCTGCCTTACTTCAACCCGGCCCTCCTGGAAGGATCGATGAACAACGATATCTCTCTCAGTATTTCAACATGGCTCGCAGGTATCAGATACGGTTATGCAGCCTATGCCAGGGATACTGAGAACAGGGGTACCTTTGCCGCCGGCGTCAGCTTCATCAGCTACGGCAGTTTCACTGAGGCCGACATTGCAGGAAACGTTACTGGTGACTTTACCGCCGCAGAATATGCCTTTAACCTGGTATGGTCGTACAGGATAGACTCATCCTTTACAATAGGTGTAAACCTGAAGCCGGTGCTGTCACACCTGGAAAGATATTTTTCCGCAGGTATCTGCGCTGACGTTGGTGTTACCTATCACAACGGGCGCCTGCTGCTTGATGCGGGACTGGTGATAAGAAATGCCGGGTTCCAGCTGAAGAGCTACACGGGAAGCGGCGGAGAACCCCTCCCTTTCGAGATCGTGGCCGGAGCCACCAAAAGGCTGGCACATGCGCCATTTGCGTTCTCCCTTACTGTCAGGCACCTTGAGAAGCCTGATATGACCTATGACTATATAACCACCGATGACATCACCGAAGGCGGACTGGGAGAGAATATCCTCAGGCATGTAGTCCTTGGCGTTGAGATTCTCCCTGCCGACAGCTTCTGGATAGGTGCGGGACTGAACTACCAGCGCAGGGCGGAGATGAGGACGGCACAGCGTGCAGGCATGGCTGGATTCTCGGCTGGTTTTGGGTTCAGGACAAAGACATTTGACCTCTCTTTCGGACACGACGCTATTCACCCTGCCGGCGGAGCAAACCACCTGACACTGACCCTGAGACCTGAATTGATGTTTAAAAAATAAGAGCCTGTGAACCTTGTGATGACAGGTTCGTTTTTAAATTTGAGGACTGAATGAACAAAGAAACCAAGTTAATAATAACCGTCGACGGCTACTCATCGTGTGGTAAAAGTACCTTTGCCAGGGCTATAGCTGACGAGCTGGGATATATATATATCGATTCAGGCGCTATGTACAGGGCCGTTACCCTCTTCTGCCTCCGGAGAGGACTGGTGGCTGGAGGTGTTGCAGATACCGGGCGTATCATCAGCGTACTTCCCGAGATTGATATCACCTTTCGTCGTGACGGGGAGAAGGGATATTCAGAGACACTGCTGAACGGGGAACCGGTTGAGAGGGAGATACGCGGCAGGGAGGTGTCTGACAACGTCAGTGCCGTAAGCACCATTGCCGGGGTGAGAGTCAAGCTGGTTGAGCTGCAGCGCTCAATGGGCAAAGGCGGGGGGATAGTGATGGACGGACGTGACATAGGCACGGTAGTATTCCCCGGTGCAGAGCTGAAGATATTCATGACCGCCACTCCGGAGGTAAGGGCGAAACGCCGTTACCTGGAGCTGGTAAGCAAAGGCTTGCCTGCAGATTACGAAGCAGTGGTACGTAACATCAGCGACCGTGACCGTATCGACTCAACGCGTGAAGCAAGTCCGCTGCGCAGAGCCGATGATGCGGTGATACTTGACAACAGCGTGATGACACCTGAGGAACAGATGGTCTGGTTCCGGAAACTTTATGAGGAGAGAGCGAATGAGAGTCGAGATTGAGCCGGGATCCGGATTTTGCTTCGGCGTAGAGAATGCCGTGAGAATAGCCGAGGAGGCCCTCAGGAACGGAGAACAAGTATATTGCCTGGGCGAGATAGTACACAATGATATAGAGGTGGCGCGTCTGAAAAATATGGGGCTGGTGACAATAACATACGATGAGTTTGCAGAACTGCACGACTGCAAAGTACTGGTCAGGGCGCACGGTGAACCTCCTTCAACATACGAGAAAGCAAAAGAAAACAATATAACAATCATTGACGCCACCTGCCCTATCGTCCATTCAATGCAGGAGAAGATAAAGACAGTGGCCAGGATTTCAGCTGAGGAGAAGGGGCAGATAGTGATCTTCGGCAAAAAGGGTCATGCCGAGGTAATAGGACTCCTTGGCGCCGCAGGTTCAAAAGGCGTACTTGTCACAGGTAAGCATGATGTAGGCAAGATTGACTTCACAAGGCCCGTATGGCTCTTCTCTCAGACAACGAGAAGCAAGGATGAGTATGAGCTTGTTGCCGAGATCATACGACTGAATATCGAGAGACACTCTGTTGAACACCCGCGCAACACCCTGAAGGTATATAACACGATATGCCACCAGGTATGGGCACGTGAGCCCCGCCTGAAAGAGTTTGCCAGGAATCATGATGTGATAATATTCGTCAGCGGTAAGAAAAGCTCAAACGGACGCATGCTTTTTAATGTGTGCTGCAGCGAAAACAAACGCTCCCACTTTATCTCCTCACCCGAAGAGATAGATCCCGGGTGGTTCGGTAATGCGGAAAGCACAGGTGTCTGCGGTGCCACCTCCACTCCGAAATGGCTTATACAAAAGGTGGCCGATGTCATCAGTGAGATGTGACATTGTTAAGGGAACAAATTGTGAATGCATAAAATAGTAGTAATTTCGCACAGTCATTAAACAATATTCAAAATGGGCAAAATTAAGAAGATAGGGGTTCTTACATCGGGAGGTGACGCTCCCGGGATGAATGCAGCCATCAGGGCTGTGACCCGTACTGCAATCTATAACGGTCTGGAGGTGATTGGCATAAGACACGGTTACATGGGTATGATCAATGCCAATTTCAAGCCGCTCTATGCTCACACTGTATCGGATACCATCCAGCGGGGTGGTACCATCCTCAAGACCGCACGTTGTGAGGAATTCAGGACACCGGAGGGAAGACTGACAGCGTATGAAAACCTGAGGGCTGCCGGCATTGACGGTGTTGTGGTGATCGGCGGCGACGGCTCCTTCAAGGGCGCCAGCGTCTTCAATGAAGAGCACAACATTCCTTTTGTCGGGGTACCGGGTACAATAGACAACGATATTTTCGGCACCGACTATACTATCGGGTATGACACAGCCCTGAACACAGTTGTTGAGGCTGTTGACAAGATACGCGATACCGCGAGTGCCCTCAACCGCATGTTCTTTGTGGAGGTCATGGGTGCAGAGGCCGGCCACATAGCTCTTTACAGCGGTATTGCCAGCGGTGCCGAGGCTATTATAATGCCGGAGATAAAGGGTGATGCGCGTAACATAACCAGGATGATCGAGACCGGCAACAAAAGGAAAAAATCGAGTAATATTATCATCGTGGCCGAAGGCGACGAAGAGGGAGGAGCCCTGGCTATCGCCGAAAGGCTCAAGCCCGAGCTGAAAGACTATGAGGTGAGAGTGGCCATCCTGGGTCACCTTCAGAGAGGAGGATCACCCTCAGCCCTCGACAGGGTAAATGCCAGCAGACTGGGTAACGCAGCCGTGGAAGCACTCCTCGACGGGCAGCAGAGCGTGATGGTAGGATTGCAGAGCGATGAGATAGTGCTCATACCTTTCAGAAAAGCCGTTAAACAGCATAAAGGCCTGAACCAGCAACTTGTTGATATAATTGATGTACTTAATGTCTGATCGCAACTAATTTTTATTGATGGGACCATCGGAGGTATTTTTTACTGATATGCACAGCACCCCCTCGCTGAACCTTCTTAAGAAACTGGAGAGGCTGGCAAAGGCTGCAGGCATGGACAGTATCGACTTCAACCGCAAGATGACGGCTCTGAAGATCCATTTTGGCGAGCCGGGAAACCTGGCCTACCTCAGACCCAACTTTGCAGCCAGGATAGCACAGATGGTAATAGAGAGGGGTGGCAAGCCATTCCTGACCGACTGCAATACTCTTTATAACGGCGAACGCGCCAATGCCCCTGATCATCTCCAGGCAGCCTTTTCCAACGGATATAATCCCCTCAGTGCAGGGTGCCATGTGATCATCGGCGACGGCATTAAGGGTACTGACTTCCGTGAGATAGAGGTAAACCTCGAGTTCACGCACAAGGCGATGATAGGCGCCGCAATAGCAGACGCTGATGTTATCATCTCCCTCAGTCATTTCAAGGGGCACGAACAGACAGGTTTCGGTGGTGCTCTCAAGAATCTTGGCATGGGGTGCGCATCCGTGGGAGGAAAACTGTTCCTCCATTCCGGCAATCCCCCCGTGATATATGAGAAGAACTGCACAGGGTGCAATATGTGCGTTATAAACTGTGCCCATGATGCCGTTCACCTGGGCCCCGACCACAAGGCACATATCGACAATGACAAATGCACCGGCTGCGGCCAGTGTGTTGCCGTATGCCAGTTTGACTCCGCCAGGGTAAAATGGAGCTCCCAGGGCGATATCCTGAGCAAGAAAATAGCCGAGTATACCTATGCCGTGACCAGGAACAAGCCGGCATTGCATTTCAACTTTATCATGGATGTGTCTCCCGACTGTGATTGCTGGGGACACAATGAGATTCCACTGGTGGATGACATCGGCATTGCAGCATCAACAGACCCGGTAGCACTGGATAAAGCCTGTGCCGATCTGGTTGTTGCCGCACCTTCGGCATGGCATTTGCGGGACAAAGAAACGGGGGATGACCGGCGCGGTGTCGACAAGTTCCGTATGGCACACGGCAACACCGACTGGAACACTGCCCTCCTTCATGCTGAGAAAATCAAAGCAGGCTCTTTATCATACAAACTAATAACGATATGAAAGATCCATCATCATCAAGACAAATGTCCATACTCATCGTGGAAGATGATCCTCACAGCCAGCTCTATTTCACGAAGCTGCTGTCAGGCCTGTATGACACTGCCGTAGCTGCATCAGCACGTGAAGCCTGGGATTTGCTGCATAGCCGGGCCTTTGACCTGGTGCTGATGGATATCTCCCTGAAGGGTGACGAGGACGGTCTATCACTTACCAGGCGTCTGCGTACCGAGACAGCTTTTGAGAAGATACCTATCGTGGCGGTGACAGCCTACGCTTTTCCTGATGACAGGAAAAGGGCCATTGATTCGGGCTGCACCGATTATCTGCCCAAGCCGGTGAGCAGTAATGACCTGCACCGTAAGATTGCTGAGCTGACTCATTAGAGGGGAAAAAGTACTTTCAGGAAGAAAAAATTATTATTTTTGCAAACCTGAATTCATTCAGGCTACGGGGTGTAGCGCAGTTGGTAGCGTACTACGTTCGGGACGTAGGGGCCGGAAGTTCGAGTCTTCTCACCCCGACAAAAGAAAAAGCCTGTCCCCGCCTTTTGGCGGGGCGGGCTTTTTTATTTCTCCGCAGCGCTGACAGTTCACTGTCATAAGCGTAGGAGGAATAAAAATGGCCGGAAGGAGCGAGCGAAGCAAGCGACAGGCTTTTTCTTTTGGTCTTTTCCAAGGAAGTCCGCGAGTCCGACCAACGGGAGGAGGAGCAATCTTCTCACCCCGACAAAAGAAAAATGACCATCTCCGGTTTACCGGAGGTGGTTTTTTTATTGACCTGCCGTGACAACAGCTTGCTGTTGAGAACGGAAGGGCGATAAAACAAACAATGGAGCGAAGCGAAATGACATTTTTCTTTTAGTCATCCCCAATGGAAGTCCGCGAGTCCGAAAAACGTGAGGACGAGCAATCTTCTCACCTGTCCGTTCTCATCAGCTCATAAAGTTTTACGGTCGTGTTCCAGTTGCGGATGGTGATCTGGTTGTATACAGGAAGCGACATGATCCTTGTGAGACGGCTCCGCGAAGCCAGCCTGATAAGGCGTGACGCATAAATGACAGACATACCTGCCCATACCCTGTCAACTTCACTGTTCAGCATAATCTGTTCTATCACCCCGGCAGGAGTGATATGATCCTTGACGAACATAACGTCATACCTGTACTCCTCCTTCTCCATGCCGAACCCTGCAGGTGCTTCCTCAACTATCCCTTTCATCTGGGCCTGCGATAACACTATCGTCATAGCATCATAACCAAACCTGCGTGAGAGCCCAGCCTCGATCATCCTTTCAGGCAGCTCCGGCGACTCCTGAGCGGAACTGAACACTACATTGCCGCTCTGGATATAGGTTACCACATCCCTGAAGCCCATATCTTCAAAACAATCCCTGAGATCAGTCATCCTGATGATGTTCCTGCCGCCGACGTTGATACCACGAAGAAGTGCCAGGTAGATGCTCTTTTCCATAGACCCTGATGTTTCAACTTTCAATAACAGGAATAACAAAGGAAAGTCAACGATTGTTAAGAAACGGCATAAAAGTCTGATATTTTTTCTCCGGCCACCTTCCGGATATTTAACAGCAGGGCCCTGGAAGAATGGTTTCCAGGCCTCCCCTTGTTCTCTCATGATCAAAACGGGCAGTCCAGACACAGGCATACAGGAACCAGGTTATATACCGCTGAAACCCCGGCCTTTTTCATCCTGGCTGATGATATCAGTTTAAAATATTGTCATAAATTGCAGTATCAGTTTAAATTAAGACTAAAGACCTATGAAAATTCTAAGAGGAACAATCTTCGGAGGAATAGCCTATTTCCTCCTTGGGTGGCTTGTATGGGGGATCCTGCTCATGAATTTCCTGTCAGGCAACATGAACCAGTGTGCAAACAGGCCGGATGACGGGATGATCTGGTGGGCCATCATCCTTTCAAACTTCGTCGTGGCCCTGCTCCTGACCCTTATCCTTAACTGGGCCGGGGCAAAAAGCATCACCGACGGGTTGAAGTACGGAGCTCTCTTCGGGCTGCTGTTTGCTTCTGCAGTGGCATTCTCATCATGGTCAATGACCACCATGTACACAAACATGGGAGCCATGGCGGTCGACATAGCAGCTTCAGCAGTCGTACTGGCCCTGGTGGGTCTCGTGATAACACTTACCTGGGGCAGGAACGGTAAATGACCTGTTAGAGTCCTGTAACTCCTGAACATTCCCTTAAAGCAACAGATCAGCATTCCTGCTGATCTGTGCTCCGGTTATTGCATATTATGATTTCCGGTCTGTTTGTGCTTTGGTGTTAAGAATCCACAGCACAACTACCGATATTCTTTACTCTGTCTGTCAGAGGGCCTGGCGGTCAATAGACAATGACCAGGTATCTTGATCCTTCCCAGAATTTAGCAGGGTCGGTAACCGTCAGGTTTACAGTTTCGGCATCAACGGTAGTGAGGCTATAACTTCCTGAGGCATGCAGGGTGATGAATTTGACATCATCAAGGGCACACTTAATTTCGAAGGTTTTCTTATCACGGATATCTATCTTCTCCATCTTGCTGCTGCTGACCAGCGGTGATAATACCTTGACCCTTCCCAGGAAACCAAGGAAACCTCCTGTTTTGGTAATGATATTGTTCCCAAGAAGTTCTTCCTTGGTGCCGATAGCATACCATGCCGTGTTGAGATTGCCTGTGATCTCCGCGACCTTTTCTTCCAACTCAAGGTTCATCTGTTTTAGCTCGGCTATATCAGCTGCCTGCTCCCCTATTTTTACATCAAGGGCAGCACACTTGTCATTAAGCACATTGATGATGCTGTCTTTTTTTGCCACCACAATCTTCATCTCCTCTACCTCATTCTCAAGAGCTTTAACCTTTGTACTTGCACTGGAATACCTTCCCCAGGCGGACTGATATTTCTTTTTGGTCTGTTCCAGCAGATCACTGACCTGTGCTATTGCCATGTCAAGGCTTGCCGGCAGATCTTCTCCGGCAACCTGCTGCTGACCGGTGGCTTCGTCGCCAACCAGGGCATTCATTTTTGCCACTGATTCTTTCATGACTGAAACATAATGCTGAAGTGTCGAATCACTTTTTGCCAGTTGTACGGTGAGATTTTGCTTTTCAATCTCAAGCTGTTCCGACATAGTCTTGTATTTGCAACCCGGAAGAGCTGCCACGCAAATCAATAAAACTAATACCTTGAAGGTTTTCATATCTGTTAGCTTTTAAAAGTTAAACTCCTAAGTTAAAACAAACCAAAATAGCACTTTTTTCTGTATTAACCAATAATTGCAGTCAATAGCTATATGATCTGGTGTCATTCGAAGAGATTATCTATACCTGGTTTATGTTTAACCTGTGCAAAGCAAAGGCCTGAATAAAAAGAGCAGATATCCGTCTCAACGATATATAACCTGCTATACCTTCATACGTTGTCCGGAGAAAAAAGATTCCTTATCCTCGAAAGATATTTATCTACTTTTCAGGATCCGTCGGAGCAGGTATAACGAGTCTCATATCAGGCATTGCAAAGATTACTCCCTTGTTTGCCTGTTTAAGTTCCTGAGTAGTAATGTTGTATTTCCTGGCTATGTCAGAAAGAGACTCTCCCTTCTGCACCTTGTGAATCCTCTTTTTAGCCGGCTGTGACTGTTTGACTGCCTGCTCCTTATTGGCCGGTGCCTGCGTTTTTGCCTCAGTGTCCTGTCCGGTTGCCTTTGTCTCCCTGTCGGGAGCTGTTACTTCTCCGGCAGTCTGGTTTTCAGCAGGTTTGTATGTTACTGTGTTTACCTGTTCCTGATGCGGCATGGATGAGGTCTGGCGGGTGCTCTCCTGATACGGCATGGATGAGCTTTCCTGACGTGGCATCTGTGCCTGGGCAGGTGAAGCCTGTGGTTTTGTTTCCCTGGCGGGTGCAGGCTTGTCAGCTTTAGTATCCGTTGCCGGTTTAGTCTCTTCAAGCTCGGCAACCAGTGATGACCTGGCCGGGATCCTTAGTACCTGGCCGGCCTGGATGCCACCTGCCGGGATGGAATTCTCCCGGTCAATGTCAAGAATAGTTACCTGATAGGCTTTTGCAATTGAATAGAGTGTCTGGCCTTTTAGTACCTCATGCAGGAAATAGACTTTGCCTGACGTTACAATTTTCTCCCTGGAGATCCTGATACCGCCATAGGAGACTGCGCTTCCCGGCCTGCTGTTTCCTGCCTGTGAAACAGTGGTGGAAGCAGCCCGGCTCTCAGCAGGCTGACGGCTCTGTGATGCCTGTAACGGCTCGGCCGAGGGTATCCGCAGTACCTGTCCGGTCTGGATACCGCTGGAAGGGATTATATTCTCGCGGGTAATAGCATCAATGGTGACCTTATATGCCCGGGAGATTGAATAGAGAGTCTGATTTTTCTGCACTTCATGCATGTAGTAGACCCTGCCTCCCGAAACAATTTTTTGATTCGATACCTCAACGGGTACCTGTGCCACGGCGACCGATGTTAATACAAACGCAAAAATGAATGTGACAATGCGTAAAAAATGTGATTCCGACATAACAGCTATATTATCCGCTGTAAAGGTAACATTTTCACAAAAATTAGACCTATTCAGTACTGGTTAAACAAAATCTTAAGACTGTTGTTTTTCCTGAATAACACATAGCAATAATCTCCTGATGAACTCCGTACGCAGAATGACCAGTATTTTAAGAAATGAATACAATGGTGAAGGACTTGACATAGCGTTTTTTGCTGAAGATCCTGTCCAGCAGTTCGAAAGATGGATGAAAGAAGCCATCTTAAATAATGTGAGGGAGCCTAATGCTGTCCACCTGGCCACTATCGATGCTGCCGGAAGCCCGTCGGGAAGAATTGTGCTGCTGAGGGACTTCAGTTACCGTGGTTTTACGTTCTATACCAACTATGAAAGCAGGAAAGGAGAGGGGCTGCAGCAGAACAGCCTGGCTTCGATGACCTTTTTCTGGAATGAGATGTACCGCCAGGTGAGACTCGGGGGTAATGTGTTCAGACTTCCCGCGGAGGAGTCAGATGCCTATTTCAGAAGCCGTCCCCGCGAGAGCCAGATAAGCGCCGTGGCATCGCAACAGAGCAGAGTCCTTGACAGCAGGGAGCTGCTTGAAAGACTGGCAGTGGAAATCGATGAGAAGTACCGTGACAGGCCCATACCGAGACCAGAAAACTGGGGCGGTTATTACCTGTCACCTGACTATGTCGAATTCTGGCAGGGCAGGGAGCATCGACTGCATGACAGGATACAGTATGTGAAAACCGGTAAAGACAATACCTGGTCAAAACATCTGCTGTTCCCATAGGACAGGAAGCACCGTGAATTAAATGTCTGTTACCATGGATCTGTATGCTGAGACCGGATACAGGGATCATGTCTCATTTCCGGCCTTATTGCTTCAGGTACTGAACTGCAACTCTGTCAGTGTCCTGTAGAGCCCGTGCCCATTCGATAACAGTTCTGTATGAGTGCCCTGCTCCACTATCTTTCCGTCATTAAGGACTATAATCTGATCCGCTTTGCGTACCGTTGAAAGACGATGAGCAATCACCAGCGAGGTACGGTCCTTCATAAGCTTCTCGAGCGCTTCCTGTACCAGTCTCTCCGACTCAGAATCCAGTGATGAGGTGGCCTCATCAAGTATCAAAATCCTGGGGTTTTTAAGCACGGCACGTGCAATAGCTATACGCTGCCTCTGCCCGCCGGAGAGCTGCACCCCCCTGTCTCCTACCACCGTCTCCATCTTATCCGGAAATGACTGTATGAACTCCCATGCATTAGCCTGCTGGGCGGCATCATTTATCTCCCCGTCAGTGGCCCCTGGCCGGCCATATGCAATATTTTCACGGATGGTGCCGCCAAAAAGGAACACATCCTGCATCACCACGGCCATCTGTGCACGCAACGCTGTCAGAGGGAAACCTGCACTGTCACGACCGTCAAACAGTATCTTTCCTCCGGTGGGGTCATATAACTTGAGAATAAGTGAGGCAACCGTTGACTTGCCTGCCCCGCTTGGGCCTACTATTGCTATCTGTCTCCCGGGGTCAACTGTGAAGCTCACATCACTGAGCACAACCACCTCCTTACGCGACGGGTACCTGAAGCTGACCTCATCGAACGTAATCTGACCGTGGATTGTAAATTCCGGGGCAGGAATATATTCCCCGTCTATCTTCTCTGCAGGCTCATCAAGCAGCAGGAGAAGGTTTTCAGAAGCACCTATCGTTTTCTGCAACCTGGTATAAACACCTGCCATCCCGGCAATGTTACCCCCAATAAAACCTGAATATATTACGAATGAGAAAAGTTGGCCGGCCTCCATCTGCCCGTTGGCGATCATTGTTGCCCCTCTCCATATGACGGCTGCCATCGCAACAAAAAATCCAAGGACTATGAACGAGATGGCCGCCTGGTATCTTCCCCCTTTGATACCTGCTCTTGCCACCTCCTCAGTCTTATCGTGGTAGCGCCTGCTCTCAAAGGACTCATTGGTAAAGGCTTTCACATTCTGAATGCCCTGAAGGGTCTCTTCAACTATTGTATTCGACTCTGCCACAAAAGACTGCGCCTTTTTGGAATAACGCCTGATGGCCCTTCCCGAGTAGAATGCCAGGAGCGATATCGCCGGCACAATTGCAAGAGTAAAAAGTGTAAGCCTGAACGAACTTATCATCATGAGTGTAACGCCACCTATTATCACCATGACCTGGGAGATAAGGTCAGCAAGAGTATATGTAAGCGTATCCTGCAACAAGGATACATCCGAGGATATGCGGCTGTTAAGCTCCCCCACCCTTCGCGACGAGAAGAACGACATGGGTAGTTTTATGAGATGGTTATACAGATGTTGCCTGATCGATGCCAGGGTCCTCTCCGTGACAACAACGAACAGTCTGGTGCGTGTGTATGAAAAGAGAGCCTGTGCAACAAGTATGGCAAGCAGAAACAGGCCTGTGCGAGTAATCTCGGCTGACATTCTGCCCTTGTTGGCAAGGTCAACCATATCACCAAGTAATTTCGGAAACATAAGGCTGGCTGATGTCGAGAGAAGAAGAAAGAACAGTCCGAGAGCAAACCTCCATCGATAAGGTTTCAGGAACCTGTACAACCTTGACATCTCTCTCAGGCCCGAGCTGCTTTTATTGTTTTTCCTTTCAGCCATGCAATTAACTCACGTAGTAAGAAAGGCAAAGATAGGGCAATATGTTCACTGATGTTCACTGATATTTATCCACTCCGTACCTTGCACCTGTGCTTAAACTGTGGAAACAGTGTTTATAATTTGGTATAGCGCCCCGGCAGGCTCCTGATGCGGATTCTTTATTTTTATCCTTTCAGAATGATGCTTATGACAGCCCTGGAAAGCCTGAGAGATATTGTACTTGCACCGTATATTTTGAAAGCCACTGCGCTTATCAGTGTTCACAGGGATGTGGGTGGCAACCAGTTCCGGCACTGTTTCTCCACCCTGGGTATTTTGCTTGACTATAAGTTCTTCACCGACAGTGTGCTGTTGAAAGCGTCGCTGCTCCATGATCTTCTTGAGGATATGCCTGAGACACAGGTGGATGAGATCAGGTGGATCGACGGTGACGGCACAAAGGTTGTCGAACTTGTCCTGGAGGTCACAAAGAGAAAGGATGAGACCAAGGAACAGTATCTTCAAAGGGTGCTTGAGAAGGGATCGGGAAGGGCTCTTTTACTCAAATGTGCTGACCGTATAAGCAATCTCACCGACCTTCACCGTGACACTCATTCTGAACAGAAGATCTCCGATTACCTTGACCAGACTGAGAAATTCGTTATCCCCATGGCAAAAAAGGTCAATGCTGATATGGTGATCGAGCTCAGCGATCTTGTTGCAAAACGGAGGCGTATCCTCCGGCTGCTCAAACATAAAGGGAAACCGGACAAGAAAAACCCGGAATGATCTTTACTGCCCTGTTGTCAGGCAAGAAGCTCCTTTACTTTTGCCGATATCTCCCTTCCGTCAGCCTTCCCGGCAAGCTCTTTTGTAGCCACTCCCATGACTTTTCCCATGTCTGAGGGTGCCTTTGCTCCCAGCCTGGCGATGATATCTTTCAGGGCGGCCACGAGGTCTGCCTCGCTCATCTTTGCAGGCAGGTACTTTTCAAGAACCGAAGCTTCATTTTCCTCTTTCTCGTAGAGGTCAGGCCTGTTCTGTTCCCTGTATATGACAGCAGATTCCTTCCTCTGTTTCACGAGCTTCTGAATGATTTTTATCTCTTCATCCTGTGTAAGGACAGTATCCTGGCCTCTCTCCGACCTGGCGAGGATGAATGCTGTCTTTGCAGCCCTGAGTGCTTCAAGCACGCCTTTGTTCTGTGCTTTCATGGCGGCCATCAGGTCGCCTGCTATTTTCTCTGAAAGTGACATGATCAGGAATTTCTTTTAAACTGTGGAATATGTTACAAATTTATTGTTTTTTGCCTTAGGGTCCATCAACCCCGGGCTCTTATAACCAAGTATTCATTTCCTGTATCCGCAGGAAGCCAGTGCTCCGGAGATAGCAGAAACGGTAGTAAGGAGGTCTCCCTGTGTCACGGAACCCATATGTCCCACGCGGAAATATTTGTCTTTCAGCTCCGGAAGGAGTCCCCCTGCCAGTATTACATCCGATGCAGCTATTTCCCTCATGAAGTCGCCGCCTTTCACTCCTTCAGGATAGAAAGGTGCTGACAGTGTGTTGGCACTCACCTCTTCGCTTACCGGTATCATGCCCAGTCCCATCTCTCTCATAGCGAGGCGGAATGTCTGTCCTGCCTTACGGTGCCTCTCGAACCGTGCTTCCATCCCCTCCTTCAGTATGAGGTTCAGGCTTGCCTCCAGGCCACATACCAGGTTAACTGCCGGGGTACCGAAATATGACGGCCTCCTCTCCTCATAGGCGCGCATTACCGGGAGCCAGTTTTGCCAGTCACAGTAGTAATTTCCGACAGGTGTCTTCCTGCTGCGCCACTTTTCCATCGCACGTTCCGACACCACCATGAGTGCCAGACCCGGGGGCACGCCTACCGCCTTTTGTGATGCTGTGAGCACTACATCGATGTGCCACTCATCCTGCCTGATCGTCTCTCCTGCCACAGAGCAAACACCATCAAGTACTGTAATGACTCCATATTTCTGGCCAAGGGCACCCAGCGGTTCCGGATCAACCCTCACTGCTGTTGATGTATCCACATGTGTAAAGGTCATCATCGTGTAACGCCTGCTCTTCAGTGCATCCTCTACAGCATGGATGTCGGGGACGCTTCCTGCCGGGGCTCTCAATACTGTAACCTCAGCACCATAGCGCCCCAGGAGTTCCGCATACCGCTCCCCGAAATATCCTGTTGACAGCACGAGCACAGAGTCTCCCTGTTCGACAAGGTTTGACCCGGCCATGTCCATTGCCAGCGTGCCGGTGCCGGCAATGATAAACGGCTGCCCTGACGGAGCAAGCCAGACTTTTCTCATCAGCTCCAGTGAACGGCCGAATGACTCTATGAAATCAGGAGCCACATGGCTTGTTGTTGCCATACCTACGGCAGTCATCACCTCCGGTTCAAATTCGATCGGACCGGGTATCATCAGTAATCTTCTTCCTTTCATGATCTATTCACCGGGTTGGTTATAAATTTCTAATTCGCTGTCACTGAGAAGGTCAACAACTTGCTGTTTCAGCCTGTCCCCGCACGGGAGCAGCGGTCTCCTTACATGTCCTCCCCATAATCCGACATGATCCATTGCCACCTTGAGGGCCGGGACGCCCCATTTTGATGTTACTGCGGCATTAAGCGGGATTATCCTCTGTTGCAGGTACCTTGCCCTGTCAGCCTCACCTGTTGTGAATGCTTTATAAATATCTATACAATGCTGCGGTGCTATATTTGCGCTGGCAAGGACCCCCCCGGAAGCACCCATGGCCAATGCAGGAAGCAGAAAACCGGCACCTCCGGCAAGCACCCGGAACTCAGGTTTTACATTACGTAGTACCTCTCCCATTTTCACCACATTGCCACCTGACTCCTTAAGCCCTGCTATATTGGGATGAGAGGCCATGTCAATGATAGCTGCGGCGGTCATGTCTATGCCTGTATTACCGGGCATATTATAAACCAGCACCGGCACCGGTGAAGCATCGGCGACATCATAATAATGCCTTACCAGCTCTTCATGATTCATGCTGCCCTTATAGTAGAAAGGATTGATCACAAGAACTGCGTCCGCCCCTTCTGCCGCTGCTGCTTTTGTCAGGGCAATAGTCTCACGCGTCGACTGGCAACCTGTTCCGGCCAGTAGCAACTTGCCCGGGGGTATCGCCTCCCTGGCAGCGGCTATCGCTTCTATCTTCTCACTCTCAGAGAGCATCACCTGCTCACCGTTGGAGCCAAGGATAAGAAAACCTGACAGGTCATATTCTGATAACTGTGTTATGTTCTGCCTGATCTTTTCAGGCATGAGATTCTCATCTCTGTCAAATGAGGTGGGCAATGGCGGGAAGATGCCCCTGAAACTTAAATGTGTCATAATGGTGTCTGGTATGTTTAATTAGAACTGGTTTGTTTGCTCATCGAGTAAGGGTACGCTGCCGCACCGGTGCCCCTCTCCCTGTCAGGCTCCGGGGACATCACGAACTTAAGTGTTCCTCCTTCCAGCAGGCTGGCATGAGTCACATAATTAACATCAAGGTGCCTGCCGTTGAGCATGACATCTTTGACATATACATTCCGGGGACTGTTCCCCGGTGCTGATATAACCAGCTTCTTACCGTCGGGAAGGGTGACAACAACCCTCCTGAACAACGGCGAACCCAGCACATATTCACCTGTCCCCGGTGTAACCGGATAGAAACCCAGGGCACTGAAGACATACCAGGCCGACGTCTGCCCGTTGTCCTCATCGCCACAGTAGCCATCCGGAGCATAGTTGTAAAGCCTGTCCATTACCTCTCTCACCCTCTGCTGCGCTTTCCACGGTTCGGGAGTGTAATTATACAGGTATATCATATGCTGTATAGGCTGGTTGCCATGAGCATAGTTACCCATGTTCATCACCTGCATCTCCCTGATCTCGTGTATCGGAAAGCCGTAATAAGAATCATCAAACAAAGGAGGAACCACGAAAACGGAATCAAGCATACGTGCCATCTGTTGTGGTCCGCCCATCATCTCTGCCAGGCCGGCGATATCCTGAAAAACACTCCAGGTATAGTGCCAGCTATTGCCCTCGGTAAACGCATCGCCCCACTTATAAGGACTGAAGGGTGACTGAAAGGTACCGTCAAGGTTTCTGCCTCTCATCAACTTTCTCTCCCTGTCGAACACATTCTTATAATTCTGTGCCCTCAAAGCATAGAGATCGACCTCCTCCTTTGGCCTGCCGAGAGCCTGAGCCAGTTTCCAGAGGCACCAGTCGGCATAAGCATATTCCAGAGTACGCGCGACATTCTCATCTATCCCTGTGTCATAAGGTACATATCCTATTGTATTATAGTATTCAGCGCCGTATCTGCCTACAGAGTGAACCGGTCCGTGACCAAGAGTATTCCTCACCAGTGCTGTCCACAGGGTATCGATAGGATAGCCCCTTATCCCCTTCAGATAGGCGTCTGCTATCAGTGACGCGGAGTTGCTCCCAATCATGCAGTTACGATGGCCCGGGCTTGCCCATTCCGGCAGCCAGCCACTCTCAAGGTAAGCATTTACCAGGCCCTCCATGATCCCGGAGCTGACTTCCGGATACATGAACGTGACAAGAGGCATTGCAGCCCTGAAGGTATCCCAGAACCCGTTGTCGGTAAAAAGCCTTCCGGGAAGCACCTCTCCGTTATATGGGCTATAGTGCACAATGTTACCCTCACTGTCCGTTTCGTAAAACATACGCGGGAAAAGCATTGTCCGGTACAGGGTTGAATAGAAAGTGCGGACCTGGTCATCCGTTCCACCCTCAACTTTTATACGGCCCAGTTCCCTGGTCCACTTCTCATGAGCGGCATCGCGTATCGCATTAAAATCATGTCCTCCCGTCTCCCTCTCGAGGTTAAGCAATGCCTGTCGGGGTGATATGAATGATGATGCCACCCTGGCAGTAATCCTTTCTCCTCTCTCTGTTCTGAAGCCTACCACCACGGCAGCGTGATCCCCCTCCTGCTCCCTCTCTCCCGGCTTCTGAACACCGTCAAGGCATGATGAATAAAAATCAAATGCACGGTCAAAGACTATCACAAAATAGTTATGAAAGTTACCGGGAACGCCACCATGGTTATTCCTGCAATAGCCTATTACCTTGTTTTCCTCCGGTATTATCCTGACCATCGAGCCTCCTCTGAAAGCGTCTATAACCACTGCAGAAGAGTCATGAGCCGGGAAGGTAAACCTGAAGAGAGCAGCTCTCTCCGTGGGTGAGACCTCCGCAGTTATGTCATAGTCAGCAAGGTAAACACTATAATAGTATGGTCGTGCCACTTCCGCCTTGTGTGAGAACCATGAAGCCCTTTCTTCCTCGGATATCCTGTTACCACCTGTTACCGGCATCAGGGAGAAAGCCGCATAGTCATTGATCCACGGGCTTGGCTGGTGAGTCTGCTTGATACCCGTAAGCTTATGGTCGTCATAGGCATAGGCCCAGCCGTCGCCGTTTCTTCTTGTCTGTGGTGTCCAGAAGTTCATTCCGAAGGGAAGGGCAACAGCCGGATAGGTATTACCGTGGGAGAGCAGGTATTCGGAATCAGTCCCCATCAAAGTATTAACAAGGTCAGCCGGGTCAGCCGTGCTGTCATCGCCGCAACGGCATCCATACAGTAAGATGACAGCCAGGACTCCTGTCAGCACTGACAAGGCCCTCAGCCTGGCTCTCAATAATATAAAACCTGCCATGTTCAGCTTTTCTTTGCCAGTCTCAGTATCTCTTTTCAACATATGTAAGGTGTTTGTCAGGGCATCAGCCACTTCCTCGCCTGATGCCTCAATTAGCATCCTCAGGGTATTAACCTGTAAAAGTATATCATTTATGATATCAAATGACAACCGGGGTCACTGCGGGTCCACATCGGCGTGGATCCGCAGAATCCCCTGCCTTGTCCTTTTCATCTCATTATCAATTTCTCTCCTTATAACCTCTTTCACCCTTGATGGTGACAGGCTGTTATCAATCTTGATCATGATGGTCTTGATGAACCATTTCTGGACCTGCCTTACCAGTGGAAACTCAGGTCCGAGCACTTTGCTGCCGAGATGTTTCTTTAGACTCTCTGCCAGGCGTGATGCTGATATGTTCAATTCCTCAAGGTCGCGGTGCCTGATCACAATCCTGATAATTCTCACAAATGGCGGATACCCGAACAGAGACCTCTCTTCGAGCTGGTACCTGCACATTGCCTGGTAGTCATTTTTCAGCACCTGTCTGAGCACCATGTGAGCCGGGTCAGCCGTCTGGATGATAACCTTTCCTCTGCGGGTCCTCCTGCCTGCCCTGCCGCTGACCTGCGCCATGAGCTGGAAGCTGCGCTCGAAGGCTCTGAAATCGGGAAAATGCATCATGTTATCGGCATCAAGGACACCTACCACCGTCAGCCTCTCGAAGTCGAGCCCCTTTGATATCATCTGGGTACCGATAAGGATGTCCGTTTCCCCGGCAGCAAAGTCTGTTAAAATCTCTGATGCGGCATTTCTTCTTCTTGTCGTATCCTGGTCCATCCTTGCCACCCTGGCAGAAGGAAACATTATCTTAATCTCCTCCTCTATCTTTTCGGTACCGAATCCTTTTGTTGTCAGCGAGGTCGACCCGCATTCAGGGCATTCTGCGGGAAGCCTGACACTTTTACCGCAATAGTGACATATCATCCGTCCTATGCTCTTATGATAAGTATAACTTACGGAACAGTTTGTGCATTGAGGTACCCAGCCGCAGTCAGGGCACATGATGAATGGTGAGAAACCTCTCCTGTTCTGAAAGAGTATGACCTGCTCTTCATTGTCAAGTGCCTCTCCGATAGCCTTGAGCAGCCTTGGTGTGAAGTGGGTTACTCCTTTTCTGCTCTTTTGAGTTGAACGGGTATCTGCTATGATCATCTCCGGCATCATTACCTCTCCATATCTTGTCATCAGCTCAACGAGGCCATACCTGCCGACGGTGGCATTATGATAGCTCTCCAGTGAAGGAGTGGCGGAGCCAAGCAGGGTCTTGCCCCCATGGATACGTGCCAGTATCATGGCAGCATCACGCGCGTGATACCGTGGTGCAGGGTCATATTGCTTATATGATGAGTCATGCTCCTCATCGATGATGATCAGTCCCAGGTCCCTGAAGGGCAGGAAGAGCGACGATCTCACACCCAGGACAGCCCTGAGGGTGCCATCACTGACCTTCTTCCATACCTCCCTGCGTGCCGAGGGGGTCAGTCGTGAGTGAAACACACCGATGGAGGATCCGAAGTGCTTCCTGAGGCGTTCTATGATCTGGGTGGTGAGGGCTATCTCAGGAAGCATATATAGTACCTGTCTGCCTGCTGCGAGCTGCTCCTGCATGTGATGGATATATATCTCCGTCTTGCCGCTGGAGGTTACCCCGTGAAGAAGGACCACCTCCTGTTCCTTAAAAAGGTTGCGTATTGCACCTGACACATCTGTCTGCAGGGCGTTCAGCCTGGCAGGCAGCGTGAGCACCTCATCGCTCCCGCTCTCCTGTTTCCTCCTGCGTTTAACCTTATTACCCGGAAGCTCACTACCCGGGGGGATGGCAGCCTTCATCACCTCACCAGGGTAAGCCATGTAGTAGTCGGAGACCCACATAATAAATTCAACCAGCTTCTCATTGACTGAAGCCTCTTCAGGGAGGCAGCTGATGATCTCCCTGAAGCTCATGCCGGACGGCGGCGTATCGTGGGTATTGATAACAAGACCGATGGTATCACTGCTCTGACGAAAAGGGACAGTCACCAGGCTGCCGCGTCTAACCGTTCCCAGCAGATCCACCGGGATACCATAGGTAAAACTGCCACCGACAGCCACAGGTATTATTATATCCGCAAACCCTTTGTTCATTGGTTGAAACTGAGCCAAATTATAAATAAATGGCAATAACTACAGGGAGGGTGACCTGAAATTATCAACGGCTGAAGTAATAAAGACCGGTTAATTAAGTGCTGCTCTCACTTTTCCTGCTGCATCGGAGAAAGTCGATGCTGCAATGACTTTTAGTCCCGAACGGTCAATCAGCTCCTTGGCCTCAATTGCGTTGGTGCCCTGGAGCCTGACAATTACCGGGACATTTATGTTGCCTATCGATTTATATGCTTCAATGATACCCTCAGCAACACGGTCACATCTGACAATACCGCCAAAGATATTTATCAGTATGGCCCTGACATTCGGATCCTTAAGGATGATCCTGAAGCCTGCCTCCACTGTCTTTGCATTGGCCCCGCCACCAACATCCAGAAAGTTGGCAGGCCTGCCACCGGATAGCTGTATCAGGTCCATCGTAGCCATGGCCAGACCTGCACCGTTAACCATGCAACCCACGTCGCCGTCGAGTTTAACATAATTAAGGTTGCTGGCTCCGGCCTCCACTTCAGTAGGGTCTTCCTCATTCAGGTCACGCATAGCCTCAAACTCGGGATGCCGGTAGAGAGCGTTATCATCAAGGGAGACCTTACAGTCGACCGCAAGAACCTTATCATCACTGGTCTTCAGGAGCGGGTTAATCTCTATAAGTGAGGCATCGGAGCTGACAAATGATTCCCAGAGCCCCCTGATGAAGTCAGTCATCTCCCTGTAGGCTTTGCCATGAAGGCCCAGGTTAGAGGCTATTGTACGCATCTGAAACTCGTGGAGGCAGCAGCTGGAGTCTACTACCTCGGTGAAGATGGCATCCGGCTTGCTTGCTGCCACCTCCTCGATATCCATACCTCCTTCGGTGGAATACACAACCACGTATGCCGATTTCTTACGGTCAAGAAGGATGGACATATAGAATTCCCTGATATCTGATTCACCCTTATAATAAACATCACGGGCTACCAGGACCTTATGTACTACTTTCCCGGCAGGACCAGTCTGCGGGGTCACAAGGGTCATTCCAAGTATACGTGAAGCAACTTCCGCAGCTTCATCAGGAGAACGGGCTATCTTCACCCCTCCGCCCTTGCCTCTTCCTCCTGCGTGGATCTGCGCCTTGATGACAAATACTTCTGTACCATATTTCTTCTGCAGCTCTTCGGCTATCATCTTTGCCTGTCCGGCAGTCTCAGCCACAAAGCCCTCCTGTACCGGTACCCCATGGGCCTGTAATATGGATTTTCCCTGGTATTCGTGGATATTCATGATAAGAAATCTGATATGTGGTTAGTAATGTAGCTCCCTCTTAACAGGATTGTAATTTACTCTTTTTTATAATTATTTTCGTTAAAAATTTTATCTATGAGGAAGCTGACCAATGAAGAGCTTAATCGCAAGAGTGTAACGGAATTTCATGCTTCTGAAAAGTCTCCCTTCGTTATTGTGCTTGACAATGTCAGAAGCCTCAATAATGTAGGGTCAGTTTTCCGCACAGCTGACGCATTTATTGTTGAAGCCGTATATCTGTGTGGTATAACTGCCACCCCTCCTCACAGGGAGATTCATAAGACGGCGCTCGGTGCCACTGATTCTGTTAAATGGAAATATTACAAGAGTGCCGTGGAGGCTGTCAGGGAGTTGAAGGATGAGGGATACACGGTAGTATCCGTCGAACAGGCCGATGAGGCTGTTGCACTTGACCGGTATGCTGTTGTACCGGGAACTAAATATGCTCTTGTGTTCGGGCATGAGATCAACGGCGTAAGTAACGAGGTTGTGGATCTTTCTGATGCCTGTATCGAGATACCTCAGTATGGGACCAAACATTCATTTAACATAGCCGTCAGCGCAGGAATAGTCCTGTGGGAGCTGGCGGGCAAGGCAACAGGCAACAAATAAAAAACCCCGTCATGCCTGAAGGATGACGGGGTTTCCTTTATCTGTACGATTCTTTACTTGGTGACAGAATCAAATGTATCATCTAAAAAGAATTTAGCAAACTCCAGATCGGTTCTTGCATAGTTCTTCCATTCGCTGTTGTAGCCGATAGCTTCACGCAGGCCATTGATGACACCGTCCTTGTCGTCAAGGCGGGCAGCTATGACAGCCTTCAGGTAAGAAGGTGCACCGCATTTGCATGGCTTAACTGATTCCATGGTAGTCTTGGCCTTGTTGAGGTCTCCTTTAAGAAGCTGTGCAAGGGCAAGGTTCATGGAAGGCTTGTCGCTGAGGAAGTTGACAGCCTGGTCATATTTACCTTCATGTATTGCGATGGTTCCAAGTCCGAATCTTGATTCGGGTGTGGCGGCTGACATTGAGTTGAAGTACTCGGCAGCAGCCTGGATGTCACCCTGTAACAGGGCAGCAAAACCCATATTATTCTTTACATTGTCATCATTCTTCAGAGCCTTGGCTTTTTCGAGTGCCTGCATAGCCTCATCTGCTTTACCCATGCTCAGGTATACCCAGCCGATGTTGTTCCATGCACGGTAGCACTTGGGTTCCTTCTCTGCAGCCAGCTGGTAGTCCTTAAGCATCTCCATAGGATCTTCCGTCAGGGTGGCGGCATAGAGCAGCTGCTCGAGGCTGAGGATTGAAGGATCATTCTTGATTGCGTTCAGTATCTCCTCATCACTGAGGCCTACCAGGTTAACGTCAACAATGAATTTTGACCTTCTCAGCTGGGGAAGAATCTCATCAGCGAGAGCCTCATAGGCGGTTGACATATTCTTGATCTCCTGTTCACGAACGACAGGATCCTGGTACATTGAAAGCACTCTGAGGATGAGCTCCTTGTCGGCCATTGATGATTCCTGGACGAGAGCCTTGAATCCGTCCCAGTCTTCAGCTGTGGTCTGGCTTGAGAAGAGTTCTGCGAGTTCAGGTATCTTGCCATACTCTTTCTGCAGATATTTCTCAGCTGCCTTGCCTCTCTGAACTGACAGTTTTTCGTTGAGGGTAAGCGGACCGTCAGGTGAAGCGTATGAGCTTGTTGTCACACCCTTTACTTCCATTCTGTCGTTCTGCATGACAAGAGCAACATAATCCTTGAGAGCCTGTATATCTTCAGCCTTCAGTTCGGCCGGGCGTATATCAGACCTGTTTATAATATAAAGAATATCAGCCATCTTCTGCTCAGGGACGATCCTCTGATATTTATCTTTCAGCACTATTGGCTTAGCGTGATCTTCAACCAGCGTGGAGGTTGCAATGACACCGTCGGCCAGTTTGATGGGATCAAACGCCAGGGTCTTGCCTTTTCTTTCTGCCTCAACGCGGAGCATAAACTCAGAGACCTTCATTTCCGGTATATAGTTGACATCTCCTGACCAGTTGATGGTTCCACCTGTCCAACTGACAGATTTGTTATTAGCCAGAACCTTCTCACCCTGTGCATAGAGGAGTTCGTCAAATGCTGTTTCGCCACCTTCGTAAACAAGGACGGGGGTGATCTTCAGAGTCGTGTTTTTGTCAAAGTACTTCTCCGGATAGGTGGCTTTTACCTGGGCGGCAACTATGCCAGCATGAGTCTCAAGTACCTTAGGCGTAATCTCATACTTGACAAGATTGGCGTTTTTCTTCATCTTGTCAAGACTGCTGCAACCTGACATAAGCACAGCAGCGAGCAGAATGACAAAAAGTCTGGTGAAATTTTTCATAATTTGTTTTTTATTAGTTGCGATCAGTTTCTGTTTAATTAAACAATTATACAATATTTCTGATTTGGTTGCAAATTTAAGATAATTTTTAGTCATTAACAGCAAACACCGGATGAAAAAATCAGAAATTAAACAGATTGATACCCGGCTTTACAGTCTCTCCGAAAATGACTTCCTTTACTTTCCGGTAGTCCTCACCGCTGGCCACAAAATCTATATTTGAAGTATCAAGTACCAGGTAGCGGTTCTCCGGATTCTGCCTGAAGAAGTTGAAATAACTATCCTGAATACCTGAGAGATACTCCGCGGTGATTGATTGCTCGTATTCCCTTCCTCTGGCCGCGATATTTCTGAGAAGCCTTTCCGGCGGGACATGCAGGTAAACATATAGATCAGGCTTTGGCAGTGAGCTGTAGATGATATAGAAGATCTGCCTGTACAGGCTGAACTCGTCCTTCTCCAGGGTCTTTGATGAGAAGACAAGTGATTTCATGAAATAGTAATCTGCCACGGTGAAGCTCATGAAGAGATCCTGCTCCACCAGCTCATCCTTGAGCTGCCTGTACCTGTCAGCCAGGAATGAAAGCTCAAGGGGGAAGGAGTACCTTGCCGGGTCATCGTAGAACTTGGGAAGGAAGGGATTGTCGGCGAACCGTTCGAGGATCAGTTTTGCATTGAACTCCCTGGCTATCATTGAAGCCAGTGTAGTCTTCCCGGCACCTATATTTCCTTCAATAACAATGTAATTATACCTCACGGTCTCCATCGGTTTCGCTTGTTGCAATCATTATCAAAAATAATGTTTGACGGTCACAATACCAACAAAAATGCTGAGACCCGCAATGGTGAGCCTCAGCATTCAAAAAACGATTCTGGATGAATATCTTATGAAGAGCTACCGGTCGTTATCACGACGGCGGTCGTGTGAACGGTGATCACGGTTACCGCGATTGCCGTCACGGGAGCCATGATGGTCTCTTCTCTCGCTAAATTCACGTTTAGGTGGTTCTACATACCCTTCGGGCTTCGGTATCAGCGGCTTGCGTGAGAGTCTCAGCTTACCGGTCTTCTGATCGACCTCTATGAGTTGTACCTCGACCAGGTCTCCTTCCTTAAACAATTCCTCAACCGTCCCCACCTTCTTCCAGTCCATTTCCGAGATATGAAGAAGTCCGTCCTTATTCGGAAGTATCTCTACAAATGCCCCGAATTGTGTGATAGTCTTTACCTTTCCTGTGTACACCTTACCTACCTCCGGCACAGCGCATATGGCGTTGATCCTGTCGAGGGCAGCCCTGATGATCTCATAGTTATCCCCGAACACGTCAACCATACCCTGTCCGTTTATCTCCTCTATCACAATGGTTGCGCCTGTTGTTGCCTGGATATCCTGGATAATCTTTCCACCGGGACCGATAACTGCGCCAATCATCTCCTTAGGAATATAAATTTTCTCTATCCTTGGGGCATGAGGTTTCAGGTCGGGCCTTGGTTCGGCTATTGTCTGTTCCATGATGTCAAGGATATGCATTCTCCCTTTACGAGCCTGGTCAAGAGCCTGCTTTAACACCTCGAACGACAGCCCGTCAACCTTGATGTCCATCTGTGTGGCGGTAATTCCGTCGCGCGTTCCTGTGACCTTGAAGTCCATATCGCCAAGATGATCCTCGTCACCCAGTATATCTGACAGGACTGCAAATTTCTTTCCATCCTTGTCGGTTATCAGGCCCATTGCTATACCGGATACCGGTTTGCGGATCTTGATACCTGCATCCATAAGAGCAAGGGTTCCGGCACAGACGGTGGCCATTGACGATGACCCGTTTGATTCCAGTATGTCTGAAACGATGCGTATGGCATAGGGGTTAGTCTCTTCAGGAGGCATCATGTTTTTCAGAGCCCTGTGAGCGAGGTTCCCATGTCCTATCTCCCTCCGGCTGGTACCACGGGCAGGTTTTGCCTCACCTGTCGCAAAGGGCGGGAAGTTATAGTGCAGGGTAAATTTTTCGGATCCCTGTTTCAGTACTTCGTCGATCATTTTCTCATCGAGTTTTGTACCCAGGGTAACTGTGGTAAGTGACTGTGTCTCTCCTCTGGTGAAGATGGCAGAGCCGTGTGCTGCAGGCAGAGGATCAATCTCACACCATATAGGCCGTATCTCGTCAAGCTTTCTGCCGTCAAGACGCTGGTGCTTGTCAAGCACAAGACGACGGGCTGCTTCTTTCTCAACATCATGGAAGTACCTGTTTACCAACATCTCGTTGACAGGTTCCTCTTCGGTGAACTGTGCAAGGAACTCAGCCCTGATGGCTTCAAATCCATCCGAACGGGTCTTTTTATCAGAGCCCGTTGCTGCCAGTTCATAACACTTAGAATATGTTTCGTCCCAGATTTTCTTGCGGAGCTCCTCATCATTGACTTCATGGCAATACTCCCTCTTCACTGTCTTTCCAACCATCTCGGAAAGCTCTTTCTGCGCGAGACACTGTGGTTTGATGGCTTCGTGGGCAATACGGAGAGCCTCGAGCATAACATCCTCGGATACCTCTTTCATCTCACCTTCAACCATCATAATGTTCTCGTAGGTGGCGCCAACGATAATGTCAAGATCACAGTTCTCCACCTGGTCGAATGTCGGATTGACAATGAACTTGCCGTCAACCCTGGCGACCCTCACCTCGGATATAGGTCCGTGGAATGGGATATCTGAGACCGCCAGTGCAGCCGAAGCTGCCAGCCCGGCCAGTGCATCGGGCATGATATCCTTATCGGCGGAGATAAGGTTGATTGTCACAAAGACCTCGGCATGGAAGTCTTCGGGGAACAGCGGACGCAGCACCCTGTCGACAAGGCGGGAGGTGAGTATCTCATTATCCCCTGGCCTGGCCTCCCTCTTGAGGAAGCCTCCGGGGAAACGGCCTGAAGCCGCATATTTTTCCTTATATTCAACGGAAAGAGGCATGAAGTCGACGTCTTCCTTGGCATCTTTTGCAGCAACAACGGTTGCCAGAAGCATGGTACGACCCATCCTTACCACCACTGCGCCGTCAGCCTGTTTGGCCAGCTTGCCCGTCTCTATTACTATTGACCGGCCATCGCCCAGGTCAATGCTTTTTTCAACTAACTTATACATCTGTATTACTGATTATTACGGGATAATTGATAAATAAGGGGAGACTTCTCCGGGAATTAAAAAAGGCAATATGAAATTGCCTTTTCTCTTTACTTACGAAGGTTCAGTGCCTTGATAATCTCACGATACCTTGAAATATCTTTAACCTTTAGATAGTCAAGCAAACGCCTTCTTTTTCCGACCAGCTTTATAAGCGACCTCTGTGTACTGAAATCCTTTTTGTTTTTCTTCAGGTGCTCAGTAAGGTGCGCAATCCTGTAGGAGAAAAGAGCAATCTGACCCTCAGTACTGCCTGTATCCATCTCTGACGATCCGAATGTCTTGAAAAATTCCTGTTTTTTCTCCGTAGTCAAATACATATCCTTATCCAATAGATTGTTAATAAATTCTCCAATTTTGGTTCGCAAAGATACAACTCTTATTTGTAATAATTCAAACAATTTGAATAAATTTTTGTATTTGACAGCGTATTAACTATTCTCCTCCCGGATAACTAATTGGCACCGGAGAGTCTTTATAGGAAAGACGCAAGAATAATACCAAAAGTTGCGCACGCTGAAAACTTTATTCAACAATCGCGGAGAAAATTGCACAATACGATAAACGGGCATTTCAGGGCTCCAGCAGCAGCGAACCCGAGCCCCTTATCCCGTGTCCCATTCCAATCAGGGAAGTCCCGATCCTGCAGTCGAGGCATCTGTGATATCTGCACCACAATGTTCTCAGCTCCAGAAGCGCCTGGGTGGCAAAGGCCGACTCAGGTATGAGCCCTGCTGCCGTGAAATCTTTTACAACACTGTTATCTTCAGGTGGCAGGCTGTCAAGTATTTCTACCGCGGTGTCACATATTTCCTGTTGCTGCTTTGCTTTGCCGTAAACGAACAACACTGGAACGGCAGCATTGATTATCAACAGATCTACCGATTGTTTTCCCGCCCGGCCGGCCTTGAAAGGCACCTCTTTGCCGAAGAGATAATGATTATTCCAGTATCCTGAAGTTGTGACGCTCAGCAGAGCTCTCAGGCTGCCTGCATTATGACATTCAAGTATCCTTGAAAAGAGGCCGTCACTGTGCGCCAGGAGTGTTGCCAGTTGTGCAAGCCTGACAGTGGGAAAGTTGGCCGGACGCAACCGGTGGAACTTCCACAGCCAGCCGTCGACAGGTGTCAGGCTGTACTTGGCACGCATTATATTGAATTCCCGCAACAGGAGAAGGTAATATTCATCGTTTACAGCTTCTCTGAAAAGCGCCTCGTCAAGCAGACCTGCAGTGCCGAAGAGAAGAGCCTCCACCTGTAAAAGGTTGTCGGAGTGCTTCCTGATTATCTTGAGCGGTAGTCTTGAGGCCAGCATTTCAAACGGGTCGGTATTCACCCTGAAGCCGAAGTACCGCGAGATAAGCCTGTAGAGCGTCTCCTCCCAGTCGTTGCCGGTCTTCCCAAGCATTTCGCTGATCTCGTTGCTTTTCCTCTCCAGCCGCCCGACGGCAAGAGACCACAGCCAGTGCTTCACCATAAAGCCGTCAGCCTTGTCAATAAGGCCGGAACAGGAGAGAACTGAGGGGTTATTGATAAAATCAATATAGTTATCCCACAGCGAGGGATCAAATTCGAGCCGCATCGTGACAAGACGTCGTCCTGATGCCGTATAGACGTCAGCATCGTTGTTGTGCACCAGGTGAAGGATTACGTTATCGTATGCATGATCGGTATGGTGCCCGTGACGATACCAGTCAGATGAGTTGATATGTATCTCGATGTTACCGGCCCATTCAGTGCCGGCAATAACCAGGCGGGAGTTGAAAAAGTCAGGTCCCGAATCCCGGTTATAGTCCCCCGGGGTGATTATCGCGACAGGTCCGGTCTCCACGTTGCCCAGACGGCCGGCATCAAAAAGCCGGTTCTTCCACAACCAGTGCAGAAACTCCTCTTTCATGTTCAGGGTATTTAGAAATGCAGCTGATCAAATTTAATAACAAAAACAAAGCGGGACAAATGAACGGGGTTTTTTAACACATCCTCAGACTGCACGACTGCAAGACTGCAAGACTGCAAGACCGCAAGACTGCAAGACCGTAAGACCGTCCCGACCTTACGGCCGGGGATCTCCGCCCCGCTCCGACATGACCTTGAGACCTTCAGACCTCAGACCTTCAGACCTCAGACCCCAGACCTCAGACCTTCAGACCCCAGACCTTCAGACCTTCAGACCTAAATTATCCCCCTTGAGATCGCTGTCTTTACAAGAGCAGCAGTGTTTTTTGCATCGAACTTCACAAGTAGATTCTTCCGGTGGCTGTCAACGGTGGAGGTGCTGATGAAAAGTCTCTCCGCTATCTCCTGGTTTGTAAAACCGTCAGCAATGAGCCTTAGTATTTCGCTCTCCCGCCTTGTTATCAGCGGTTCGGAAGTGCCGCTTACCGAATGTCCGAAGGTAATCTCCCTGACTCCTGCCCCGAAATAGTTTTCTCCCTCCATGACCTTCTTTATACCTTCGGTAATATCTTTAATATCCGAAGTCTTAAGAACAAACCCTTTCACTCCTGCCCTGACTGCCTTTTCGATTATATGTCTCTGGGCCAGTGATGTAACAACAAGGATCTTCAATCCGGGGAACCTTGATCTTGCCCGGATGCTGAAATCGATGCCTGACATGTCAGGAAGATTAATGTCGAGCAGTATTATGTCAAAGATATTTCCGTTAAGATATGACAGGCCCTTTGCCCCTGTTGCGGCATGCACACATAATGTGTTTTCAAACGACTCATTGATGAGACGCAGCAGGCTGTCAGAAACGATAGGATGATCCTCAACTATCAGAACCTTTTTGCTTACAACCGGATAATCTGCGGTCATAGTCACTCAATTTCTATTTCAACACTTATCTCTGTCCCCTGACCTGGTTCGCTCCAGATATCAAACCTGCCGTTAAGCGCCGTTATCCTGTCACGTATATTTTCAAGGCCTTTGCCTTTCCTCCCTTTCTCTGTCGCACTGCTGTCGAATCCTCTTCCATTATCGGTCACCTGGGCAGACAGTCTGTTAGGTTCCGAAAACAGCTGCACATTTATCCTGGTTGCTTCCGAATACTTCAGGGCATTATTCACCAGCTCCTGAACTGCCCTGTACATGGTTAATTCCAGCTCCCTGGTGTATCGAATCTCATCTCCGAAGAACTGCAGGCTTATTTCCGGATTACCTGTGGGGGAAACCTGCGTGCAGAAATCTTCCAGAGCGGTCTTTAAACCATAATGGTTTAATGTCTCCGGCATCAGATTGTGAGCGATCCTGCGAAGCTCGCTGATGGATGTGTCGAGCAATGACAGGGCATGATTGAATGCATTTACATTGTCATGCGTGATTACAGAATTTTCTTTCATTGACGAGAGATTGATTCTTATTCCTGACAATAAACCGCCAAGTCCATTATGAAGATCACTGGCCAGTCGTGATCTCTCGGCCTCCTCACCCTCAATGACTGACCTGGCCGCCAGATAAAGTCTTTCTTTCTCCAGTTCCTTGATTTTATCTTCCCTGATCTGAAGATTTTGTTCAGCAATAATCCGGTTCTTCCTGAGGAGCCTTACATAATAGTAAATGGAAAAACCGAGCAGAACGATTATCACCGCCAGCAGATAGAGAAGCGTTGTCTTCCTCTTCTCCTCAGCCCTGAGCCTCAAAATCTCATTCTGCTTAATCTCACTCTGGTATTTAGTTTCCAGCTCAATGATCTGTTTCGATTTCTCAGCGTTATAGACAGAATCCCGGATGGTCATATACCTGATATAGGTGTTGTAGGCATTTTTGTAATCGCCGATATCGTAGTATGGCATAGCCAGGGCCTCATAGAGATATTGCAGACCTCCTGTCAGTTTTCTCTCGCTGGCTATTTTTTCTGACTCCCTGAAAGCATCAATGGCCTTACTGTATTCTTTAAGCCTGTAGTAGGTCTTGCCAAGGGTAAACAATGCGCTGAGGGTACCTTCCGGGTCATTGGTGCTCCTGTAATAATCGAGCGACTTCCGGATATATATCAGTGCTACTCCCGGCTTCTCAAGCTTATTATAAACTGACGCAATGTTCTGGTTGCCCCTGGCTATGCTCCGGTTGTCACCGGTCATAGCCGAGTATCGTATCGATTGCTCATGATAGACTATCGCAGTCTGAAAGTCAATAAGTTTCTCCGCTTTGGATCTCACCTCACAAAACTCCCTGGAGCTGTGAAGAGAGCCAAGGTGACTGAGTACCTTGGCAATCCCTGTGGTATCTTCGATCTCCCTGAATATATTGAGAGCCTTCTGATTATAATCAAGTGATTTGTCAAACACCTCCAGATAATAATAGACCGTTCCCAGTTCATCATACAGGTCGGCCATACGTCCCTGATTGCCGGCTTTTTCCTCAATCGCCAGACTCTTAAGGTAATAGGCCATTGATTCACGATACATCTCGTGGCTTAAATAATAGTCTCCCATAGCCTGCAGGGAACATGAAATCAACGGTAATGATCCATACCGGAGCGAATGACTCAGTGCTGTCTGTGCAAAATACAGTGACGTATCTGAATTAATTGCCTGATATTTCTCGGTGTTTGACAGTAAAGATTCAATCATCAGTGAATCGTCAGCAAACCCCTTCTGGTCTGACCTGTTAGTTACAGGCGCGGCATACAGGATGGAGTTTATTTTTTCTTCAATTGAATCAGGCACCTGGCCTTGAAGCCCGGGCATGCACATAAACATTATAATCAATGGAATAAAAAAGTAGAGTCTGCTCTGGGCCCGTTTCATGAATGAAAAATATTACACAAACCTAATTAATATTCGTTTATCAGACTTCCCCTTTTTCAGGGATATTGGAAAGATATTTCCCTGAGTGAAAAATCCCCAAAAAAGGGGAGTACACAGTCAAAATCTGTTGGTAGGTTTACTTTGGTATAACTCCGTTTAAACGCCAAACTAAAAATTTTACAGAATGAGATCCATAATCAGATTTTTAATCGCCCTGGTTTTGATAAGCCTGACAATGAATGTGCAGGGTCAGATCAAGGTAGACTTCAAAAAGAAACTTGAACAGCAGGTTAACCGAAGGCTTAACCAGAAGACGGACCAGGCAATAGATAAGGTACTTGATTCCGTGGAGGACAGTATTACCGCGGACATGAAAAATAACGGGAAGACAAACCAGGGTACCGGACAGGACAATTCAACAGACCAGAACCAAGGGAAGGGGAATGCTAATCCCTCCGGTACTTCAGGGCAGCAGCAGGCATCACTTGAAAGCTATTCCAGATTTGACTTTATTCCGGGAGAAAAGGTGATCTTTTATGAGGATTTCAGCCAGGATGCCGTTGGCGATTTCCCTGCCCTGTGGAACACAAATGGGACAGCCGAAGTAGTTACCACTAACTTATTCCCCGGTAACTGGATGAAGTTCGTCATGAATCAGTGTGTCTGGACTGATGAGTTGCTGAAATTACCTGAAAATTATACGATAGAATACGATATTATTCCTATCGGTGGTCTTGAAGGCCAGGGGATGTCAGGATGGCATATGAAGCTGATGCAGGCCAAAAACGCCAGGGCATGGGACGGCGGATCGGCTCCGGGCCAGGGTGGATTCGAGTTTAAAGTAGAGTATTTCGGCAGACCGGGATATCATACCTGGTTCTATGGTGAGGATTGCGGTAAAGCACAGTTGAGCGGCTATGTGGAGGGCGACCAGTACAAGGAAAAAATGAACCAGAAATACCATATTTCCATATGGGTTCAGAAAACAAGGATCCGCCTGTACCAGGATCAGAACAAGATTATTGATCTTCCAAGGGCATTGCCTGCAGGCTGCGTGAAGCCGGACAGGCTGCGGTTTGAATACGGTGCGGCTATGATATCCAATATACGCATAGCTGTAGGAGCACCGGATACACGTAATAAGCTTATAACCGAAGGCAAACTGGTTACGTACGGGATATATTTTGATGTCAACAGGGACGTGGTCAAGCCTGAGTCTTATGGCACCCTGAAGGAAATTGCCACCGTCCTCCAGGAAAATCCGGACATAAGGGTGAAAATTGTTGGCCATACCGATGCTGACGGTGCAGATGCTGCTAACATGGACCTCTCCAGGAGAAGAGGTGCCTCAGTGAAAAACGAGCTTGTGAAGACCTTCGGCATTGAAGCATCCAGGCTGGAATCGGATGGTATGGGTGAGAGCCAGCCTGTAGCTCAGAATGATACCCCCGCCAACAAGGCTTTGAACCGCAGGGTTGAATTTATTAAGCTCTGATTATGAAAAGAACGGCCATATTCCTTCTTGCAGCAGCTTTTTCCATTGTGACATCGGCACAAAACAGGACTGCCGGTTATATGGCAAAGGTCCCTGTCCTGCCAGATGATTCATGTAATGTAACAAGGGCAAAGGCAGAGGCATTTGAGGCCAGGGTGGATGGTATCTTGCAGGATATCCAGGCAGATATTGATATGTTGACCGGCCTGCAAAACACAACTATGGAGAGTAATGCCTCAACAGCACAGGAGACGGCAATGAGACAGCTGTCACAGCAGTACGGGATCTCGCAGGCAGACCTGGAGAAGATGAAAAACGCAAAAAACATGTCGGCAGCTGAGAAACAGGCCCTGGCCAATAAAATGATGCAGCAACAGACCAACATGTCTATGGGTGAAGTCCAGAACCTTTCAAAAATGAGTGATGCCGGGAGAAAAGCCTATGCTGAGGCATATGCAACAGAATCTATGGCTGTTGCGGAGACCGACCCGGCCCGGCAGGCAAAAAGCGCAAATGCCAGATCGCTGTACGAGTCATTGAACGCCCGTACCAATGCCATGAATAAGATATCTTCAATACAACAGAGGATTGCGGATCTCTATTCTCCACTGGAGGGTGACCCTGAAAGGCAGGCTATGCTCGACAGGATAGATGACTGGCATGCCGGAATAACGTCAATGGCCGGTGTTGACTATGGACAGGGAAAACAGATGGACTCCCTGGCGCTGCTTATTAAAAATGAGCAGGTAAGGTACTGTGACAGGTTCACTCCACGATACAGGGGAGCCCTTCGTCAACATATGCAAATACTTAAGGCTTCATTGCCCGATTATAAAAACTACGGTGAAATATTGGATGAGTCCAATAAGCTTCAGACGGGTATATCCACTCCGCCGGAATGCCGGGAGATTGCCGGTCTTTCAGCTATAGCCGACTATCTCCGGAAGTTAAAGGAGGTATACGGCTTCAAGCTCTATTACCCTGAGGATAGCTATTAATGAACTGTTCTTCAACAAAAAAGAGCTGTGTCATGGGGGTGAAGTCCGGACTTATGGTGCTCCTGCTATTCTTCTGTGTTACGGCGGGTGCACAGACAGAAACCTCTGCCGCCGATATTAGAGAGCAGATGGCAAAGATCAGGCAGACGACCAACTGGGATGATCCTGCATCTGCAGAAAAGGCCAATGCCGAGATCAGGCGACTGGCAAAAATGCTGATGATGGGGCCAGGCCGGCTGAATAGTAGCGCAGGAGCCGGCACAGGTTCTTCTTCCGGCAGTCAGGATAGTCAGAATGCTTCCAATGATGCTGAGGAGCTGGCAGAGATCAATGAGGCCATGGTCGACCAGAAAATGGATATCTACAGCCAGATATGGAAAGCCGCAGCCGGAGGCGAAGGGGCTGATATCCTGCTGGCTGAACCACTCAGGGAAGAGATCGTGAATGAATACAGGGAGGAGGAGACCCGGAAGCCGGTTCCGTTTGTAGCGGAAGAACTGGAAGTATTGGTGATAGACATGTCAATGCAGGGTATCCAGGCGGTAATAGACATGATGCCTTTATATAAGTCGGTCAGCACCCTTATTATTACCAGCAGCCAGTATCCTGTACCGGTTGACCTGCAGGAAATCCTTAAAAACGCCGCCGGCTATCCCCTTAAAGAATTATATATTGTTAATCTTGGTGTTTACGTGACCACTCTTCCGCGGGAGATCAATCAATACCCCGGACTGAATACGCTGGGCATCTTTAACAATATGATCCGTTCATTGCCTTCAGGTATAGCACACCTGCCTGGCCTCCGAAAGCTGTATGCAGACAACAATCCGCTTACGACCACCCTGCCTGTTATTAATGACCTCGTCAACCTCACAGAGCTTGGGCTGACAAATACGGATGTGCCGGAATCTGAGATTGAGATTATAAAGAGCAAGTACCCTTCCTGTAATGTACTCACCAGATGAAACATCCCGGCCTTCTAATCCTGCTAATACTGCTCCTCCCTCTCCGGGTCGGGGCACAGTCGCGCGAAAAGACGATGCTTCTTCTGGCCAGGGCGGGAGCTGCAGATACCAACCTCCTGTACCTGTCAAAAGGTATTAACAACATCTTTCTCTCTGATATTATCAGTGAGATGGAAAGAAATTATCCCTGTATCGGAGTCACTGACCCGGTAACGGCAGATTTATGCATGGATGAATTACGTCTTCAGGGTACAGCTGAATTCGGCAATCGCGATGTGGGACCGATAATAAGTAAAATCGCCGGTGGTTTGACCAATCCTGATCTTGCCGTAAAATACTGCATGTACATCAACTCACCGGAGACTGTCACTGCTACGGTGACATGTGCCAACAGCGAAGGTGAGATACTGGCTGATTTCACGGAGACCTTCCCGGCAGCCGACGTGACGGGAGACGGATCTATACCCCCTGTAAAAAGACTGGTCGACGAGTTTAAGAAGCATGAGATCTGCCCTTATACCGGTCCTGTTAACATCGAAGTAAAAAGCGATCGGGAAGAATCAACCTCCTCTTCGACGCCCTGTCATGCAGGTATGATCGTCACGGATGTTGAAACAGAAAGCAATTCGACACTGAGGTGGGAACTTATGAAGGAGGACCTGGCCCTGACTTCGGGCACTGTGACGTATGACCTGAAGGAGAAATACACTACCGTGACAAGTAACCCATGCTATGTATGCAAGGATGGCAACAGGGGCTTTGCCCGGATAACGGAGACGAAGGAGTCGGAAGCGAAGGTGGAAGGCTTATCTAATGAAAGTATCTCAGGAGGGGTACAGGTCTCCGATGCAAGAATCAGAATCACCTTCCTCGATGACGGGAGCTTTCTTCTGACAGTCAAGGCCACCTCTGAAAAAGGGCCCATGAAGATCACCACGGAAAAGAAAGTAGACGGTCCCTGTACGGGCGGGAACGAAGATGAGCCTCCTGACACAAAAACAAAAAGTATTGATGTTCCCTTTACCGCTGTTTTTGGTCCTTACCAGGGTACAGCTGCAGATAAGGTGCTGAGCATGAATGAAACTAAAGACGTGTCGCAGGGCAATGAAAAGACTACTGTGACAATTGACTTTACATTGACCAGGGAATGACTTTGAAAGAGACAGAAACCATGAAAAAATATCTTGTTATAATTTCAGCCCTGACCCTTTTCACCTTCCGGGCAGCAGCCCAGGAGGACCTTTCGCAGAGGCCCGGAACCTTCGAAATACTGGGAAGGACAGATTACACTATGGCTGAGTGCGGCTTTACAAAAGCAGATGTGGCATCCAACCTTGAAAAAATAAGGGAGGTGATAGCTATTGTAAGGGAAAATCCTGTCCTGGCTGACATAAAAGGCTTTAACGGAAGGGCAAGAATACATACCATGTCTATGACATGCAAAGGCAAAGAGTGGTATGGAGTACCGGCACGGATAGCATTCGAGTTCTGTTCGTTCTTCTTTAACAAAGAGGGTAAGGTTGTGTTCAATACAATTGAGCCTCCTTCGTGGTCACTCTACACAAATGATATGGTGGCCGGCTGGACCGAGGGCTTTGACAGCGCCCACGGATACTTTGCGGTGCCACTGAGAAAGACAACCGTTGAGCCCGGGATTGATGTGTATGACGGTGAAGGCTGGATCATTTATGACCCGGAACGGCCTCCGTACTGGTTACCTGTAACGGTGGAGGAAGCCTTTATGGCAGCCAGGGAATTTGCCGCGAAGGAGAAAGATGAAATAGCCGCCTCATATAACAAGCAGTTCCTTGATCAGGAATGGGATGCTATACCTGTTTCCGACAGGCAGAAACCAGCATATCTCGGCGGCGGACTCTCGCGTGTCTCAGCATCACACGGATACGGGGGACAGGATAGTATCTTCCCGCGAATAATGAAGGTAAATCCTGAATACCTGAACAGGAATCTTCCGAGATCGACTATCCAGTTCTTGTGGTTCTCGTCCGTTCAGAACAAGAAATACATGAGACAAACTATGGACGAATGCCTGGAACATCGCAGGAAAGGCACAGGCAGCGGATGTGATCTCACCCGCTTTGAGCTCTCCTTTGGCATGACAGACATACGAAACCTGTCCGGACTTATTGGCCTTTGAAGATGCCTTTCATCGAGATATAACTGATATTGAAGCTAATCAACCTGTTAATGAAACAACTGAACATTTTTATACCGGTATTATTCATGGCTCTTTTTCAGGCAGCTCCCGCACAGGATAAAGAACTGCTGACTGACAAGCCCGGGACTTTTAAAATAGTCAGGAATCCTCTGAACGGACAGGGACCAGACCTTTATGGCAAATCATGCAATATCTCTGATTTCGAATCTGAAGAATCATTGAAGACCCTGGAAAAGCTTGTTCAGATATTCCGTGTGTTACCGGTGCTGAAAGAAAACAAAGGCTTTGACGGGGTATGTGACCTCGGCGGAGGAAGCTGTAACTCCAGGTATGGTTATGGCGTCACTTCAACGGTATGCTTCTATTTCAGAACGTGGAACATGCGCAACGGAAAGGAGACGCAATGGACGGTCGAACCACCTCAATGGCGGTTCAGTGTGAACAGGACAGACAAGTTCTGCAGCAGCGGCTTCAACGTTTCAGACTACAGCAACGCATACAATCCCACCAACCCGGCCTTTAACGAAAACAGCATGCATAGAGCGACCATTGCCCTTAAAGAGCTTTTTTTTCAGCCGGGAGTAAAGGAGCATATCAGTCCCGGGATAGACCGTTACGGGGATAATATCGTGATATTCAATGCAGACCGGCCGGGCTACTGGGAACAGGTGACGATCCGCGAGGTATTCCGGTTGATGATCGATTACTGGAGACTCATGCCCGATAAGGCTCAGTCAGATGTTATGGTTCCTCTGCTGACAGGTGAGTTGAACAGGTTTTCCGAAGCTGAAAAAGATTCATATGCCTATATGGGCAACACGGAAAGCATCTCCAGGATCGGTTCTGTGAAAAATGATACGCCGGTGATGAGGCCTGACCCTGACTATTGGAACAGGAACCTGCCACGGTCAGCAATACAGATAATCATCATGGAGGTCCCTGCCATGCAGGTGGTAAGGAGTAAGATGAACGATTGCCTGCGCAGGGGTGACGGCTATTACTATGTTTACAGACTGCTCAGTGAACTTGATCTCAGCAGTTTACATCTTCCGCTTGATTAAAGGGATGGAAGCGTGATCCCTTCACGGGCAGATACGGATGCTCAAATATTTTAGTTGGTTCAAAATGAGAATATGCCGGCGAAAACTGTAATTCGCCGGCATATTCAGTCAATCGGCTATTGGCTGTCAGGAATAATTATTTAGCTGACCGGGCTCAGACCGGTTCAGCTCAGCCTCCCTGAAAAAAGGGATTTTGAACCACTGACAGGCTTACCGTGCCTTATTCTCATCCCGGGTTTGAAATCAAAACCCTAATTTTGAGCGGTGCAATAAACTTATTCAGGAATATCTTTGTTGCTTTGGATCATGAAGGACTGGAAGAGAGTATTTACCATTATTTTCAGCGGCCAGCTGGCCTCAACACTGAGCAGCTATGTGGTTGGCTATGCCGTTATCTTCTGGTTGAGTGTTGAGACAGGATCAGCCGAAGTACTTGCCTATGCTACTATAGCTTCTCTCCTTCCCCAGATGGTACTGGGACTTTTCACGGGTGTCTTTGTTGACCGCTGGAAGCGCAAGTGGACAATGATTTTTTCCGATCTGTTTATCGCTTTCTGCACACTGGCGATGGTCGCCCTGTTCTGGCTCAGCGAGGCAAAGATCTTCTACATATACATACTTCTTGTGATGCGTTCTGCAGGAATGGCTTTCCATGTCCCGGCAATGCAGGCCTCGGTGCCTCTTATTGCCCCTAAGGATAAACTGATGAAGATAGCCGGTATAAACAACATGATACAGTCGGTCAGCACCGTAGCCAGCCCGGCCCTGGCAGCGCTGCTGATAAGCCTGTTTGAGTTGCAGTGGATCCTCCTGATCGATGTTGCCGGTGCCATAATAGCAGTCATAACACTGCTTATGGTACGTATCCCCGATCCTGAAAAAAAGAACATAGAGAGCCCGAACCTGGTGAGAGAACTGATGGAGGGTTTAAAAGAAATTTACAGCAAGCCGGGACTATTATGGCTTTTTATACTTGCACTTTCGGCTATGTTCTTCATCATGCCTGTTGCAGCCTTGTTTCCGCTCATGACACTGCAGCATTTCAACGGAACAACATACATGATGAGCATTGTCGAGATAGCCTGGGGCATTGGCATGTTTGCCGGGGGAGCCATCATAGGACATAAACGCCTTAACAACTATAAGGTAGTTCTCATTAACCTTATGTACATGATACTGGGACTGACGTTCCTCTTTTCCGGGATACTCCCGTCCTCCGGTTTTGCATTGTTTGCAGCCATAACTGCCATCGGAGGAGTAACATTCACTATATACTCCGGATCCTTCACAGTGGTTCTGCAGACAATGGTCAAACCGGCAGCCCTTGGAAGGGTCTTCTCTCTTTACTCCAGCATAACCCTGTTACCGGCAATGATAGGTCTTCTGGCAACAGGGTATGTAGCTGACACTATAGGCATAGGTAATGCTTTCATCATCTCAGGCAGCAGTATTGCCGCCCTGGGACTGGGAGCCTTCCTGATCCCGCCGATCAGGTCTATAGTAAAGGAAGAGATTAGAAAACGGGATAACGGACAGATACCGCAAAGAGCGGAGATAAACAATGAAGAATAAGGAACAAAAAAAACGGACCTTCAGACTTCAGACCGGTCCGAGCGTCAAGAAATGATCCTGCGGATCATTTTAGTGAAGGAGCCAGACTGCAGGGATGGCAATCGAAAAGACCCCAGACCTTCAGACCTTCAGACCTTATTCCTTCAGACCTTTCTTCTCCAGCTGAATAGCCATCTCCTGCTGCATGTCACGGGCCTTTTTCCCTGCGACCTCAGCAAAATTCGCACTGCTGTCAGCATATATGATGGCGCGTGATGAATTGACCAGCAGCCCGCAACGACTGTTCATACCATAATGTGAAACCTCTTCAAGACTGCCTCCCTGTGCCCCTACACCCGGTACCAGGAGAAAATGATCAGGAACTATTTTGCGTATATCTGCAAGCATCTCGGCCCTGGTGGCTCCCACAACATACATAAGGTTATCAGTGGTACCCCACCTCTGTGTTACCGTGAGAACTCTTTCAAACAACCTCTGGCCTTTATCGTTGTGATACTGAAAGTCGTCGGCACCCCTGTTTGAAGTGAGGGCCAGTATTACTGCCCATTTACCCGGGTATGAAAGGAACGGGGTGACGGAGTCTTCACCCATATAGGGCGCCACGGTGACGGCATCAAAAGGCATCTCTCCAAATACGGCCCTGGCATACATCCTGGACGTATTCCCAATGTCACCGCGCTTGGCATCTGCTATGATAAAGATATTCGTATCCAGCTTGTTTATATACCTGACTGTCCTGTCAAGCGCAGCCATACCGGCGGGACCGTATGACTCGTAAAATGCAAAATTAGGCTTGTATGCTACAGTATATTCATGGGTGGCATCGATTATCCGCCTGTTAAATTCAAATATCGGGTCATCGGCTCCACTCACACTGGCCGGCAGCTTTGAGATCTCAGGATCAAGCCCCACGCAGAGGAAGGACTGTTTCTTCAGGATTTGCTGATAGATGTCTCTGGATGTCATTACAAATCTGTTAATTATCACTCTCCTTAAGGCGCTCAGCGTTCTCAGCCATCTGGAGCTTATCGAGCAGTTCCTGTATGTTACCGTCAAGCACCACAGGAAGGTTATAAAGGGTAAGATTGATCCGGTGGTCTGTCACCCTTCCCTGGGGATAGTTGTATGTACGTATCTTGGCTGACCTGTCACCCGTTGAGACCATGGTCTTACGCTTGTGAGAAATCTCATCAAGGTATTTCTGATACTCGAGGTTATAAAGTCTCGTGCGCAGTTCTCTCATGGCTTTTTCCAGGTTCTTGATCTGCGACTTCTCATCCTGGCATGTCACCACCAGCCCGGTGGGTATATGGGTAAGTCTTATGGCCGAATAGGTGGTGTTGACACTCTGTCCGCCGGGACCTGATGAACAGTAGGTGTCCTTCCGGATGTCCTCGTTACGTACCTCAATGTCGAACTCACCGGCCTCAGGCAATACTGCCACGGTGGCCGCGGATGTGTGTATCCGGCCCTGTGTCTCGGTCTGGGGCACCCTCTGTACACGGTGCACACCCGACTCATACTTTAAAATGCCATAGACACCCTCTCCGATAACCGTGAAAACGACCTCCTTATATCCACCGGCAGTACCTTCGGAATAGTAGTTAAGATCCAGTTTCCATCCCATGGATTCAATATACTTTGAGTACATGCGAAAGAGGTCTCCGGCAAAGATGCTGGCCTCATCACCACCGGTGCCGGCTCTTATCTCCATGACAGCATTCTTCTCATCTTCAGGATCGGCCGGGAGGAGGAGGTACCTTATCTCTTCCTCCATTCCAGGGATGGCCTCAAGCAGATTATCTATCTCCATTTTAGCCATCTCACGCATCTCCTCATCCTTCTCGGCAGCAAGAAGCGACCTGGCGCTCTCGAGGTTGTCTATTGCACTCTTGTACTTCTCATACGCCTCTATGACAGGCTTCAGATCCTTGTATTCCTTGTTTAACCGGATATAACGCTTCATATCCGACATCACATCGGGTGAGGTCAGGAGATCACCCACCTCGAGAAAGCGTTTCTTAACACCAAGAAGCCTCTCAAGTATAAGATTGTTTGCCATTACATGCTAAATTTCAGGGTGCAAAGGTAATTATTGTCAGGCAATAGGCAATAGAGTGCTGCCGGTTAATAAAAGGCCCGGGAGCATTTTTTAAATCAGGAAAGAGGCGTGCAGGTCATTCAACAGTAACAGATCTCCGGCTGCCACCATTGCCGGATTCTCTTGTGGCAGTCATCCGTCAGCCCCGGTGGCAGGCTGTCGGTTAATATTCATATGTACCGGTACTGCTATGTATCGTTAACCGGTTCGATGCTGAAGGCTCGCACCGTCCTATGATACGTGCCTCCAGGCTGAACGAAGAGGCTATATCGATAATAGCCCGGGCATCCTTCCCGTCTACGTAGAGCTCCATCCGGTGACCCATGTTGAACACCCGGTACATCTCCTCCCATGGAGTGGCTGAGTTTTCCTGTATCATTGCGAACAGAGGCGGTACCGGGAAGAGATTGTCCTTGATGACATGCAGCCTGTCAATGAAATGTTTGATCTTTGTCTGTCCTCCCCCTGAACAGTGTACCATGCCATGTATTGCCGGTCTCATTACTTCAAGCACCTTTCTTATCACGGGTGCATAGGTTCGCGTGGGAGAAAGGACCAGCTTGCCCGCATCCACCCCCGGAACGGCTGTCGGATCAGTCAGCTTCATGCCGCCGGAGTAAACAAGTGACCCGGGAATATCTTTGTCATAACTCTCCGGATAGAGATGTGCAAGATAATTGTGAAATACATCATGGCGGGCGGAGGTAAGACCATTGCTGCCCATGCCCCCGTTATAGCAGCTCTCATATGAAGTCTGTCCTGAGGAGGCCAGGCCTACTATCACATCGCCCTGCCTTATTCCGGCGTTGTCAATGACCTCGGTCCTTCGCATACGTGCAGTAACGGTGGAATCAACAATGATTGTCCTGACCAGGTCCCCCACATCTGCCGTCTCCCCTCCGGTGGACCATATCCCTATACCTGCCTCCCTCATCTTACCGAGAAACTCTTCCGTTCCTTCAATGATAGCTTTGATCACCTCTCCGGGGATTAGTCTCTTGTTCCTGCCAATGGTTGACGAGAGCAAAATATTATCCGTAACACCCACACATAAGAGATCGTCAAGGTTCATCACAACGGCATCCTGCGCAATCCCCTTCCAGACCGAGAGATCACCGGTTTCCTTCCAGTATATATAGGCAAGTGATGACTTTGTCCCGGCACCGTCAGCATGCATGATGTTACACCACCCCGGGTCACCCGTGAGCAGGTCGGGTACTATACGGCAGAAAGCGCCGGGAAACAGACCTTTGTCAACATTGCTTATTGCGGCATGGACCTCCTCCTTCCCGGATGAGACTCCCCTTTTTGCATATCTTGACAGGTCAGTCATGATGCCAGGACAGCCTTTTGTTTATTTTGCAGCCTCATAATCTGTTCTCAGCACCCTGAACTCTGTGCGGCGGTTTATCTGGTGAGCAATCTCCTTCTGCTCATCGTTATCGAGGGAGTTAATATACTGTTCTGTGAGGGTGGTTCCCAGCCGCAGGAAAGGCGCGTCTTTCATGATGGCCTCATCAACCACCTTGGGACTGGTCTCTCCGTATCCTTTTGCCGTAAGCCTTTCAGCGGCAATGCCTTTGCCAATCAGGTAGTCAACTACCGATTGTGCCCTTTTCTGCGACAGGTCCATATTATACTCCTCGGTGTCGCGCGAGTCGGTATGAGACATCAATTCAATGGTCACGTTCGGGTTGTCATTGAGGGTCTCAACAAGCTTGTCAAGAGAGACCATGGATTCGGGACGCAGATCCCATTTTCCGAAGTCATAGAAAATATTCGGAAGCTCAATGGGCTTGTCAATCGGCGTAAGCAATATTGTCGCCATGAATTCGCGGCTCTTGTCCTGCCCTCTTGTTGTCTCTTTCTCCTTGCCGTTGAGATAGCCGTTCTTTGAGGCGAGGAAGATATAATCCACCTCCGGTCTGAGGCTGAACCTGAAGTCGCCTGCTGCCCCTGTCTCTGTCTGAAGGTTAGCGCCGTCGCTGGCGATAAGCTGCACTATGGCAGCACCCACCGGTTGTCCGGTCTTTTCATCTTTCACCAGTCCTGTTATGCTGAACAGCAGCGGGGGCATTTCAAAGGTATAGAGATCATCACCGCTCCTGCCCTTGCGTGAGGAGCTGAAGATACCCTTCTCGGCCTCTTTCTCGAAGGTGATGCCGAAGTCGTCTTCCGGGCTGTTTATCGGGACTTTCATGTTATCCACGATCCATCCGTCACCGGCCTGGGGTGTCGCTTTGAAAATATCCAGTCCGCCCATTCCTATATGGCCGTCAGACGCGAAATAGAGGGTTCCGTCTTCCCTGACAAAGGGAAACAGCTCGTTACCCCTTGTATTGATGTCGGGCCCAAGATTCTCCGGCCTCGACCATGGGCTTCCCGGTGAGGTGCGTGTTGAGCGGTAGATATCCTTACCTCCCCTGCCTCCCGGCATATCGGAGACAAAGTAGAGGGTCTGGCCGTCGGGTGACAGTGCCGGGTGGGCAACTACCAGAGAGTCGGCAACAAGGTCGATCTTCACCGGGTCTGTCCAGCCTGTACCCTCACGTGTTGAGTACATTATCTCACATCCCTTTCTCTCCCTCTTGCCTGCCTCGCACCGGGTAAAATAGACCTCTGTATAATCTGATGAGAATGATGGTGTTCCGTCCTCAAACTCACTGTTCAGGAAATCAAGCGGCACGGGGGTGCTCCACTTACCCTTTTTGTCAAGCCTGGTCTCGAAAATATCTGTGAAGCTCTGGCCTGTGGCACCGTGTTCCTTGTTACCCCTGGCATCATCGCGCGATGAGGTGAACCATACAAGCCCGTAGTCATCCCGTCCGAAAGCCGGGCTGAAGTCGGAGTCCCTGGAATTTGCCTCCTTCAGTTCCTCAACGACATAAGCTTCCGGCGAGGCCTGCCACTCCATCGCCAGTTCACAGGAACGTATCTGCTGCTCGGTGCGCGGGTCACCCGGCACAAGCTGCCGGTATTTCCGGAACTCCTCTATGGCCTGGGGATAACGACCCAGCTTCTTCGTGCTTTCAGCCAGCCAGTATTGTGCCTCGGGCCTCGGGAAGGACGACCTGACAGCCCTTTTGTACCAGAGCTCCGCGTTCCTGGGATCATCGATAAGGCGGTAACACTCCGATACCATGAAGACCATGTCGGCCTTCAACTGCCTGTCACGCGTCTTTGAATAGACATCCTTGAACAGGTCGATCGCATCAAAGTAGCTGCCGGCCTCATAAGCGGCGTATGCGCGCTCTGTCTTCTGCTTCTGTGCATCAAGCGCCCGGGGGATAAACAATAACAGAAGAATCAGCAGGAAAATTGATTTGTTCATACAGACCACCTTTGATTTATGCAAAAGTAATGATTGTTATCAATGTTAACGTAGTGCCATTTTAATAATTGCCGCACACCAGACCATACAACAAAAATAATGCCCTCATTTATGAGAGCATTATTCCCCAAAAACTTATGAAAGAAAACTAAGAATTAGCGTGTAAAAAGAAGCTCGCGATATTTGGGCAACGGCCACAATTCATTATCCACCACCAGCTCGAGCTTGTCTATATGTGTCCTGATCTCATTGAGGAACGGCTTGACCTTACTCTCATAGGCAATAGATTTCTTATATAGGTCGTCAATCACATTCGCCTTTCTCCGTTCGTCAATCATCTCTGTCACCAGTTTCTTTATCATGGAAATATGGTCTGAGATGACTACTATCAGCTCTTTGCGTGCACCGGCAAGACGCATGTAATCATTATCATCAAAGATCTCGCGCAGACCTCTTACATTCTCAACCAGCGAGGTCATGTAATTTACTGCTGTTGGAACGATATGGTTAATAGCCAGGTCACCCAGAACGCGTGATTCGATCTGCAGTTTCTTTGTAAACTTCTCCAGTTCAACCTCTACCCTGCTTTCAAGTTCGCGTCCGCTCAGCACCCCTGTGTTAACGAGGGTCTCGCGTGATGAAGGTGTGACATATGCCTTCAGTGTCTTGGGCACGCTTGACTCAGCAGTCAGTCCCCTGCGGGCAGCCTCAAGATGCCATTCTTCACTGTACCCGTCACCCTCGAACCTTATCCTTTTGGAATCAATTATACACTTTTTCAGTACCTGGAAGATGGCTTCATCTTTCTTGCGTCCCTTTTGTACAAGTGCGTTCACCTCATCAATAAACGACTTGAGCTGACGTGCCACGGCAGAGTTGAGAACAATCATCGAGGAACTGCAGTTCGCCGAGGAGCCGACAGCCCTGAATTCAAACCTGTTGCCTGTAAAGGCAAACGGGGAGGTCCGGTTCCTGTCGGTATTATCCAGCAGGATGCCGGGTATCTTTCCAAGGCCCAGCTTGATCTCCGTCTTTTCCTGCGGAGTCATCTTCTTGTCTTTCACCTTGCTGGCTATGCTGTCGAGTATCTCCGACAGATAACTGCCCAGAAAGACAGAGATTATTGAGGGAGGCGCCTCATGGCCACCCAGCCTGTAGGAATTGTTCTCGTTTGTAACACTGGCCCTGAGCAGTTCCTGGTTGTCGTTCACAGCCTTGACAACATTCACGAGGAATGTAAGGAATTGCATGTTCGTCTTGGGATTCTTCCCCGGCGAGAGCAGGTTTACACCGGTATCGGTCATCATTGACCAGTTACTGTGCTTGCCCGAGCCGTTTACCTCTGCAAAAGGCTTTTCATGGAACAGGACCCTGAACTTATGTTTCCTGGCCACCCTTCGCATTATATCCATTATAAGCTGATTATGATCGACAGCCAGGTTTGCTTCCTCATATACCGGTGCACACTCAAACTGATTTGGTGCTACCTCATTATGGCGTGTCTTTACCGGTATACCGAGCTTGTAAGCCTCAAACTCAAACTCACTCATAAACGCTTTTACCCTCTCCGGGATAGACCCGAAGTAATGGTCGGAGAGCTGCTGGTCTTTTGACGACGGATGTCCCATCAGTGTACGGTCTGCGAGCATCAGATCCGGACGTGCATAGTAAAGTGCCTCATCGATAAGGAAATACTCCTGCTCCCATCCCAGGTTGGAGATCACCTTTTTCACCTCTTTGTCAAAAAGATGACATACCTCCACGGCGGCACGGTCGAGCACAGCCAGCGACCGAAGCAGCGGGGTCTTGTAGTCAAGCGCCTCGCCCGTGTATGAGACGAAGACGGTAGGGATACATAATGTGTTACCGACAATAAATGCTGGTGATGAAACATCCCATGCAGTGTAACCCCTGGCCTCGAAGGTATTCCTGATACCGCCACTGGGAAAGCTCGAAGCATCAGGCTCCTGCTGTACCAGCACCTCGCCGGAGAAAATCTCTATGATCGTACCCCGTTCTCCCCTTCCGACAAACGAATCATGCTTTTCTGCCGTAGCGTCGGTCAGCGGATGAAACCAGTGGGTGAAATGTGTCACACCACGTTCCATTGCCCAGGCCTGCATCCCGGTAGCTACCTGGTCAGCTATCTGCCTGGTTATCGGTGTACCTTCATCTATAGCCGTTATTACCGCCCTGTAAGCCTCACGGCTCAGATAACGCTCCATTTTGAGCTTGTCAAAAACATTCTCTGAAAAATAGGAAGAGACGGACTCCCCTGGTGTAACAACCTCAACAGGCTCCCTGTTGAACGATTCTTTCAATGCACTGAAACGTAATTCTGCCATAATCTGATTTTTTTACAAAAATAGATTATTTCAGAATACACCCCAATATTTTGAGGGTATTTTTTTATTATTTTATATATTTTTTGTCACTACCCCTATTTTTTGAGGGGTATAAATCAATTTTTATGCATTTTTCAGATCTGAACGGCATTCAGCACGTTTGAAGATGCCATAATGGGATTTCTCAAAATCAACAGCTACAATCTTATATTCAGGAGTCAGGGTAAACTCATCCCCGATACCGCTGGTGAGGAAATTAATGGCAGCATCCGGGAAATGAAATGTGGTATATATCACTCCGGGCCTGACAACATCTGTTACCTGTACCTTCATGGTGGTTATCCCCCTTGCTGAGAATATCCTGGCATAATCCCCGCTGACCACTCCCTTTATCTCCGCATCATGGGGGTGGACAAACAGGACATCTTCCGTAACAAGCTCCCTGTTAGGCGTACGCCGCGTCATAGTGCCGCTGTTGTAATGCTCCAGAAGCCTTCCTGTGGTTAGTATATAAGGAAAGCGCCCGCTATGTTCATTAAGCTCCGGCGAAATATCATAGTCCCATGAATGGAACTTTCCCTTACCGCGCTTGAATGTTTCTGTGTGTAGTATCTTCGTTCCTTCACCATCTTCCGTGACAGGCCACTGTTTGCCGTTATTCCCCAGCTCATCCCACTTTACACCTTTAAAGAAGGGGACTATCCCGGCTATTTCCTTCAGTATTATATCTGCCGTGTAGCCCGGCTGGCTGTATCCCATACGGTTCATCATGTCGACAACAATCTGACCGTCAGGCCTGGTACCCTCCATGGGCTCCACTACCCTCTGAACCCTCTGTATCCTTCGCTCCCCGTTGGTGAATGTACCCTCCTTCTCAAAGAAAGAGGAGGCCGGGAAGATAACATCGGCAATCCTGGCTGTCTCGGTCATAAAGAGCTCCTGCACAACGAGGAAATCAAGTCCCTGTAACGAGCTCCGTACGTGACAGGTGTTAGGATCCGTCTGCAGGATATCTTCACCCATGATCCACAGGGCTTTCAGGTCTCCCCTGCCGGCTGCAGAGAACATCTCAGGTATCCTGTAACCTGGCTTTGTCGGGTGCTGGGTACCGTAGAATGAGTTATAGATCTCAATATTTGCCGGGTTGGTTACGTCAAGGTACCCTGCCCCCTGATGAGGCTGTATTCCCATGTCTGCAGCTCCCTGCACATTATTCTGGCCGCGCAGCGGGTTGACACCACACCCCTCTTTGCCAATATTGCCTGTCATCATGGCAATGTTGGAGATGAGCGTGATAGCCTTTGTTGCCTGCCAGTGTTCCGTCACACCCAGACCATGAAACTCCATGGCTGCATGAGCCGTGCCGTATTCTATGGCAGCAGCTCTCACAAGCTCACGGGAGACACCGCATACCCTCTCAAGCTCATCAATATCAAGTGACATGAGGTAGCGCCTGAAATCCTCCCATCCCTCCGTCCGGTTACTGATAAAATCCTCATCGATAAGTCCTTCTAAAAGAAGAAAGTATGCGAAAAGGTTCAGCACTGCTACATTTGTGCCGGGATTGATCTGGAGATGATATTTTGCCAGCCTGGCAAGATCTATCTTCAACGGGTCAATGACTATCAGGGGTTTGCCTGATTCAACCACTGACCTGATCCGGGCTCCCGTAACAGGATGGGCGGCTGACGGATTGGCTCCTATTATAAGTATGCATCCTGTCCTGTAAAGATCGTCAATTGAGTTTGTGGCTGCCCCGGTACCGTAAGCCCACTGCATACCCATGGCAGTGGGGGCATGGCACACCCTTGCACAACCATCGATGTTGTTGGTTCCGATAACAATCCGGAAGAACTTCTGCATCAGGTAGTTCTCCTCGTTGGTACATCGTGCAGACGAGATACCTGCAAGAGCATCAGGACCGTATTTCTCCTTTATCTCCCTGAACCTGGCCGCTGTATAGTCGTATGCTTCATCCCATGAGACCTCGGTGAGAACCCCGTTCTTCCTCATCAGGGGTGAGGTTAGTCTCTCAGGGTGATTGTAAAATTCGAAAGCAAACCTGCCTTTGAGGCATGTATGCCCCCTGTTTGTTTCCCCGTCAACAGGTGCCTGAATCCCACGCACTCTTCCATCAATTACCTTGACTTCGAGGTTACAACCCACACCACAGTAGGTACATGTGGTTCTTATTATCCTGTCTGCATCCAGGGTCTTTGTAGAATACCTGTCTGTCAATGCATTTGTCGGGCAGGTCTGGACACAGGCTCCGCACGACACGCAGGGAGAATCACGAAAGGACTGATCAAGTCCCTTGATTATAGTGCTGTTATGTCCCCGCCCGCTGATGCCGAGCACATGCTCGGCCTGCAGTTCATCGCATGCCCTTACACACCTGTAACATTTTATGCACTCATTGAGGTCAGACCACACATACGGGTGACTTCTGTCTTCCTCATACCCTGCAATCCTGTGTCCGTACCTCACTTCACCGACACCGTTCTCAGCCACAATCCTCTGGAACTCGGTTGCTATCATGCCTGGCGCCGGCGCTATTTTCTCCGGCGGATATTCGGAGAGAACGAGCTCAAGGATATTACTCCTGAGTCTCCTGATCCTTTCTGTTGAAGGATAAATGTGATACCCCGGTGCAACCGGCGTGTGACATGATGCCATAACCTTTGCCGGACCATCCTGTTTCAGGGCCACCTCCACGGAACAGATACGGCATGATCCGTAGTTTTCAAGATTGTCTGCCTGGCATAGTGTAGGTATCACCTCCCGGCCTATATTGCGGCGAACAAATTCAAGTATCGTCTCTCCGGCAATTACCGGGAAGGGTTTGTTGTCTATATATGCTGTTTTTTCCATGACTACTCCTCTCCTTTCCTGAAGAAACCATCCATCTCATCGCTGAAATATCGTAATGCATTTTTTACCGGCAATGGCAATCCCCCTCCCAGGGCACACAGCGATCCCAGTTGCATCGTCTCCAGGAGATCGTCAAATAGTCGCCGGCTGATCTTCTCTCCCTTTTCTGATGCATGTGACAGCAACTCATAACCTCGTACCGAGCCAAGGCGGCAGGGGAAACATTTCCCGCACGACTCCTTCATGGTGAATTCAAACAGGTGTTCCAGGAGCCTGATCACCGGGAAGTCATCCGGCACGGACACTATCCCGGCATGCCCCAGCAGGAAACCCCCGCCGGCAAATGATTCAAAGTCGAGTGTAAGATCATCGACCTTCGATGCAGGTACCAGTCCTCCCAGCGGTCCGCCGATCTGAAATGCCTTGACGGGATAACGTGTTCCTCCCCCCATTTCATTGATGACAACGCTCAGGGGCGTCCCCATCCTGACCTCAAGTAATCCCGGCCTGTTAAAGGCACCGTCAAGTGATACCAGCTTGGTGCCTGGCGACCTGTCGGTGCCGAGTGAAGCCCAGTGGGTTCCACCCGCTTCAAGTATATTGTGAATGTTGGCAAACGTCTCCACATTACTCAGTACGGTGGGCATCCCGAAGAGTCCATACACCGCAGGGAAGGGCGGACGGGTGCGAACCTCCGGCCTCAACCCCTCGATAGAGTTGAGAAGAGAGGTCTCCTCACCACATATATAGGCTCCTGATCCCTCCACCACATGAAAGCGGAAACGGTACCCGGCATTGTCATCAGTCGCCCCGGTGATGCCTGCCTCTTCAAGCGCACTTACCGCTTCTCTCATCCTCTTCACCGCCAGCGGGTATTCTCCCCTGACATATATAACCCCGGTGTCAGCCCCAATGATAAGACCTGTCATAAGCATTCCGAAGAGCACTGAATGAGGACGTTCCTCAAGCAGCCATTTGTCGGAGAATGCCCCCGGATCACCCTCATCACCGTTGCATACTATATATTTCTGCCCTGATCCGGCATCGCGTGCCGACCTGACCTTTATATGGAACGGGAAGCCTGCTCCGCCACGGCCCCTCAGCCCTGACAACTCAAGCTCCCCAAGGGCGGCGGAGAGATCGGAAACCCATCTCCCGGCAAGGGAATAGTAATCACCGATCTCACCCTGCGGTGCAATAAGTGCCGGCCGGTCGGCGTTTGTCCGGGGTTTAAGCTCCTGCGGATCATTTCCGGTTTCATACAGGCGAACCTCACCGTTGACCATGAAGGCATCATTTGAGTGGCAATGGCCCAGACAGGTCATTGTGCCTATCTCATCCTCAGAAAAACTCTTTAGAAGCGCACTCCTGACATCACCCTGTTTCCCTGATGTGAGACAGGCAGTGCCGTCACAGACGTAAACCTTTTTCCCCTGATGAACGGGGTTAAGGAAATCATAAAACGAACCTGCGCTCATGACGGCAGCCCCACCTGTCATAAACTTACCGGCAACATTTTTCAGCCCCGCAGGCTGAGTGGACCCACCGGCTCCCACAATATCTTCATAAAGACCCTCACTGAGGCCTCTGCGGGCAGAGAGCCCTCTCAGATTCCTGGACATAGCTATTCTTTTTAGATTTTTACAAGATATTAAGTTACTGAAAGATATATCATAAACATGAGAATTATCATACTGCCCTGCCGTTAAATAAAATGAGAACTGGCTGCATCCTTTTGTTTAACTGATTTTTGTTATATTTGTCGCCTGTATTTTTTAAGAGATATAATCATTATTTAATTAGTATTCAGATGGCAATACTTCAGAACCTGAGAGAGAAGGCGGGACCACTGGTGGCAGGCATAATCGGGCTTTCGCTGCTTCTCTTTGTAGTAAGCGACTTTTTCGGAAACAATAATGCCCAGCGCCGTAAGGCAGACAAATATTATCAGCTTGCAGTGATTGACGGCGAGACTGTATCATACCAGGACTTTGAAACCAGGGTACAGGATCTGGTGGAGATATATAAAATGTCCGGAACCAATGAGGTCAATGAAGAGATGATGCAGAGCCTCAGGGAACAGGTGTGGCAGCAGTTGCTTTCTGAAAAGCTGATGGGTAAGACTTATAAGAAAATTGGCCTGGGAGTGAGCCCTGACGAGGTGGAAATGCTCGTTTTCGGAGATAATCCGCATCCTATCGTAAGGCAGCTCTTCACTGATCCTTCGACAGGCGTCTTTAATGAATCGTTCCTTGTAAATTTTCTGAAAGCCACGGAGACTGACGAAGCCACAAAGAACTACTGGCTCTTCTTTGAAGACCAGATCATTAATGACAGGCTCAATACCAAGCTTGTGAACCTTATGTCCAAAGGACTGTATGTGACTGACAGGCAGTCTGAGTTTGAGAACAGTCTCACAAGCAACACTGTCAGCTTCAGCTACATGTCGCGTAACTATGCAGCCATCCCTGACAGTGCGGTAAAGGTTAGCTCTGAAGAGATCAGGAGCTATTACGAGAAGCACAAGGACAACTACAAGCGTACGGCACAGAGAGACATGGAGTACATGGTATTTGAAATTGCCCCCTCCGAAGCCGACCTGAAAGAGACCGAAACATGGGCGATGAACGAGAAAGAGCATTTTGCAAATGCAACGGACATAGCACAATATATTAACCTTACTGCAGACACACGCCATACAGGCATTTACAGGACACTCTCAGAACTACCGGAGAATCTCCGCGATCTTGCGGCATCAGGCGACAGGTCAGCGGTCCTGGGTCCTTATCTCGAAGATAACACATATAAGCTGGCACGCATCGTTGACATAGCTGACCGTCCCGACTCTGTAAGAGCAGCCCACATCCTTCTCTCGCCCAACGCCGGAAGGACCATGGCACAGGCCAGAAAGGAAGCCGACAGCCTTATAGCACTTATAAGGGGCGGGGCCAGTTTCGATTTGCTGGCAATGGCTAACTCTGACGACCAGGGCTCGGCACAGGTAGGCGGTGACCTCGGCTGGTTCAGCGAAGGCATGATGATCATTCCATTCAATAACGCATGCTTCAGCGGGAAGAAAGGAGATGTCGTGACCGTAGAGACAACTTACGGACTCCACATCATAAAGATCATCGACCAGAGCCGCAGAGTAAAGAAATATGATATAGGTATCGTTGACCGTCAGGTTATACCCAGCAACTCAACCACTCAAAGAATTTACGCTGAAGCCTCACAGTTCGCCGGCACCAATGACACCTATGAAAAGTTCAACAAGGCCGTGGCAGAAGGAAACCTGAACAAGAAGCTTGCGATGAATGTCACCCCGGACCAGAAGGAATTACCGGGACTGACACAGTCGAGAGCCCTGGTGATGGCTCTTTTCCAGAACAGCAAGGCAGGCCACATCGTGCTTGACAACAGCAGCCAGGCCGTATTTGAGCTTCCCGACATGTACGTGGTGGCGTACTGCTCACGGGCACAGGAAGAGGGGATCGCACCAGTGGAAGACGTGGCATCCGATATAAGGTTTATCCTGGCAAAGAAGAAAAAGGCGGAGATAATTGAATCCGAGATGAAGAAACTGGCTGCGGAAGGAAAGACATTATATGATATCTCCTCTCAATACAGCACTACAGTACAGGATGCAAGCGGGATAAATTTCAGATCCTATTCCGTACCGGGAGCAGGTATTGAACCGGGACTGATTGCAGCAGCCTCAGCCTCCGAAACAGGGAAGCTGTCAAAGCCTGTCGAAGGCAATAACGGAGTATATATGTTCGTGGTCAACAGTGCAATACCTGCTGTCACGGAAGATATGGCCATGGTGCGCGAAAGGCTGAACTCAGGCTACCAGATACGTGCTTCCTATGAGGCATATCAGGCCATACGTGAAAAGAAAGAGGTGAAGGATATGAGATATAAATTCTATTAGGAGAATATATCTTTATTACGATAACGGCAGAGGCAGGTTTAAAACCTGCCTCTTTCTGTTTCAGCCCGTACGGAAGCTGCTGTCTCTCTTATGCTGAGATGTATCTCATTTGTTCTGGCCGGCGAATCTCTTCTTTACCTTTTCCTCATTCTGGTCACGTGAAAGTGCATTTACAAAATCTGCAGGGATCTCGTACACATCAAGCATTATAAGACCGTCAAGGCAATTATTGAAGTCAGGGTCCACATTAAAACCAATTATTTTAGCATTGATCTCAAGGTACTTTTTAAGCAGTACAGGTATTCTGAACCCGGAATCCACATCACTGACCACTTTCTCAACCTTGCTGATATCCTTCTCCGCCGAAGCTATGATAATATCACGGTCAATACGTTTGTCTACCTGCAGGTTGAGCTTTTTCCTGGGTTTTATGAACCGGGCCATTGAGGAGTCATAGCAGTTGTTCCTGATGAAGTCGACAATCAGCGATTTGGACAGGGATGAGAATTCGTTGCTTATGCTTACAGGACCGATAAGATACCTGTACTCGGCATGCATGACAAGGACCGACAGCAATCCTTTCCACAGGAGGAAGAGAGGCATCGCCTTTCGCTGGTACTCCTTCACGATGAATGATCTGCCAAGCTCAAGCGACTCACTGAGGACAGGCTCAAATGACCTGCGGATCCTGAAAAGCGAATGGATATAGAAACCCTTTATGCCATACTGGCTGAGTATCTCTTTCCCTTTCCCGAGCCTGTAGGCTCCGACAACAGCTCCCGCATCATCGTCCCAGACAATCAGATGGTGATAGTAAAAGTCATACTCATCAAGATCTGTTGCCCTGTTTGTCCCTTCTCCCACCTCCCTGAATGTCAGTTCCCGGAGTCTTCCTATTTCCCTGATAAGATTGGGGATAACGCGTGTCGGGGCGAAGAGCACAAGGTAATTCTTGTTTGTAAAAAGCTCATATGACTGCCTTACAGTACTGATCTCTTCCATCAGCACTTTACGGTCTACGGGGCTCTCCACGGGTTCCTGCCTGCGGCTCCTTCGCTTCCTGAAGTTCCTGAAAAAGGGCCTTGCCTCCAGGGCTGACCCCAGAGAATAGGTTCTTGCTCTCAGGTAGCGACCGAAACGGGCGACATCTCCCAGGTCAGCTTGTTCCTTAACGGTCACGGGCTTACCTATCCTTACCCTGATCACATTATGTCGTTTGTTTATCATCTCCGAGCCGAGCCTGGCAATGCCCAGAAGAGGATGGATACGACCCAGTATATGAAACCAGCGTGAGTTTGTACCGTGAAAATATACAGGTATCACCGGTACTTCTGCAATCCTTATTGCCCTGAGAAGTATCTCCTGCCACTCCCTGTCTGTTATGAGACCCGATTCCGACTGATATGTCGATACCTCACCCGCCGGGAAAATGGCAACAGGATGGCCCTCTTTCACATACCTCAGAGTCTCCCTTATGCTCGTATATAACAGTTTGCTGTTGTGGTAGTTCTCAGAAGGATCCGCAGGTATTATAAGGTCTTTAAGAGGCTCAATCCTCTGTAGCAGGAAGTTAGCCATCACTTTTACATCAGGGCGACGCGCCGCCAGTATCTTATGCAGGATCAGGGCATCTATTCCGCCAAAAGGATGGTTTGAAACTGTAATAAAAGAGCCGGTCAGCGGTATGTTCTCAAGGTCTTTATCCGGTACCTCATATTTAATATCCAGGTGCCTCAGGATGGAATTGATAAATATTGAAGGATCACTGGCATAGGAGCTTGAGTATAATTTGTTCAGCTTGTTATAGCGGAATATCTGCATCAGGGCCTCAGCGATGAATACTCCGCCCGGAGTATCAAGATTTGTAGCTTTGGCAAGCTCCCTTGAGGTTACAAGTTTCATTCTGACTTTTCAATAATCAATGGTACTACTGTCTCCCAGCCAAGTGGCATTATATGAACTCCGCTGATTCCCTGTTTCTTTCTGAGTCTTCTTAAATTCTCAACAGTAAGGGCAATGCTCTCTTCCGCAAAGCCATCGCCGGCACGTGACAGCCTCTTCATTATCTCTTCGGGGATGGTCACCCCGGGAATATGATCATTAAGATAATGAGCAAGACGCATTGACCTCAGCGGAGTGATCCCGGCCAGGATAAACACTTTATCAAGCAGCCCCTCTTTATCCAGCTGTTCAAGCCAGGGGTCGAGGCTGTCAGGATCGAAGACAAGGTTTGTCTGGATGAACTGGGCTCCTGCGTTGATCTTTTTCCTGATGCGCAAAGCCTGCATATACGGCTCCTGGGCGAAGGGTGCCGTGGCAGCTCCAAGGAACAGGTGCGGTCTGTTTTTCAACTCACGGCCATCGAGATAAATGCCCTCATCCCTCATCCTACGGAGGATCCACAGCATCTGCACAGAATCCACATCCAGGATATTCATGCTGCTGTGAGGCTTCGGTCCTACCCGCGGGCTGTCGCCCGAGAGGCAGAGTATGTTATATACTCCTATAGCATTGGCACCTACGGCCTGCGATTGCAGGCTATTGCGGTTGTTGTCACGGGCTGATACCTGCATTACCGGGTCTGCCCCCAGTGACGCCGCAACGGCCGAACAGGCTGCGCTTGACATCCTGGGTACCGCCGAGGAACCATCGGTAAAATTAATGCCTGAGACAAAGGGTTTCAACAGCTTTATCTTCTCTTCAAGTTTGCCAGTGGCAGCGCTCACCGGGGGTGTCACCTCAACCGTGATGACGAACCTGCCGCTGCCCAGCTCCCTCTCAAGATGGGACTGAGGCTCAGCCACTGCCGGTGCATGATACTCCGAATCTCCGCTCCACCACAATGGCTGCCGGATAGGTCTGAACACCTCCTCCTCAAGCACATCTCCTGCACTCTTTCCCTTTCTGGCTGAAGGCATCATGATATTACGAAGCCCTGTCTCCCTGACTTTTTTTACGACCTCCCCCCATGTCTCTGTCCCGGCCCTGTCCCAGTCCACCGGCGGCAGCACCTCCAGGAGCTTATGTTCCCTGTGTAACCTGCGTGCCCGCTCATTTATAAGATGCCATGCACATCTTCTTTTCGGATCCACATAGCAGTAGCCGTCATGTACTCCACCACACGGACCGTTCCTGATCCCTTTCGGGCACTCCATATGACATATGAAGGCAGTCTCCTGCAGGAGGCAGTTTCCACACATCCTGCACCCGAACAGCGGCCCCTTGATTACCCGCTCAACCAGCGTAAGCAGCCTGCTGCCGGCTGATAACCTTACGAACGGATGAAAGGCAGGCTGCCAGCGGCGCAGGGGGGTGAAGAGAGCCATGAAAGATCAGATGATATACATATTTATGAGTTGCTCATAAAGCTCCTGCCTGCCGCTGATCTTTTTCGGCTCGCCATCCTTCATGGCCAGCATACGCAGCTCTTCAAGGGTAAGCTTGCCCTTCTCATATAAAGCTCCGTTACCCTTGTCAAAGGAGGCATATCTTGCCTTACGCAACCTGAGATAGTCTGACTCCCTGAGGATACGGTCTGCAATAATCAGTCCCCTGGCGAATGTGTCCATACCGTTAATATGAGCTATGAAGAGATCTTCAGGGTCGGTGGAGTTACGCCTGACATGAGCGTCAAAGTTTACGCCTCCCGTTTTAAAACCTCCGGCCATCTGGATTACCAGCATGGCTTCGGTAATCTCGTTGATATTTGTGGGAAACTCATCCGTATCCCACCCATTCTGATAGTCACCCCTGTTGGCATCTATACTGCCCAGCATACCTGCATCGGCAGCAGTCTGCAGATCATGCTGGAAAGAGTGACCGGCAAGCGTGGCATGATTGACCTCGACATTCAGCTTGAAGTCCTGATCAAGACCGTAGTGACGCAGGAAGCCTATCACCGTAGCAGCATCATAGTCATACTGATGCTTCGTGGGTTCCATCGGCTTAGGCTCAATATAGAAGACGCCCTTAAAACCATTCTTCCGTCCGTAGTCACGGGCCAGGGTAAGCATCATAGCCAGGTGTTCAAGCTCACGCTTCATATCCGTATTATGGAGCGACAGATAACCCTCACGTCCTCCCCAGAACACATATCCCTGTCCGCCGAGAGCAATGGTTGCATCAATGGCATTCTTCAGCTGAACGGCAGCATTGGTAACAACGTTAAAATCAGGGTTAGTGGCTGCACCGTTCATATAACGGGGATTGCCGAACAGGTTAGCAGTACCCCACAGGAGCTTAATCCCGGTTTCTTTCTGTCTGGCTTTGATAACAGGCACCCATTTCTCAAGACGTTTCTCTATTTCAAATACCGGACCGTCACCCACGAGATCGGTGTCGTGGAAGCAGTAAAACGGAGCACCGATCTTCTCAATGAATTCAAAGGCCATATCCAGCTTCACTCTTATACGGTCATCACCTTCCATACCGTCGTAAGGAAAATCTCTGGTCTTTGCTCCAAAGGTATCGGTACCGTCACCGCAGAATGAATGCCAGTAGGCTATTGCAAACCGGAGGATATCCTTCATCTTTCTGCCCCCTACCCTGGCCTCAGGGTCATACCATTTGAAAGCAAGTGGATTCTTTGAATCCCGTCCTTCATACTGTATCTTACCAATACCTGGGAAGATCTCACTTTTGCTCTTTTTTACCATAGTATTATTTCTGTTCATATAACTGATCATCAAGAAGCTCAAGCCATTCCATGTACCTGGCATCGTATATCATTGACAGCTCGTTGTCAGGTTCACTTGACCCGGTGACCTCCAGTCCCCTGAATGCTTCCTGCTCCGACCTGTAATATCCGCAGCCTATCCCGGCACCGCGTGCTGCGCCGACGGAGCCGTCTGTATTGTACAGTGTTATCACCGTAGAGGTAAGGCTTGAAAGTATATCCCTGAATACCTTGCTTAGGAACATGTTTGACTCACCGGCTCTGATAACTGTCGGGTTTATACCTGTCTCCTTCATTATCTCAAGGCCAAAGCGGAAAGAGTAAGCGATGGCCTCCTGGGCGGCCCGGTAGAGATGTGCCTGCCGGTGAATATTGAAGTTCAGCCGGTGCACAGAGGCACCTATGTTGTTGTTCTGAAACATCCTTTCTGCACCGTTGCCGAACGGAAGGATAAAGAGACCGTCACTGCCCGGCTCAACACCGGCAGCCATCTCGTTCATGCGGCTGTATGTCAGCCCTCCGCCGGTATTTTTATTGAGCCACGAATTGAGGATACCGGTGCCATTGATACACAACAGTACTCCCAGGCGTGTTATGCGCTCGGTATGATTTACATGAAGGAAGGTGTTAATACGTGACATCGGATCGAACTGTGTCTTGTCGGTGACACCGTAGATAACCCCTGAGGTGCCTGCTGTGGTAGCTACCTCACCCGGCTGCAGAACATTGAGTGACAATGCATTGTTGGGCTGGTCACCTGCCCTGTATGAGACAGGGATTCCTGCCGTAAGCCCCAGCTCTTCCGCCATTTTATCAGTAAGCCTGCCCTGCAGGGCAAATGACTTCACCGGTTCAGCAAGCAGCTCCGGGTCAATACCGTAGTAATCGAGTAGCTCTTCCGATATTTCACCCCTCATAAAGTCCCAGAAAATCCCTTCAGATAATCCCGTGTATGTTGTCCTTATCTCATCAGTGAGCCTCATCGCCAGGTAATCGCCCGGAAGCATTATCTTATAGATTCTCTCATATATGGCCGGCTCATTCTCTTTTACCCATGCCAGTTTTGATGCAGTGAAGTTTCCCGGTGAATTAAGAAGGTGATGAAGGCAAAAGTCCTTTCCCATCTTCTCAAAGGCTCTCTGTCCTGTTTCTACAGCCCTGCTGTCGCACCAGATTATCGAGGGACGCAATACCTCATGCTCCTTATCAACCATGACCAGACCATGCATCTGGTAGGATATGCCTATGGCACCTATATCCTTTCTCTTTGACCCGACAGGCTCCAGGCAGGCCCCGAGAGCCAGGGAGAAGTTCTTCCACCACACTTCCGGATCCTGCTCAGCCCATCCGGGCATGGGCGCCGAAATCTCCATCTCGGAAGGCGGATATGAAGATAAGGAAATGGTTCTGCCGGTTTCTCCGTCAACGACAGAGACTTTCACTGATGAGCTGCCAAGGTCAATACCAAGTAATAACATACGTTTTTTTATTTATAGAAACTTCTCACTGTCGAGATAAATGTACGTATATTTTCCGTAGAAGCATCAGGTGGCATACCACCGCCGCATGACCATATTATCCTTTTGTTGTCTTTAACCGTGCGCATCATGGCTATTACGCCCGCCTCCACGGCGGCCGGTGTTCCCAGTGCAAGAACATCCCTCGGCGGCAGGTTTCCAACAAGGGTGACCCTCTCTCCTGCAATTTTTCTTATCTCTTCGAAGGAGTGATTAAAACTGAAATTGAACAGATTGATACCTATCTCTTCAAGGTAACTTGCTGTTATCAGTCCCGAAGCATCATTATGGAAAAAACTGACCTCAGGATCAAAGGTGCTGTATATTCTCTTTAAATGAGGTAACACGAAGGTCTCAAAGTCAGGCTGTCCAAGGAAGCCTACAATATCATCGAGCAGGAATACTCCTCTTATTTCCGGGAATTTTTCATACTGGAGAGTAAGCCAGTCTATGACAAAATCCGTAATCACACTGAGAGCCTTCGCGGCCTCATCAGGCGCTATGGCCAGTGCCATCATGAAGTCTGTTGTGCCAAAGAGGAAGGAGGCTATGTTCAGAGGGCCGCGGCTGGAAGCGAACCGGTAGTTACATCCGTTCCTTTTCAGTCTCTCCTCATATTTTTCCATCCTGCTGATGACAAAAGGCAGGAGTCCGTCAGTCTTTACATCAGGCTTTTCCAGTGAAGAGACAGCCTCAGTTGTGCACCGGAGTTTTACCGGATGGGGAAAGTCATTTTCTGCCCATACCAGTTTTGTCCCAAAGGCTGACGGTTCAGTGCACATCCCGTATTCTGCCCAGTAACCGGGCAGGAACATCACATCGGGAAAAGCTTCCTGGGCACCGGCATTGGCTTCAAACCAGGTCACCGGATCAGTATAATATTCAAGTATTGTTGATCCATGCCACCCCGGCAGCCATGGACTGTCAATAATAAAACCCACGGGCTGCTCCTTCGTCTTCTCGCCTTTTATGACCTTTAATAGGTCCTCCCAGTGTCTGTCATTCATAAGGTCTAGGTTGAGTTTTGATCATGTATCTATATGCCCGGAACATAATAGAATTTAAGTCCCCTGTAATAATCCAGGTCATGTTCAGGAGGATGCACCCCTTCAGGGAATGGCCTGTGCGAGTAGGTCTGAAAGTACAGCAGGCAGGCATCCTTCCACCATATGGCCTCATTATGCTGTATTACCAGCATCTGCCTTACATGTTCATACTGTTCATCATCAATTTCCCCCTGCAATGTCTCCCAGAAAGAGGCATACTCTTCTACGCTGTCTGCTCCTTCCTGGTACTTAAGGCATAGCTCATCCCACAGAGTGTTGCCTGATCTCATTATGTAATCCCACGGCAGGTGATGAAACCACAAAAGCAGGTTTTCCGGGCATGTATGAGGATCATTAAGTATCCCGTCGAGCGGGTGGAAGTACTGACTTACGCCGGTACTGCCTTCGCGGGTACGGTCAAAGCCTATCCCGGCAGTGTCAGCCCTGTGATAATAGACTGAGGTCCAGTCCGGACGTCCCTGGTCTACCCATGGGCCAGGCCCCCAGTGATGACCCTCTGCCATTATGTGGTGCAATCCCAGCGGTGTCATGTAATTAACAGCAGCTTCCCGTGAGCTGAGCATCATCTTTTTAATACCCATCTCTGTTTCCTTGTCATGTGTCAGAGTCATCCTTATCCATTCGGTGGCGACCTGCCCTGAGGAGAGCTCCGGCTGCCATGCCATACGTCCGAACGCATACCAGTTGGCCTGCCCGAAGAGGTGACCTGTCCAGTTACGGTCTGACCCGGTGTTGGCCACACCGGCTATCCCTGTCAGCCTGTTGCCGTACAATGATCCGTCAATCACCCTGAAAACCTCTGACCCGGGCCCCCTGGCATAGGTGTCGCTTCTGAGCACCTCCTCAAAGAGAGGCGCCAGGAAAACAAGGTGTGTGGCACAGCCAAGATACTCCTTGGTAATCTGGAACTCCATCATCATCGGCGTATCCTTCATGGCACCGAAGAGCGGGTGAAAAGGTTCACGCGGCTGGAAATCAACAGGTCCGTTTTTTACCTGTAACATGACATTGTCCCTGAAAGAACCGTCAGAGGGCAGGAATTCATTATAGGCCTGCATGGCCCTGTCAACGGGCACATTGTTATCATAAACAAACGCCCGCCACATTACCACTCCTCCGTATGGAGCCAGAGCGTCTGCAAGCATATTCGCCCCGTCAGCGTGAGTGCGCCCGTAGTCCTGCGGGCCAGGCTGCCCTTCCGAGTTGGCCTTGACAAGAAATCCTCCGAAATCAGGAATGAAGGTATATATCTCGGTGACCTTGTCTCTCCACCAGTTGATCACTTCAGCATCGAGAGGATCGGAGGTGGCAAGCCCGCCTATCTCTGAAGGGGCGCTGAATCGTGCAGTGAGGTATACCTTAATGCCGTATGGTCTCATTACATCGGCTATGGCAGCTACCCCGGCCAGGTACCGGGGAGTCAGCACAAGGGCATTTGCATTCACGTTGGTAAGTACCGTACCGTTAATACCTATGGAAGCATTGGCTCTTGCATAGTCCCTGTACCGGGGTGATATGTAATGCGGAAGCAGATGCCAGTTCCAGAGTGAACATCCGGAATAGCCCCTCTCAACACTGCCGTCAAGATTATCCCAGTGGTTCAGGAGCCGGAGAGTCACTGCCGGCTTTTCGAGGATTGACAGATCATGGAGCGGGTCCTGCATACTGACAAGCCTCAGCAGGTGGAAGACACCATAGAGCACACCCCTGTCCCCTTCCGAAGCAATCAGAGTCAGGCTCCTCCTGCCCGATTTAACCGTTCTGATTACATAGCCCTCCTCACCGAGAGAGCCCGGGCTGATATCAGGAAGAAGCGATGCCAGAAGGGGTGTCGACTGCAGGGTGCCGGCAGCCACGGTCCAGTTACCACCAGGGGTATGCACCATATCTATTTCCATGCCGGTCATACCCTCCAATCCGGTAACAAGCTCATCATACGCAGCCTCCAGGACAGGAGACCCGCCATTGACCATCACACTTCCCAGTCTTTTACTGCACTCCCTGAGATATGCCCTGTCAGTGATCCGGCCATACCTGAGCCAGAGCCTGTACCCGTCATCTCCTTTTGCCGGAATAACAGGAGAAAGCAGTATAATCAGCAGGAATGTGACAATCCTTGCTTTCATCCTCAGGCAGTATTGACTGACCTGAGTGATGATTCACGTATGATCAGCTCATAGGTCAGTATTATCGAGTTCACTCTCTCGTACTGAGTACCGTCAAGTATCCTGATAATTGTTGAGGCAGCTACCTCTCCCATAGCTCTGCCCGGATAGTGTACTGTTGTAAGGTTGGGCTCCACAATGCGCGATACAGGGTCGTCATTGAATCCGGCCACTGCAACATCATCGGGCACCCGGTAACCTTTTTTCTTCAGCTCACAAATGATCGATACAGCTGTATTGTCATTTGCCGTGAAGATGCCGTCAGGCATAGAGCCGTCGCCCAGCAGTTGGTTTATAATAGCCACGCCTGAGCTGTCTCCCAGATCGGTTAAGATCAGCATCCTGTCATCAAACGGGATCGAGTTGTCTGCCAGCGCCTGCCTGTATCCTCGGTACCGGTCATTATAAACATTACGGTTCAGGCTCCCCCCCACATGTACAATCTTCCTGCACCCCTGGTCAATGAGGTGTTTGGTGACATCGTATCCTGCCCTGTAATTATCAATAACCACATTTACGCAGTTGTTGCATTCGAAGACCCTGTCGAAAAACACGAGAGGGATATCCCTGCGGAAAATATTCTTAAAGGCGTCACTGTTCTTTGTCTCAAAAGAGAGTGATACGAGCATACCGTCAACACGGCTGTTGAACAACGCCTGGATATTTGCCTCCTCCAGTGTGGCTGACTCTTCGCTCTGGCTTATAAGCAGCTGATAACCCGAGTTATTGGCTATCTTCTCCATGCCTGATATCACACTTGACATGAAGTGACTGTCTATCCGGGGGATCACCACCCCGAGCGTTCTTGTCCTCTTCTGCCTTAGATTTGATGCAAACTTATTGTGCTGATAACCCATCTCCTGGGCTGTCTGCATTATCTTGCGCCGGAGGTCTTTTCTTACCTGCGGACTATTGTTGAGTCCACGCGAGACGGTAGATGCCGAGATGTTCAGCACCTTTGAGATGTCATAAATGGTGACCTCCGATTTTTTCTTCATTCCTGTCATAATTCTTCAAAATAAGTAAGAAAACCGGTATTATTGAAATTTTTTGAAGTATTTTTTGCAATCGGTTGCAGAATTAAATCGGATTATATACTTTTAATTAAGTTTAAACCCGGCCATGATGTATACCAGGTCCAGGGAAGAATATTTATGGTATTAAATAATGTAATCCTGATAACTAAATGATGATGCAACCGGAAACAGGGAAACTATCGGTTAAAGAGAAGGTCGGCTACAGCCTCGGAGATGGTGCAGCCAACTTCATCTTTCAGACAATGATGCTGCTTCAGCTCAGCTTTTATACAGATACCTTCGGCCTGACGGCAGGTGCAGCTGCTACGTTGTTTCTTGTGGCCCGGTTATGGGGAGCTGTGTGTGACCCGGTCTTCGGCGCTCTGGCTGACCGGACAAATACACGGTGGGGTAAGTTCAGGCCATGGATACTGTGGACGGCCATTCCTTTCGGGGTGCTGGGATACCTTGCATTCAGGACCCCTGACTTCGGATCAACAGGCAAACTGATCTATGCCTACATTACCTATCTGCTCCTGCTCACTGTCTATTCTGCAAACAACAATCCATACGCAGCCCTGAGCGGTGTCATAACAGGGAAGATGAAGGAGCGTACCAGCCTTTCTTCCTTCCGGTTTGTGGCTGTGACACTTGCAACAATAGCTATTATGGGCTTTACCCTGCCTATGGTTAACCACTTCGGACAGGGCAGCAGCGCCCGGGGATACCAGATCACAATGGGTATTTTTGCTTCTCTGGCAATACTGTTTTTCCTGATAACATTTTTTACGACAAAAGAGCGGATTGTCCCTCCTCCGCAGCAAAAAACATCACTGAGGCAGGACCTCTCTGACCTGTTGCACAACAGGCAGTGGGTTCTGATGTTCATTGTATTTCTCTTTATGTTCATCTTCCTTGCCATGCGGAACAGCATGCTACTCTACTATTTCAAGTATTATCTTGACCCGGAGAGCATGAGAACCTTCCTTGTCAACGCCGACAAAGTGCTCTTCGGACTTCTCGGCGGGCTCAACCTGACATCTGTCGGTGCCAACTATGCCGACAACAGCTTCAGCGTGATCAATATCCTGGGTCAGCTGGCAGCGCTGCCCGGCATAGCCGTTGGCAATGCCCTTGCCAAGAGGTTCGGGAAAAGAGACGTCTTCAGAATATGGCTTATTGTGGCCGGCCTGATGGCAGCTCTCTTCTTTGTGGCACCGCCATCCGGGGTAACACTTATACTTATCCTTTCAATCCTGTTTAACTTCTCCTGGGGAGTTACCATGCCCCTGCCATGGGCTATGATGGCTGACGTGGCAGACTACTCCGAATGGAAGTTCAACCGCCGTGCTACGGGGATAGTGTTTGCAGCCATTGTAGTAGGACTGAAGGTAGGACTTGCTGTAGGAGGTGCACTTGCAGGATGGTTGCTGAATGCATACGGCTATGTTGCCAATGTGGTTCAGACACCAACAGCAATACAGGGCATCAGGCTGTCAGTAAGTTTATTCCCTGTCGTGGCACTTGTACTCTGCGTGATAGCACTGTTCATTTACGGCATAGGTAAAAAGGTCGAATACCAGATGCAGGACGAGCTAACAGAACGGAGAAAGGAATACGCAGGGTAATCCGAAAAAGAGACAGATCATGAAGAACAAAATACTGCCCGCAGTACTGATTTCGGTTACGCTCCTCACTTCATGCGACAGCGATGCGCCCGGACTAAAAGATGTCTTTGCCGGCCACTTCCTTATCGGAACCTCCATAGACAGGCGCGAGCTCTCCGGAGCAGACCCCGGGGCGCTGCCGTTCATTACGGAGCATTTCAACGCTGTCACTGCAGAAAACGCGATGAAGTGGGAAAGGATACACCCTGAACCGGGAACATACTACTTTGACCTGGCTGACAGTATCATGGATTTTGCTCAGAACAGCGGGATGGCGGTCATAGGTCATGTCCTGGTATGGCATTCACAGACGCCCGACTGGGTCTTCCGCGACTCCCTGGGAAACCAGCTGACACGTGAAGCCCTGCTGGAAAGAATGAAAGACCACATCCAGATGGTGGTCGGCCACTACAGGGGAAAGGTCCTTGGATGGGATGTGGTTAACGAGGCAGTGGACGAGGATGGCAGCCTGAGGCAGACACCATGGCTCAGTATAATAGGTGACGACTATATAGAAATGGCATTCCGGTATGCACATGAAGCTGATCCGGAAGCAGAACTCTATTACAACGACTACAACAACGAAGAGCCGTTGAAGAGAGCCGGGGTGACAGCAATCGTAACCAACCTGAAGGAGAAGGGTATACGTATTGACGGCGTGGGCATACAGGGGCACTGGCATCTCGACTCACCGGATTTCACTGTCGTGGACGAAAGCATAAACGAATATGCAAACCTGGGAATGAAGGTCATGATTACCGAGATGGAGATCAATGTGCTTCCCACACCGGCCTGGCTGTATGGAGCCGAGATATCAAAGACGGCCGAATACCGCGATTCCCTTAATCCCTATGCAAAGGAGCTTCCTGACTCTGTTGGGTTACAGCTTGCTGACAGGTATGCCGAATTGTTCAGGCTGCTGCTCAGGCACAGTGACCAGGTTTCTAGGGTGACATTCTGGGGGATAAATGACGGTTACTCGTGGAAGAATGACTGGCCAATACCGGGCCGTACCAACTATCCGCTGTTGTTTGACCGGGATTATAATCCAAAGCCGGCATACTACGCCATTATTAAAGAGGCTGCAAAACTGAAGTAATAAAACCGTAATCAAATAAGATGAGACAATCAGCAAAAGTACCGTATAAAGACGCCTCCCTCTCTGTCAGGAAAAGGGTGGACGACCTTATGACACGCATGACCATGGAAGAGAAATGTGCTCAGCTCATGGGACTATGGAACGGTGGTGTAGAGGATTTCAAGCCGGAGATCTTCGACGACCCTGTCATGATGAAAGATATCTTTGGCAAGGGGTGCCATTCTGTTCATCCCGCGCCCTTCGGCATCAGGGATACAGTCAGGATGCGTAACACCATCCAGAAATACCTTGTTGAAGAGACCAGGCTGGGCATACCGGCTCTCTTTGTCGATGAGGGTCAGCATGGGATGATGAGACCAGAATCCACTGTCTTCCCCCAGGCTATCGGGCTGGCATGTTCATGGGATACAAAACTGTTTGAAAAAGTATACAGCACAGTAGCTCATGAGATGAGATCCCGTGGCACACATCATGCACTAACCCCTGTAATAGACGTATGCCGTGATCCAAGATGGGGAAGGACCGAAGAGACCTACGGTGAGGATCCCTATCTCAACGGTATGCTCTCAATAGCAGCCGTAAAGGGCCTGCAGGGAAGTGATACAGGCATAGTCAGGAACAACAACGTGGCTGCCACACTGAAACACCTTGCTGGTCATGGCGAGTCGGAGGGCGGGCTGAACCAGGGCCCTGCCAACTACTCCATGCGGGTATTACGCGACTACCATATGCCTCCGTTTAAGATGTGTATCGACCATGCCAGACCGGTCTCCGTCATGCCCTCCTATAATGAGGTGGACGGTGTACCGTCACATGCCAACAGGTGGCTGTTAAAAGATCTGTTGCGTAACGAGTGGGGTTACAAGGGAATGATCGTGTCAGACTATTATGGCATTGACCAGCTGTTTAACAAACATTTTGTATGCGGCGACGCAACGGAAGCTGCGGCAACAGCTTTCAACGCAGGAGTACAGTATGAATTCCCGCAGGGTAACATGTACCGGATACTCCCCGACCTGGTAAGAAAAAGAAAGATCAGGAAGGAGGATATCGACAAAGCAGTAGAGCAGGTCCTGGCATTCAAGTTCAGCCTCGGATTGTTTGAAAATCCCTTTGTTGAGGAGAAGAATGCAATCGCCGTCAGCAAATCATTGTCGCACAGGAAGATGGCTTTGCAGGCAGCCCATGAATCGATAGTGTTGCTGAAGAATGAGAACCTTCTCCCCTTAAAAAGGGGAACATACAGGAAGATAGCCGTAATAGGACCCTGCGCCAAAGACCTGTGGTTCGGGGGCTACTCCGGGGAGCCATATGAGAAGACGAGCCTGCTTGATGGCATAAGAACAAGGGCCGGCAACGGCACCGAGGTGCTCTTTGCCCAGGGCTGCAGACTGACGATAAACACTACAGGCAGTTATTTCAACTGGAAATATGATGAGATAAAGTTTGCCTCCCGTGAGGAGAACCTCAAACTCATCAGGGAAGCGGTGAAAGTTGCTTCAGGCGCTGATGTCATCATACTTGCCCTGGGAGAGAATGAACATCTCTGCCGTGAAGCATGGGCAAAAAACCATATCGGTGATAACATGACCCTTGACCTCTTCGGCGAACAGAATGAGCTGGCGGAAGCAATCACTGCCCTTAACAAACCTGTCGTGCTTTACCTTATGAACGGACGCCCGCTGGCCATAAACAGTCTTACAGAAAAGGTACCTGCAATAATCGAAGGATGGTATATGGGACAGGAGACCGGAAACGCTGCAGCTGACATCATCTTCGGTGAAGTGAATCCTTCAGGAAAGCTTACTATAACCTTCCCGAAGTCGGCAGGACAGTTGCCGCTATATTATAATCACAAACCAAGCGCCCAGTATATGGACTACATATCCCAGGATGTAAATCCTCTTTTCTGCTTCGGCTTCGGGTTAAGTTATACAGAGTTCAACTATGGAAAACCGGTCCTCAAAAAGAACAAAATAAAGAAAGGAGAAGCTGCCCGTGTGATGGTGGAGGTAACAAATACCGGAAAGATGGCAGGTGATGAAATTGTACAGCTATATATCAGAGACCTTATAAGCAGCGTTACAAGACCGGTGAAGGAGTTGAAAGGCTTTGCACGTATATCACTTAAGCCCGGTGAAACACGAAAGGTATCCTTTGAGATTACACCCGACAAACTGGCATTTCATAATATTGACATGAAATATGTGGTTGAACCGGGTGATTTTGAGATCATGACAGGTCCCTCATCATGTGATGCCGACCTTCAAAAGACCCTGTTGACAGTATTATGAAACTCACTTTACTGCTTCTGTCCCTGATGATACCGGCTCCCATCACCTCACCAGGGATGGAAGGCCTGGAGGACAGCATCCCGGGAGAGGAGCAGTTTGTTTCATCAGCATGGAGCGATGGCTGCTTCACACTGGCTGAACCCGGGAAAACCACCATCCTCTGCTCTGACCCGGAGGAGTGGCCAGGTGTCACCAGGGCACTGAGAGACCTGCAGACCGACATAAGCAAGGTGACAGGCATCACCCCGGGTTTTATTACCGGTAAGATACCGCGAAACAGGGAGGTAGTAATAGCCGGCACAATAGGTAAAAGTCACCTGATTGACAGGCTTGTTCAAAAGGGTAAAATAGATACCGATGGCGTGGCGGGCAAATGGGAAAGCTTTCTCATTCAGACTGTGGATAACCCTCTGCCGGGTATAAGAAAGGCTCTCGTTATTGCCGGGAGCGACAAAAGAGGGACCATCTTCGGCATATATCACATTTCAGGCAGGATAGGAGTCTCACCATGGTACTGGTGGGCCGACGTGCCGGTCAGGAAGAGCAGCGGGCTGTATGTCTTGCCGGGAAGACGGGTGTGGGGTGAACCGTCTGTCAGATACCGCGGGATCTTCCTCAACGATGAATACCCTGCACTGACAAAATGGGTGGAATATAAATACGGTAACGTACAGCCCTCAGCGAACCCTCCGGTACCCTCCGGGGTGGCTAACTACGGCAGTGAGTTCTATGCAAGGATCTTCGAGGTGCTGCTCAGGATGAAAGCCAACTACCTGTGGCCTGCCATGTGGAACAATGCCTTCAATGAGGACGATACCGCCAATGCACGACTGGCTGATGAGTACGGTGTCGTCATGGGCACATCCCACCAGGAGCCGATGCTCAGGGCTCAGAAGGAGTGGGACCGCCGCTACCAGGGAACACTGGGCAGCTGGAGCTGGACAGACCACGCTGATACCCTGGTTAAATTCTGGCGCGAAGGGATAAGGAGGAACAGGGACTATGAGAGTATCATTACGATAGGATTACGCGGCGCAGATGACACCGAGATGGGCCCCGGCGGACCCGATGCCAATATCGCCAGGCTGGAAAAAATTGTTGAGGTCCAGCGAAGACTGATTTCGGAAGAACTTGACAATGACGTCACAGCAGTACCTCAGATGTGGTGCCTGTATAAAGAGGTACAGGACTATTATAATGAGGGCATGAGGGTGCCGGATGATGTTACCCTGCTCTGGGCCGAAGACAACTGGGGTAACGTAAGACGCCTGCCGGATGCACCGGAGCGTCATCGCAGCGGCGGGGCCGGGGTGTACTATCACTTCGACTACCATGGAGGACCACGAAGCTACCAGTGGATCAACACCAGCCCGATACCAAAAATATGGGACCAGATGACTCTGGCAAAACAGTACGGAGCCGATAGAATATGGATTGTCAATGCAGGACATTTCCGCGGGTATGAATTGCCTGTCGAATACTTTCTTTCCCTGGCCTGGGAAACGGATGCCTGGGGCAGTAATGACATGACAGCATACACAACAGGGTGGGCCGGAAGAGTATTCGGGCAGGAATATGCTGAGGAGATCGGTGAGATCATCACGGCATATACGAGGTTTAACAGCCGCCGAAAGCCCGAACTGCTCAGTCCCTATACCTTCAGTCCTGTCAATTATCATGAGGCTGAAAGGATAGCAGACGAATACAACCGCCTTGCTGCCAGGGCTGAAGAGATACAGACCCTGCTGCCCGGGGAGATGCATGATGCATACTTCCACCTCGTACTGTTTCCTGTTAAAGCCTGTGCTGTTGTGAACGAACTGTATGTCACTGCCGGATTGAATGCGCTATATGCATCACAGGGAAGGTCGGGCACAGCGGCTATGGCTGACCGTACCGTGGAACTATTCACGGCAGATACTGCCCTTATGGGCTACTATAACCGTGTCTATGCCGGAGGCAGGTGGAATCATTTCATGGACCAGGCTCACCTGGGTTATACGGCATGGAATGACCCCCCGGAAAACAGCCTCGGGGCAATTAGGCTTGAACGGCCGGAGGCGCCACCAGCTGCCTCAATGGGTATTGCCGTGGAAGGCTCCCTGAAGAGCTGGCCCGGCAAAGACCTCACAGGGCCTGAACTGCCACCTTTTGATGTCTATAACAGACAGGCAAGGTACATCGAGATATTTAACAGGGGCACCATGCCGTTTGATTATACCATCACCTCCGGGAATCCCTGGATCATCCTGAGCAACACCACCGGGACAATAAATGACCAGGAGAGGATACTGGTGACCATCGACTGGGCCATACTACCCTACGGCACCCATGAGGGGGTCATCTGCGTCAATGGCACTGATACTGAGGTGAGGTTAACACTGACAGCTTTTAATCCTGCCAAACCACAGCCGGCCACCCTCGAAGGATTTGTTGAGGCAGACGGTTATGTGGCTGTTGAAGCTGAACATTATACCCGGAACCTTAATACCGGGGAGAGGTACTGGCAACGGATAGAGAACTACGGACGCACCCTGTCAGGAATGCGTACAGGTGCAGCGACGGACATGCCACAGGCTGTGCCCGGCGTCAACGCCCCGGTACTCGAATACAGGATGTATTTCTTCTCCACCGGCGAATTTGAAACGACACTCTATATGGCACCGTCACTCAATTACCTTCCAGGAAGGGACTTTTGTATCGGGCTCTCAATAGATGATGAGGCTGCCAGTATATTGACAGTGGTACCCGGGGAGTTCGATGCCCGTAACGGGAACAGGGAATGGGAACAGACTGTGATGGATAACATGCGCTTCGTCAGCGGAAATGTGCCGGTCAGGAAACCGGGATATCATACCCTTAAAGTCTGGATGACAGACCCCGGAATGGTACTCGAGAGAATTGTTGTAAATACAGGCGGCGTAAGACAATCATACCTTGGTCCGCCGGAAAGTTTTTACAGAAAGCAGGCAGTGACAGAATTAAATAAGAATTAAGACCTTTGGACTGCAAGACACATCGAAACAACAGACCTCAGACTTCAGACCTTCAGACCGGTCCGAGCGTCAAGAAATGATCCTGTGGATCATTTTAGTGAAGGAGCCAGACTGCAGGGCGGGGAAATTCTACCTTCAGACTATAAACCATAAGACAATGAAAAACAGAAATGCTGCACTGACAATCCTTCTTCTTCTGGCAGGGATCTTTCCGGACCTGGTGCAGGGAGAGGTAAGGCTGCCCCGGCTGATATCTGACGGCATGGTGTTGCAGCGTGACACCGAACTCAGGATTTGGGGTTGGGCTGCTCCGGGGGAAGAGGTCTGCGTTGACTTCGCCGGCGACAGCTATCATACCAGGGCTGACGCTTCCGGCGGATGGATGGTGACAATGAAACCCATGACGGCTGGCGGGCCCCATATCATGAGGATAGAAGGCAGTAACAACATAACGATAAATGATATCCTTGTAGGTGATGTTTGGCTCTGCTCCGGTCAGTCGAATATGGAACTCCCCGTAAGAAGGGTGCGTCCATTGTATGAGGCTGAGATAGCAGGGGCAGAGAATAATTCTGTCAGAGCATTCACCGTGCCCAGGCAATACTCGTTCAAGGAACGCCAGGCAGATCTTCCCGGCGGAAGATGGGTGGCAGCTGATCCTGAGACCGTTCTGGACTTTTCGGCTGCAGCGTGGTTCTTTGCCAGGGAGATAAACAAGACGTACGGAGTTCCGGTCGGTCTAATAATCTCTGCATATGGCGGGTCACCTGCCGAGGCATGGATAAGCGAAGAGAGCCTGAAAGAGTTTCCGGAGCATTACAATGAGCTTCAGCGGTTCAAATCCGACTCACTCATACAGGCCATTGAACAGGATGACAAGACAAGGATCGACCGGTGGTATGAAAAACTGCGGCTGGCTGATGAAGGATATATGAGGCCCGGGATCACATGGCATGATTTTGATATTGACACAGGAGGCTGGGGAGCTATTGAAATACCCGGGTACTGGTCGGGTACCCCTTTAAGAGGAACAAACGGGGCGGTATGGTTCAGAAAGGAGATTACTGTTCCTCTCCCGGCGTCAGGCCTTCCCGGGACCCTGAACCTTGGCAGGATAGTCGATGCAGATTCGGCATTTGTTAACGGCACCTTCGTCGGGACAGTATCCTATCAGTACCCCCCGCGCAGATATACGATCCCTGCAGGAGTACTGAGGGGAGGTAGAAACATACTTACCGTTAAAGTGATAAGTACTACGGGTGATGGCGGGTTTGTCCCGGGCAAGACCTATGATCTGTCTGCCGGGGCATTCAGGATAAGCCTTGAGGGGAAATGGAGATACAGGATAGGTGCAGTGATGCCCCCGCTCGCCGGGCAGACTTTCATCGGATATAAGCCGGGCGGCCTGTTCAATGCCATGATTGCGCCAGCACTGAACTACAGGCTCAGGGGCATACTGTGGTACCAGGGTGAGTCAAATGCTGACAGACCCCGGGAATACGGTAACCTGCTGCCTGCACTTATCAACGACTGGCGGCATAACCTTGACAGTGTCAACCTGCCGTTTATACTGGTTCAGCTTCCGAATTTCATGGAAGCTAAAGCTGTTCCCGGGGAGAGTAACTGGGCGCTGTTCAGGGAGGCACAGGCCGGGGCGCTGGTGCTGCCGGCAACAGGGATGGCTGTGACAATTGATGCAGGGGAATGGAATGACATCCACCCTCTTGACAAAATGGATGTAGGGATAAGACTTGCGCTCGTGGCACGAAAAGTGGCCTATGGTGATGAGAAAGTGGTCTTCTCGGGGCCGGCATACAAAGCGATGACAGTCAGAGGACGCCGGGTCATCCTGACATTTGACAATACGGGGTCGGGACTGGTATCAAAAGGCAGCAAGAGGCTCTCAGGCTTTGCCATTGCCGGTGAGGATATGAGTTTTATATGGGCCAGGGCAAGGATCAGGTGTGACAGGGTTATTGTCAGAGGAAAGAAGATCAGGAATCCTGTTGCTGTAAGGTACGCCTGGGCAGACAACCCTGAGGGAGCTAACCTTTATAACCGCGAGGGTCTGCCGGCAGCACCCTTCCGCACAGACAGGTAAGGCGCCGGTTAAAACGTATAGCCAGACCTCTATGACCGCAAGACTGCAAGACTGCAAGACTGCAAGACTGCAAGACCGCAAGACCGCAAGACCGCAAGACTGCATGACTGCAAGACTGCAAGACCGCATGACCCCAGACCTTCAGACCTTCAGACCTTTGTCTTCCTGTTCCTGTATATACAGTTTTTATCGTCACACATATTACACTGATAGGGAGCAAACCTTACACCGGCCCCGATCCCTATTATCCCTGAGACCGACTTGACCGGGTTCATCAGAGCCGATTCCGTGAGGGTGATCCCGCAGAAATTGTTCCTGAAGAAGGTGAATAGAGTATGCTGCTCGGCCACATCCCACCCGCAGTAACCAGGACTAAACCGGTTGGTTATCTTCTTTCCGGCGGATAAGGCCGTTTCTCTGATATCTTCCTGCATACGGTCAGCAGCATTCTCAACGATCTCCGATCCTATAACGTCGTAGACGTAACCCTTCAGGAGGTCTCCCTCCTGCATGCATTTGCGACTCATCTCACCTATCAGTGGTCCGGCAGTACAGATGAAGAGTGCCACAGCGTCGGCATCTTTCAACTGCCTGAAGATAATAGGCCTGACATTGAATACTATCCCCCCGATCCCGATAGTTTTCCTGGCCGTATCCAGGCTTATGCCATCGAAGATCCTGTACTCTGCCCTGCTTTCACCTATCGTCATAAGCTCTTCCGATATCTCACCGATCAGCAATGTGACTGGTTCAGGTGCAGTGCCGGGCTCATATCCCATAACACGCTCCAGTGAATCCGCGGAGGGAAGAAGATCGCTGAATGTGTAGATAAACTTCTTCAGGATAGTTGACTGTTTTGATAGAGCTCTATAAACCTGATCGCGTAATCATCTTTTCCAAGCACGAGGTCGGCGGCCCGTACCAGTGAGGCTATCTTCTCAGGGTTGGCAATAGGGCAGGTAAGGCCATTCATAATCGACATGGCCATATATGCATTGTTGATATGCTCCCTGTTAGGAAGACCGAATGAGATATTACTGGCTCCCTGGGTGATATTCAGACCCAGCCTGTCATGCACAAGCCTTATTGTCTCAAGGGTAACGATACATGCTCCGGGATCGGCGCTGACGGCCATAGCCATCGGGTCAATTATCACGTCCTCTTCCTTCAGGCCGGCACGCAGGGCACGCTCAACGATTTTCTCTGCTATCCTGAACCTCTTCTCAGGATCATGGGTAATCCCTTCATCGTCAAGCACCAGACCGATGATAGCCGCTCCATACTCCCTGGCTATAGGTAAAAGAAGACGCAGTGACTCCTCCTCCGCGTTGACTGAATTAATAAGACATCTGCCCTTCGCTACCTTTAATGCAGCCTCAATGGCAGAAGGATTAGGTGAATCAAGACAGAGGGGTATGTCAAAGTGCTCCTGTAATGCTATGACTGCCTCCGGCAGCAATACTTCGTCAACAACTCCCGGGTATCCGACATTCACATCAAGGACGTCGGCCAGAGCATCTATCTGCGACCGGGCCAGGGAAAGCATATAGCTGAAATCCTTTTCCTGGAGTGTTGAGACAAGTTTCTTTCTCCTGGTTGGATTGATACACTCACCGATAATAACTACCGGCCCTTCCGTATCAATAACAACCTCCTTTGTCTTTCCGCTAAGTATTGTTTTCATCTTTCCGGAACGTTTTACTGCCACACAGTGTTACTGGGATGTTACATCTTCACCCAGTGAACCCCGGTTTCAACTCCCGTGAAGCCGCACGGTAAAATAAGTATTTATTATCCTTATTCAGGCAATTGTTTTCAGATAATCAACCGCCCCCTGAGGGTCAGGAGAATAAAAATCGGCTTTTATCCTTTCGCAGAACTCAGCTGTAACGGGGGCACCACCGACCAGTATTTTTGTTTCAGGGAATTTTTCCTTCAATATTGCCACTGTTTTGCGCATGTTTTCCATGGTTGTTGTAAGAAGGGCTGACAGCCCTATCACAGCACCGGGATTCTCCTCCGCGGCAAGAATATATTTCTCGGTGCTGACATCCACTCCCAGATCCAGCACCTCCCACCCGGCTCCTTCTATCATCATAGCCACCAGGTTTTTTCCTATATCATGCAGGTCGCCCGTCACTGTTCCTATAATGAATGTTCCCCTGCGTTTTGTCTGACCGGAGAGATAATAAGGCCTTATATGGATCATTGAGCTGTTCATCGCTTTTGCGGCCATAAGCATCTGCGGAACAAATATTTCATTCCGGCTGAATTTCTGTCCCACCCTTGACATGGCCGGGATCAGTGCTTCCTCAAGTATCTCGCCCGGGTTGATTCCTGCATCAAGCGCCTGCCTGGTGAGTTCAAAGGCGCCCTCCTGCCCTTTCATTGCCGGAGGATAGGGTGAGTTTATGTCAACCTTACCATATTCAACACAGGATGAAATTTTCTCAAGAAGTTCAGTCATATTAAAAGTTTATTACTGTAAAATAAGCCTGTTTAGGAACCAGGTCGACATCAAAAAGCAAAGGATAATTTTTTCTTCCGGGCACAGGGAAGTTATCAAGCCAGGTATGATTGTCAGCCATACCCCACGTTGTTACACCCGTGATAGCATTCTTGTATTGCCTGAATAGCCTGAAGAATCTTGCGTAGGCTATTGACTGCTTCATTGAAATATCTGAAGTATACTCTGTCTCAGGGTCATTGTTGTCAGTGTACACTGAGACGTCCAGTTCACTGATACGCAGTTCTACGCCGGCTGATATGTACTTATCGAAAGCAGCTGAGATCAGGTCATCAGAAGGAGATTCGGTGTTCCAGTGCCCCTGCAGCCCCATCCCGTCGACAAGGTTTTGCGCCTTTAGTGCCATAAGAAGAGTGTATATCTTATCCCTTTTGCTGGCATTGGTGGCAGAATAATCATTATAATATAGTTTCGCTTCCGGATCTGCGGTTCTTGCTGTTTCGAAAGCCTGAAAAATATAATCCTGACCGCATATCTGGTACCAGATGTTATTTTTATACATCTCACCTCCGTCATCAATTGCTTCATTGACAACATCCCATCCGTAAATTTTCCCCCTGAAGTGTGTCATGACGGTAGTAATATGTGTTCGTAACCTTGACAGTACAAGTTCCTTTGAGGCTGTGGAAGCACCATCCTTAAAAACCCAGTCTGGCACCTGGTTATGCCAGCATAACGTGTGGCCAAAGACAACCATTCCATTAAGCCGGGCATAATCAACAATCTTATCCGCCGGAGTGAAGTTAAATACACCTTCAGTGGGCTGTAAAGAAGACCACTTCATAACATTTTCAGCAGTAACGCTCACAAAATGCCTTTTCAGCAGCGCTGTCTCAACAGGGTCATCAAGTAATGCAGGTTCAATGGCAGCACCCATGGCAAAGAAATCATCCTTATCATAGTAGTCTTTAAGCCCATCGGAAGTCTTGTTATACTCTTCAATGGTCGTAGGACGCTTATCTGCATCCTGGGGCTCCGGATCCTTGCCATCACATGCTATAAAAAGCACCAGAGTTACAATGGTCAGTCCACGTAATGAATTATTCAAAATTGCAGGTTTAAAGATTCAACCGGGTTCAAATTTAGGTAAAAAGTGCCCATGAACAACGTCATCGGCACTTTTACCTAAACCACCAATTCTAATTAATCACAAACTTGAGATTATCAACCGCAAAGGTAATACTCCCATTGCCTGAGGCATTTGGCGTTCCGACAACAAGGGCAAGGATACGCAGACTGTTTGGATGACAGAAGGCGCCTGAGATTGCAGACACCTGGTCAGCAGTATAGAGTCCGCTATTGTTCGATGCCTTGAAGGCCTTGAGATCAAGGCTGAAATGATGCCACTGGCCATCAGCAGCTACATAACTGGTAGGACTGTTGTAGCCGTAAGAATATTCGCCGCTTGCGCTCCAGCCCAGTGCGTCCATGGCAAATATCTTGAATTTAAGTGTTCCGTCGGTCTGCATCAGAGTGTCAGGAAGGCTAAGGATGTTAAGGTCAAATTCCAGGTAAACCCCGTCAGGATTCGGGGTAAACAGGGTAAATTTATCGTTTCCGGCAGCCGGTCCCCATATATAGATACTCTTACCGTTTACTGCACCCAATGCACTTACCTGAGCCCAGGGGTTTGTGGCCTCATCCAGGGCAAAGGCACCAAAGCCGTTGTTTGCAATCCTGTCATATCTGTCAACGGGAAACACCGTGCTCCAATCATTAACCCAGAAATCACCTGTGAAAATAAATGGTATTGAGCTTTTAACAGTTCCGTTGTCGGCTACCAGGGAGATAAATCCTGCTGTATTTGCCGGGGCAGTAAAGAGAATCTGTGTATCCGTCTGGTTTTGTATTGTAGCAGGGGTTGTTCCTACAAGTACCTGACTGACCAGGCTCAGGTTGGTTCCGTCAACAACAAATGAGCGTGAATCTGTCACGACACCTTCCAGCCCTTTTTGCGGGAGAAAGGATGCTATCGCAGGCAGGTTAATATGGAAAGTGGCACTTTGTGTTGATCCGTCGGGACAAGTAAGTTTGATCGTACCGGTTGTAGCTCCTTCAGGGACAGTGCAGGTAATCGTTCCATTATCATAAGTAAAAATGCCAGCGTCAATAGTACCGAACTCGACCTTACTTACAATATCAAGAAGTGACCCTGAGATTGTTACCTCATCCCCTATATTGAGTGAGTTGATGTCAGGGGTGATATCTGAAATCATTGGAAGAGCCAGCGTCAGTTGTGAAGTACTGACAGACTCGGCAGGTTTGAGCATACCATAGCTTGTAAGATAGGTATAAAAGAGCCTGATACTGCCCGTTTGGAGTCCTGCCGGTGCGATTACCTGTATTTCTGTTGAACTGGGGGTCCCCTGAATGGCTGCTTTGAGGTTGCCAATAAATACTGAGTCAACTTCGTTAAGCAATACACCGGTTATGGTAATGACTTCACCGCTCCCGGCTATTGCCGGGCTGAAGCTGATAACCGTTGGGGTTGGCGATTCATCAACAACAAAGTTTTCCCTTGATGTAAGAACCACACCTGACTTAACCAGCTTGATTTTTGATGTTAACGCCCCAACAGGTACTTCTGCAACAATAGATGTTCCAGACTGGGACAGAATCTCTCCGGCAACGCTTCCGAAAGCCACCTGTGAGATCCCGCTAAGACTGGTACCCTGGATTGTAACGGATACCCCCGGTGCACCATGAGACGGTGTGAAGGTAAACGGACTCTCATACTCAACCGGATCAATAATAAAATCCCCGGTCTCCTTGCAGCCTGCCACAACAAAGATAAGAAGCAGGAATGCAAAGGATAATTTCAAATAAATATCTTTCTTTTTCATTTTCGTTCGGTTCTAGTCAACAATGATAAACTTGATGTTATCTACAGAGATCTTTTCTCCGAAATTACCGCTAGCTGCCTGGGCCGGGGGTTGTATCTTGACACCAGATATGTCTTTGAATAGTGGTAACGGCATTTCCGGTGGAAATGTGCCGCCATAGCCAGACCCCATCTCACTGAACGGTAGAACAACTGAGTTCCAGCCCTGTGATAATGAAAGGGTCTTGCCCCAGACATCTGATCCACGCGCTATCATCACATTAACATCCATTGCTTTTGTCAGTTGAATACTGATGCACAACCGTATCTTGGAAAGATCGGTAAAGGTGTCTGGCATACCGGTGGTATATAAATCCAGGTTGCCTCCCCAACTGGTATTGTTATCCTTGATGGTGAATGTCCAGTACTTGTTTCTTGGGAAATCGCCTGACTCTTCAGTGTCATTGTCAAGGTTACCATTGCTGCTTATAAAACTGGAAGCGGCATAATTCTCATTCCCGTCAAAATCATTTATCATAATTTCCGTGCCTAAAAGCATCGGATACGGGCTGTTTGTTATACCTCCACTCTCGGTTGTGATGCTTACATTACCTCCGGTAAAGCCTGCAGGTGCGGTAACTGTTAATATCTTGTCAGACTCAATGACTTTTGATGCTGTTACATCAACATCATTAATTTTGATAACCTGTGAGAGGTGCAGCTCCTTGCCGTATAGTTTGATAATATCACCGGGGTGTGCTGCTTCCGGGACTATTGCAAATATGACAGGTGGGGAGATAATCCTCAGAGGTATCTGTGCAAGACCTTTGCCTGAAAAGAGGAGGCTGACAGTTACCACATCTCCAAGAGGTGACGTAGCCGGGATGGTAATCTCCAGCTTAGTCGGGGTTGCGGTAAAAACGACAGGTACATTGTCCGTATTTAACAATACTTTATAGACCTTGTCAAGACCGGTCCCGGTTATGGTTACGATGTCACCGGGCTGGGTGACCTGCTTATCAACCGATGTAATGTGGCCATTCATATCTATGACTCCGGCCTCCATATACGTTTCCTTCTCCGTACATCCGGCCATCAGGAGGATTGTCAGGGAGAGGACCAATATAAGCCCTGATTTGAAATTCTTATGTTTCATCTTATTTCTCATTTTGAAAGATTTCATCCGGTAATGATTAATAGCCGGGGTTTTGCGGAAAATCATTTGATGTAAGGTCAATTTGTGCCTGGGGTATTGGACGAAGCACATGGTAATCACTGATATTTTCATAAGCAGGGAAATGACCGTCATGACTGTAGTGTATAGGGCTTACCAGATTACGTATTCTGTAAACAAGCTGTACTTCACCTGATCCTGTTCTTGTCCTTACCAGGTCCCACCACCGCAGGTACTCGCCACATAACTCACGGGCCCTTTCCTCAAGGATGAAATCAATCCCCTGACCTTTATCAGTCATGGAAGGTACCTTATTGCGGAGCCTCTGTGCAGCCAGGATGTTCTCTGCTGAGGAGCGGTCTGCGCTGTAGGCGGCCCTGTCTCGTACAATATTAAGCATCGAGATGGCATCCTCAGGCCTGTCAAGATACATCGAGGCTTCAGCTGCAATAAGATATGTTTCAGCGAAGCGGTATACAATAAACGGACGAACCGAAGCTTCCGCTACATCCGGACGGTCAATATCATTGAACTTACTCAGGGCAGGGTAAACAGACATCGTTTGTCCGTTGTTGCCATAATACTGGGATGGAGGAAAAACCTTCACTGCTTTCACGCTGGGTGGATTTTCCCTGCCGGGAAGCCATGCGGCAGTGTCTCCCAAAGCAAAACCGGGTGCAGTTATGGCAGATGCATCATTAAGCAGCCAAACTGTCTGGAAGGTTTTGTTATAACGGGTATCGTCTGTCTTATCAGCAAATGTAACATCCAGCAGATAGTTGGTGGGCCTGACACGATGCCAGGGTCTCCCATAGGGAATGTCCCTGATCAGACCTCCCACTCCCCAGGCAGAATAATTGGGCCTGAAGAACATAAAAGCAATATTCCTCTTGTAATTGGCTGTCCCTGATGATGGGTTGCCACCATCATTATAGAGGATGTCCGTATTTCTTTCTACTGTAAAAAGCACTTCTGAGTTGTGCTCATTCCTGGGTTCAAATACCTGTTCAAAGTCTTCCAGTAACGCCAGACCATAAACAGCCTTGTTGTTGATCAGCTCCATGGCATTGTTGTATGCCTGCTGATAGTCAGAGGCAGCATTTGCCCCGGCGGTTGTTGCTCTTGCAAGATATACTTTGGCAAGTAAATGGAAGGCTGCAGCAGCATCGGCACGACCAGGCTCTGCAGCCATCGGCTGCAATACCTGCTTTGCACTCTCGAGGTCTGCGACAATGGCATCATAAACATCATCAACCGGGGCACGGTATGCTTCAGTTGAAGGTGATGAGATGAACTCAAGATTAAGTGGGCAGGCACCAAATGTCTGCACCAGCAGGAAATACCATGTAGCCCTTATATACCGGGCTTCAGCAGTTACCAATGCAACCTTTTCATCAGTCATGCCGCAAATCGGTGCATAGTCTATCACAGCATTGGCAGTATTGATACCGGTGTACCCCCAGTTCCAGAGACCACTGATGGCATTGTCGGCAGCCATATTTTCCTCGTAGTTGTTGAAGTTGGCATTACCGTCAGGTCCTTTCTGCCACTCGTCAGTCCCGGCACAGGTGGCGTTCATTGCGCTTTCACCGCCATAAACGTATCTGAGATCGGAATATGCAGAATAGAGTGCTGACCATACACCATTCTCTGTCTCCAGATATTGTGCAGTAAGCAGAGATTTCGGATCTTCCTTGAGATAATCTTCACATGATACAGCCAAGGCAAGAACAAAAACCAATGTTATATATTTAAGATACTTGATCATAACTCCTGTTATTTAGAATTTCACATTTAAACCAAAAACATATTTCCGTACCGGGGGAATACCCGTTCCGACCACCAGCATCCTGTTCGGCATGGAGAGAGCACTGTTGTCTGATGATGCGTTATTAGTCGGCTCCGGATCAAGGCCTCCGGCTTTGATGTAAGGTGAGAAGAAAATGAACGGGTCAGTGACAGAAGCATAAAGCCGTATTCCGGAATTGATGCCCAGCCATTGGGTATATTTCTTGTTGATATTATACCCGAGGTTAATACTTCGTACTTTAAGGAATGATCCGTCAAAATATCCCAGGACATTGGTCCTTGCCGCATTAATAGACATATCAGGCTTGGGCATGTCATTGGTAGGATTATCGGGTGACCAGTAGTCAACTTTTATCTGGCCGCGTCTTCCGTCAAGGCGGTTCCAGTAGTTGTTGGGCATATGAAGGGTACTTGCTATCATACCGCCGACGCGGAAGTATCCGACTATACTGAGGTCAAATCCACGCCATCCCCAGGTTGAGGTGAACCCGCCCATAAGCTTTGGCTGGGAAGATCCGATCACCTTACGATCCTTATCGTCAATCTTGCCGTCCGGTTCAAGCGGCCCGTCGCCGTCAGGGTCAAGGTCTTCTAATTTGATATCACCGGGCTTTGCCCCATAAGTAGCAGCTTCAACCTCCTCGCCCAGTTGCCAGATACCCAGCTTGACATAATCATAAATGGCACTGGAAGGATAGCCAACAAACCATCCGTTACCAATATCCTGTTTGACACTTGTGTCTTGCAGTGCTGTGATCTTCTCCCTGTTGAGAAAAACGTTGGTATTAAGCTCCCATGAAAGGCCTTTTTCCGATGTAGGGCTGAGTATGACGCCGTTCAGCACAACCTCAAGTCCCTTATTTTCAGTAGCGCCAATGTTTTTAAGAAATGACCCCGGTACTCCCTGGGAAGGAGGTAAAGAAACGCCAAGTAATACGCCGTCAGTCTGCTGAAAATACACGTCGACCGAACCATTGATCCTGTCCTTTATGAATCCGAAGTCAAGACCGATGTTTGTCTGTTTCGTATATTCCCAGGTAAGGTCAATGTTGGGAAGAGTAGAAACATAATAACCGTTCACACCCCTGTCACCGAAGTTGTAAACTGTACCCGACATTCCTCCAAGGGTACGGTACGGATCAATGGAGGTATTTGCTGTCTGGCCGTATCCGGCACGGAGTTTAAGGGTCGAGATGGTGCTGGACTCGCGAAGGAATGATTCCTCCTTGATTTTCCATGCAAGTGCGAGTGCCGGGTAACTATGCCATTTTTTCCCTTCAGCAAGCCTTGATGAACCGTCGCTTCGTGCGGTCAGGGTAATCAGATACCTGTCGAGGAACGAATAGTTGATTCGGCCCATGAATGAAGCAAGAGTCCAGTTATTATAGTAATTATGATATTCTCTCCTTGTAGTGTTGTCAGCAGTAGCATCAACCACTTCAAAGAGCCTGAAATTGTTCCATTGAATGTAGTCAGCAGCCAATGTTGTACCGGTAAAGCTTGACTCGGTGTTGGTCGATTCCTGTACACTCTGCATGGCTGTCAGGCCCAAGCGGTGTTTACCAAATGTCTTGTCATAGATAAGCATATTCTCAATGGTATAGGAGGAGGTCTCCGTATTGCTGAGCTGACCTGTGCTCTCCGATCCCTGACGCATTTCAGTATCCTTACCATGATAAGAACCGTACTTTCCGGTACCGAGATCATAACCGAGGTTTGCCCTGTACTTAAGCCCCTCAAAGAGGTCGACCTCCAGGTACATTGTATTGAATGATGTATGTCTGCGGTTTGTATCTCCCCACAATGTCTGATCAAGAAAGGTAAGAGGATTGTAGGTATAATCGGTATCAAAAGCAGGTTGTTTGTTAACGGTACCGTCAGTCTCGTAAGGTACCATCAGCGGCGACAGCGAATAGATAGCCCACATCATCCTGGTAGCATCATTGCCTGTTGTGTTGGATAAAGAGTTCATCGATGTAACGCCTATGCGAAAGCGCTTGCCGATTTGCTGGTCCAGTGCCAGGCGCAGGTTATACCTGGAGTATTCAATGACAGGAATAATACCGGTTTCATTGTAAAAGCCTCCGGAGAGTGAATATTGAAAGTTTTCCGATCCTCCGGAAAATCCCAGCTCATGACTATGGGTCTGGCCGGTCTGGTACATGAGTCCCTGCCAGTCAGTCTCACGGCCGAGAAGCATCGACTCAGTTTCGTCAGGCATATAATTGGTGTAGTTGGCTACTGTACGGAGTTTGATAAATTCTTCTGCACTAAATAAATCATACTGCCGGGCGGCAGTGTTCAGACCGAAATAGCCATTGTAACTTACTCTTATTGCGCCGGATTCTCCCTTACGGGTATTTATAATGATAACCCCATTTGAGCCTCTGGACCCGTATATTGCAGTTGCTGAGGCATCTTTAAGCACTTCGAGGGCGGCAATGTCATCTGATGCAATATCGTTAAGGTTACCTCCGAAAGGTATGCCGTCGACAATAATAAGTGGGTCATTTGAACCGGATAGAGATCTGCTGCCCCGGATCCTGATCTGCGACCCTGCTCCGGGCTGTCTGCCGATGTTCTGTATCTCAACCCCTGCAGTCTTGCCCTGTAGCGCCTTGACAACGGTAGCTGCAGGAACATCACGAATCTTGTCAACATCCACAGAGGTGATTGACCCGGTAATGTCACTTTTTCTTACAGTACCATAGCCTACCACTACTATCTCTTCAAGACCTATGGTACTTGTAACCATTGTAACGTTAACCACATTCCTTGAGTCAACAGCTACTTCCTGAGTCTCGTACCCTACAAATGAGAAGATTAGTACCGGTTCAGGGGTAGTGATAGTAATACTATACTTGCCGGTTGCATCAGAAAGGACACCGTTCATGGTCCCTTTCTCCATAATGCTTACCGATGGCAGAGGAGTACCGTCTCTTTCCGTCACTAATCCGGAGACAACTCTCTGCTGAGCAATATCCGGGATGACAGATATTGACCCTGAGGCAAATGCAATTCCCGTCTGTGCGTGGAAAAGCATCGTCAGGAGCAACAAGCTCATTAATAGTTTTCCGAAGCATTTTTTTGATAAAATACCTTGGCATGAGGGATTTTTAATCATAAGGTTTTTGTTTTAAGGTTAATTTTCTGGTTGTTTTAGCGGGAAACCCACAGATAAGTGCCCCTTTCTAATCATTCAGGACACAGTTTCCCCTTCTCAGGAAGAATCGTTATTTGTTGGCATGGTAGAAAATTTGTCTGATATAAAATATGTTAGTTTCAGTTCAACCAAACATCGCTCAGCACCGTGACTGAAAACAGGTAACCCTCAAACAACCTTATTTACTGTCACTTTTTAAACAATCTCCTGCACTATTACCCTTGGAAAAAAGTCTACAACATGGTAAATATAATATATTTTTTTAAAAATGCAACCGATTGCATTTGATTTTCTATATTTTTTGTAAAGAATTATGTGGGAATAAACAACATTTAACAGAATGAGGCATAAATACAGACTATAACTCCCAGATATTGGTACTACCTTGAATGTGGTAAATGAAATCGGTGTTAGGAGTTAAAGCCGGTGTGGCCAAAGCTGAGAGAATTATAAAATATTGGGGTAACCGTCCCACAAATACCACTGGGAGGGACAACAAAATATTGCTCCCGCGAAACTGTATCAGTGGATGGTCACGGGAGATTAGATTAAAAGAAAGAAACTAAATACCCTGTTTTATTGCCTGGCGCTTCCGTTAGAAATTGATAATACTCCTCTGAAAACAGCATGACAATAAATCATATCTCCTTCAAGATAGTTATACCCTATATATCTTGCTTCACCTGATGCATCCTCAAACCGGCCTGTACCGCCTATGAATTCCACGGCTGCATCCCATCTCTCAATGATATTGGGAGGATCGTCTTCAGCAGGCGGATAGGTAACATCAGTCCAGGTAGTCAGCCACAGTTCATCACCGTTTACCGCAATAAGACTTAGAAACGGAGCATAGAACCCGGTGAGCCTCCTTATAAAGACCGCATCTGTTGAAAAGTCTTCATCCATATTGATGTTAATTTATCAACAGGTTCCAGGTTATGTAACCTTTAATCAAATTTCAAAAAATTATCCGGTTAATCCAAATCTGTGTTAAAGACCTCCTGAGTTCTGATTCCTGACCGGTGAGGCAAACTTTACGTCCTGCAGGTGTCACCCGCTCAGACAATAATAACCATCAGATCAGGCTGGCTTGCTGTCTGAATAGGTCTTTTTGAATTCCAGGGCCCTGTTATATGCATTTATCAGGCTTTTGCGGGTGAGAATGCCAATAAGCCTGCTCTCATTGTCCCTTTCCACCACAGGTATCCTGCCTATATTCCTGCTGGCTATCTTATGCATCGCTGTTTTCAGGCTCTCGTTGGGATAGCAGACGATCAGATCCCTGCTCATTACTGTACTTATCTCTGCCTCACCACTTCCTTCTGCAAGAGCTTTGTTGATATCCGTGCGTGTCACCATACCTGCAAGAAGTCCATCTCCGGTCATGACTGGAAATCCCCTGTGGTTTGTCTCCTTGATCTTGAGACCTACTTTCCTCACCGTATCTGTCTGATTGACTGTTATTACGTCAGTAATCATCGCCTGTGAGACCGTAATGCTTTCCATCAGGTTACCGTACTGGTATCTCTCCACATCTATTCCCCGCCTTACCAGTTTGAGTGTATAGATTGAGTATTTTGACCACCACCGTACCAGAATTGCAGAAAGTACACATGTTATCATGAGGGGTGGCAGTATCTTGTAATTACCTGTCATCTCAAACAACAACAGTATAGCCGATATAGGTGCCTGTGAAGTTGCTGCAAAGACTGAGGCCATACCCACCAGTGCAAATGCTCCCGGGGGAATTTCTGTCCCGGGGATAACCTTGCTTACTATCAGTCCGAATGCTTCACCCAGAAGAGCCCCGATATAGAGTGACGGTGCAAAAATACCGCCCGACCCTCCAGAGCCGAGTGTCAGTGAGGTAGCCACAATCTTAAGAAAGACAAGCGTTATAACCAGCCAGAGCAGCAGTTCTCCCTTTGCAGCGGCTTCAATGACCTCGTATCCAACGCCGAAGATTTGCGGGAAATAAAACCCTATTATCCCAACGAAAAGACCCCCCATCACAGGTTTGACATAGTCGGGCAACCTGACCTTGTTGAACAGGTCCTCGCTTTTATACAATACCTTGATAAACAGCCATGCAAAAAAGGAGGTGATAATTGCAAACACCAGGTAGTAGAGGAAGTCACTTATCTGATATATCTCAAACGGCGGGATCTGGAAGGCCGGCTGGTTTCCCAGGAAATGCCTGGAAATGACTGTAGCTGTCACCGAAGACATAACCACTGAAGAGAAGTTTCTAAGGCCGTATTCCCTTAGTATAACCTCTAAGGCAAAGAATATCCCGCCGAGTGGCGAATTGAATGTCGCGGCAATACCGGCAGCAGCGCCACAGGCAACAAGTGTTTTTGTCTTCTCTTCCGTAAGTCTGAAAAGCTGGCCTATTGCTGAACCTAATGAAGAGCCGATCTGGATTATCGGTCCCTCCCGTCCTACTGAACCCCCTGAACCAATACATACAGAAGAGGCAAGCGCCTTAACAACGGCAACCCTGGGACGTATTTTACCGCCCCCCACCAGCACCGACCGCATCACTTCCGGCACACCGTGTCCTTTGGCCTCCTTTGCAAAAAAGAAGACAAGGAGACCAACGATAAGTCCTCCGATAGCCGGAAGCACTATGACATAATACTGACCCATGAAACCGAGGACCGTCTCTCCCCGGACGAAGAAGAGGTTTCTGACCTGCATTATCAGCCACCTGAACAGTATGGCTCCGAATCCCCCGCCCAAACCGACAAGGATTGAAAAGATGAGGAAATAGCTTGCATCTGAGGTCTGAAGGTAGTACAGAGCCTTTTCAGACAGAACCCTAAGCTTTAACTTTCTGAATTGAAAATAAGAAGTAATTTTTTTAAGAAAGGCTCCTGTTCTGGCTCCGGGTAATTTCATTTCAGTTTATTTCTTCTTTCGCGGCAATCCCTGGTCCGGACAAGATGATTAACAGAGATACACGCCAACTATCAGGGTTTCCGTTCGTTAAGCCTCAGATTTGCTTAAGAGCAAGTGTTAAAAAAACCTCATCTGGTATGAGTTAAAACAAATTTATGATTTTGATTTTATAATCCTACATAAAAAAAAAGCTCCGGATGGTAGCTTTGGCTTTATTTATAAAGCTATGAGCTATTCCGGAGCTTCATTACTAAATATAAGGAATTACCGTCGTTCAGCCTGTTTGCTGCCCGCGGAAGTATTTTACGGGGTATGTGAAAACAAAAAAAGCCCCGGAAAAAATCCGGGGCTTTTATTTGTAAAGTCGGCGGCGACCTACTCTCCCACATTTTGCTCTGCAGTACCATCGGCGCAGGAGGGCTTAACTTCTCTGTTCGGAATGGGAAGAGGTGGAACCCCTCCGCTATAGCCACCTGAAGACTTTAAATATCGTGACATACTGGTTTATTGTAAGAATAATAAGACATTCCTCAGAAAGCTCACGGGTAATTAGTACTGCTCGGCTTTGATGTTGCCACCTTTACACCTGCAGCCTATCAACGTCGTAGTCTACAACGACCCTTAAGGGAGATCTCATCTTGAGACGAGCTTCGCACTTAGATGCTTTCAGTGCTTATCTCTTCCAAACATAGCTACCCTGCGATGCAGCTGGCGCCACAACAGGTACACTAGCGGTCTGTCCAACACGGTCCTCTCGTACTAGTGTCAGGTTCTCTCAAATCTCCTACGCCCACAACAGATAGGGACCGAACTGTCTCACGACGTTCTGAACCCAGCTCGCGTGCCACTTTAATCGGCGAACAGCCG
>QKGI01000156.1 GCA_003250475.1 Bacteroidota bacterium | reverse complement strand
TCTCTTCAACTTCTACGAGGAGAGCGAGAGGGACACTCACAGGAAGATGCTGCAGCTCCTCAGGAAGGAAGAACCGGGCATCCTCTGCCTCCAGGAGTATTTTGTCAGGGGCGACCCTGCAGTTGGCGAGAGGAAGCTGAAAGAGGGTCTCGGCGGTAAGCTCAGCACACATATCAAGCTGATAAAAAGCGGCCCTGCCAGTCGTTACGGCATAGCCACCATCACCCGTTACCCGGTGATCTACAGGGGAGATGTCGTTCACCCGGGGTCATCGTCGTTGACGATATTCACAGATATAGTGGTTGACAGCGATACCTTCCGCATCTACAACAACCACCTGCAGTCGTTCAGGCTCCGCCGTATGGAGGGTAACTTCCTCAACGAGATCGCCGGGGAGGAGAGAAACAGTTCGGTGAACAAGATTACAGGCATCTACAGCAGCCTGACACAGGGCTTTGCCAGCAGGGCGCTGCAGGTAGACAGGGTGAGGAGGCACATGGAGACATCGCCATACCCTGTCATCGTGGCCGGTGACTTCAACGACACCCCTGTGTCATACACCTACCGCCGTATGAGGCACGGTCTCGAGGATGCCTTTGTCGAGGCCGGCTATGGTGCAGGCTTCACCTACCGTGGCAAGTACCCGCCTAACAGGATCGACTTCATCCTGTACAACGACGAGATCAGGTGTACCGATTTTGATATCGTCAAGGTCAGGTACTCGGATCACTATCCTATCATTGCCTATTTCAGGCGTGCTGACCAAAAGGAAGCTTCGTCAGGTCAACGTTCCCGCCGGAGACAATAACCGCCACCTTCCTGCCGCTGAAGAGCTCCCTGTTTGCCAGCACGGCAGCCACCGGCACGGCCGACGAGGGCTCGATTATTATCTTCATCCTCTCCCATACCAGCATCATGGCGGCAATGATCTGCTCCTCCGTCACTGTAAGTATGTCGTCGACATTATCCTTTATGACGGTGAAGGTCCTGTCGCACAGCGAGGTAAGTAGCCCGTCGGCTATCGTCCGCGGTGGCAGTGCCGGCAGCAGGGTGCCTGTATGGAGTGACCTCGCCGCATCATCAGCCAGCAGCGGCTCGGCACCGTATATCCTGGCAGAGGGAGCCATATGACGTACTGCTATGGCTGTCCCGCTGAGCAGGCCGCCGCCACCGACGGGGGCGATGACAGCATCCGGTGCCTGTATATCTGTAAGCAGCTCCATCGCCGCCGTTCCCTGTCCGGCGATGATATCGAAGTTATCAAAAGGATGGACCATGGTTGCGCCTGTACGCTCAATCACTGCGGTGGCGGCGGCCTCGCGTGCCTCCAGCGTGGGCTCGCAGAAGGTTATCTCCGCCCCGTAGGCCGCCACGGCCCTCTTCTTTACCTCAGGGGCTGTGGAGGGCATGACGATGTATGCCTTCACCCCACGCGACACGGCAGCATGCGCCAGCGCCGCCGCATGGTTGCCCGACGAGTGGGTGACAACCCCGGCGGCACGCTGCTCCGCCGTCAGGTTCATGACGGCGTTGGTGGCGCCCCTGAACTTGAAGGCCCCCACCTTCTGCAGGTTCTCGCACTTGAAGAAGAGATGCGCACCACTGGCTGAGTCTATCTGCCGGGAGGTGAGAACAGGAGTACGGTGAACAAACGGAGTAATAGCCTCCGAGGCGGTGACGATGTCAGGAAACTGCGGGATGTATTTCATATAGATATCCATAAAAATGTGACGACGCCCGGTGTGGGCGTCGTCACAGTATACAATTAGGTTATTAACCCATGATGCTCCAGGTCACGGTCAGTCCTGCCATAACCACGGATACCATTGACATGAGCTTGATGAGTATGTTCAGTGAAGGTCCGGAGGTATCCTTGAACGGATCGCCCACGGTGTCGCCCACCACACCGGCTTTATGAGGCTCGCTGCCCTTGCCGCCGTAGTTGCCCTTCTCGATGAACTTCTTGGCGTTGTCCCATGCACCGCCGGAGTTGTTAAGCATGCTTGCCAGGGTGAAGCCGGCTGTCATGCCTCCTATCAGGAGACCCACGACGCCTGCCACGCCCAGGGTAAGACCTATGGCCAGCGGAACGGCAATGGCTATCAGTGAGGGAAGCATCATCTCGCGCTGTGCGCCTTTCGTTGAGATGGCTACGCACTTGGCATACTCAGGCTTGCCTGTCCCTTCCATGATACCGGGTATCTCGCGGAACTGGCGTCTCACCTCGTCAACCATGCTTCCTGCAGCACGTCCGACAGCCTTCATCGACATGGAGCTGAAGAGGAATGCCATCATGGCGCCGATGAACACGCCGCCGAGGAGCAGCGGGTTGAACACTGACAGGTCATAGGCAGCAACAAAATCCTTTATATGTGCTGCGCTGACATTCACGGCAGTCATCCCTTCCGGTATCGATACAGGCACCGTGCTCCTGTAGAAGAGCACATCGCCTATCTGCTTGAAGCCCTCCACTGACTCATCGGCAAGGCGTCCGAGCCATAGCTTGACCTCTTCCATGTATGCTGCAACAAGCGCCATAGCCGTAAGAGCGGCAGAGCCTATCGCAAATCCTTTGCCTGTGGCTGCGGTGGTATTACCGAGCATGTCAAGGGCATCGGTACGTTCGCGCACCTCCTTGGGCAGGTGAGACATCTCGGCGTTACCGCCGGCGTTATCGGCTATAGGACCGAAAGCGTCGGTAGCGAGAGTGATACCCAGCGTTGAGAGCATCCCTACTGCTGCAAAGCCGATGCCGTAGACGCCTGATGAGAAGTCCTGGAAACCGCCTGAGAAACCATAGGCAGCTATGATAGCCACAGCGATGGTCAGGACAGGTATCCATGTCGACTGCATGCCGACGGCTATTCCTTCGATGATGGTTGTTGCAGGACCCTGCTGTGTCTGTCTGGCAATACCTTTTGTAGGTTTGTACTCATCAGAGGTGAAGTACTCTGTTGACTGTCCGATGATCACACCGGCAGCGAGGCCGGCGACGACAGCGCCGAAGACGCCCCAGGTGATCCACCCTGTGAAGGCCATAACGGCCAGGGCCACCAGTATCAGGGCCGAGCTGCCTCCTGTACCCAGGAGCAGGGCGTTAAGCAGGTTCTTCTGTGTGGCCTGCTCTTTGGTGCGTACCATGAATACACCGGCTATGGAGAGTAGTATGCCTATCGATGCCACGATCATAGGTGCTATGACGGCTTTCATCTGGTCGGCAGCGGTCACCAGCGGAAGAGCTGCTCCCAGGGCTGCCGTGGCAAGGATAGAGCCTGCGTATGATTCGTAGAGGTCAGCACCCATACCGGCCACATCACCCACATTGTCACCCACGTTGTCAGCAATGGTGGCGGGGTTGCGGGGGTCATCCTCAGGGATACCTGCCTCAACCTTACCAACGAGGTCAGCGCCCACATCGGCAGCCTTGGTGAAGATACCGCCCCCGACACGGGCAAAGAGAGCCTGCGTTGAGGCACCCATACCGAAGGTAAGCATAGTAGCTGTTATCTCTATCATCTTCTGGTGATCGGTGGTGCCGGCATGCACAAAGGTGAGACCGAGCCACTTCATCCCTTCAGCCATATGCTCGGGGGTGAAGATCCAGTTATTGAGTATCAGGAACCATATGACTATATCAAGCAGTCCGAAGCCAACGACTATCAGGCCCATCACAGCGCCGCTGCGAAAAGCTATCTTGAGGCCGTTGTTCAGTGATACCGACGCCCCCTGGGCTGTCCTCGACGATGCATAGGTGGCTGTCTTCATGCCCAGGAACCCGCAGAGACCCGAGAAGAAACCTCCTGTCAGGAAGGCCACGGGAACAAACGGATTCTGAACACCTATATAAGCCAGGAAGGCAAGTAGCAGGACGAGTACAATGAATACTATTGTTACCACTTTATACTGGCGTCCGAGATATGCCATTGCACCTTCTCTCACATACTGAGCTATCTCCTGCATACGGTCATTACCGGCAGGCGCCTTTTTCATACTCCTGTAAAATATCCAGGCAAAAAGCAGAGCAAGCACCGCTGATACGGGCGCTATCCAGAACAAACTATTAATCATACGCTTAGGTTTTTATAAGATTTGAGGTACAAAACTAATCAGTTTTTTAAAAAAACCTAACCTCAGCTTACAGTTATTACTTTTTGTTTTTTACATATTTGTCGAGCCACCTGGTATACTCCCAGTGCATATGCAGTAGAGACTCCCTGGCCGAGTAACCGTGTGCCTCATGTGGCAGCATCACCAGCCTGACCGTCGCTCCCGCTCCCTTGAGGGCAGCATAATACCTCTCGCTCTGTATCGGGAAGGTACCCTGGTTGTCGTCTGCCATGCCGTGTATCAGCAGGATAGGATCTTTCACCTTTGTGGCATGAGTAAAGGGTGACATCTCAAGATACAGTTCCGGAGCCTCCCAGAAGCTGCGGCGCTCACTCTGGAAACCGAAGGGTGTCAGCGAGCGGTTATAAGCACCGCTGCGGGCTATGCCAGCGGCAAACAGTCTCGTGTGTGAGAGGAGATGAGCAGTCATGAATGCACCGTAAGAATGACCGCTGACAGCTACCCTTGCAGGGTCTGTCACACCCATCTCCACGGCCTTGTTTATCGCAGCCTCTGCATCAGCCACCAGCTGTTCGATGAAAGTATCATTGGGCTCCCTGCCTTCGGCACCTATTATGGGGAAGCTGGCGTCATTGAGGACGGCATATCCCTGGGTTACATATACAAGCACAGAAGAGGGGCTGACACGTGTGAAGCTGTATGGCGATCCGCTTATCTGGCCTGCCGTGGAGGCATCGTTGTACTCGCGGGGATAGGCCCACAGTATGGTCGGAAGAGGACCGTCCTTCTCTTTATCATAGCCTGCCGGCAGGTAGAGGGTGAAGGAGAGGTCGACACCATCGTTTCTCTTGTATGTGACAAGCTCCTTATGCACCCCGGCAAGCTGTGGATATGGGTTTTCGAACCTGGTAACCTGCTTCAGCGTTCCTTTCTTAAGATCACGAATGAAGTAATTAGGCACCTCCGTGACCGACTGTCTTACGGTAAGCAACCGTCCTCCGGCAGGGTCGATAAACTCACTTATTGTTTCATACCAGGGAGCCTCCGAGCGCCACAGCCTGGTGCTCCTGCCGGTTTTAAGATCGTACTTGTCGATGAAAGGCCTGTCGCCTTCGGGAGATGCTCCCTGCCCGGATAGATAAATGCTCCTGCCCCTGTCGGCGGTAAGCAGCACATCCCTGCCCCATACGTTGGGTGCGGTGACCGGGAAGCCCGGGTTGTTATACCTGTCGTCGGCATTCAGTTCCGATATGGTCTTCAGGGTTGCCTGCGGGTTTGCAGGACTGAAGATACTCATGACCCTTATGCGTGTTTTGGAAAGACCTTCGACAAGAACGGCCAGGTTGTCATTACCCCATATTATACCCTGGTAACGTTTCCCGGTAGCCAGGAAGGGAACGGCATCCCCGGCAAAGGGAGCCTCGAGCATATATACCTGGTCGTGATACTGCATCTCCGCGGCGTGATAGTTACCTTCATCCAGTGCCTCAACCCACATCAGGGAGGCAGGCCTGTCGCTTCGCCATGAATAGCCTCTCGGGCCTGGTATGACCACGTCATAACCCCTGGGCAGATTCTCCTGCAATGGCTTCACGAGGAGCGTTTTTGTGACATTACCGTCAATATCCCATATCTCTGTTGTCGAAGGGAAGAAGTAATAAGGAACGATATAAGAAAAAGGCTTGTCTATCAGTGTCATTAACAACCACCTGCCGTCAGGTGAGGGTGAGACGTCAGTGATAAGTCCCTTTCTGCCTGTCACGTGAAACTCCTGTCCGTCCCACCTGACAAGCTGCGAGGTGGCATAATATTCGAAGATCCTCTCGTCATCAACTGTCTTTAGCAGGTCCTGGAATGTGCGTGACTCCCCCTGCCTGCCCTCGCTCTCCTGGATAGCCGGACCGGCCGGTACCTTCGAGGCCACCGGGGCTTTGCCCCTGTCATCCAGGGTACGGAGATAGAGGAGAGAGCCGTCAGGAAGCCAGCTTACCGACCTCCTGAAGATACCGTTGAGCCCCTCATCGATCTTTCCGGCAGTCATGGTAGCCAGGTCAGCAACCCAGAGCTCGATTGTGTTATCTGTGGTGTTTGTGAAGGCGAAACGCTTGCTGTCATATGACCAGGTAACGCTGCCAAGCTCAGGATCGGCAGGCATGCCTGTGAGATCGCGGAGGCCCGTTCCGTCGGCATTCATGACCGAGATAGCGTTAACACCCTGCCCGCGGCTCTGTCCGTTGGTGGAGGGATCGAACCTGATACCTGCAAGGCGCAGCTCCGGCATCGACAGGTCGGCAATTGAGGGCAGTCCCGGCCTGTGCAGCAGCAGGATGGTTTTGTTGTCAGGACTGAGCAGCACTGCCGGTGTCTGGGGAGCATCAACCACAGCCACTATGGCCTCGGGCGGAAGCTGATAGCCGTTGTTGTCCTGTGCACTGACCGGAAGAAGTGAGCAGGCGACAACCAGGGTGAGAAGAATTTTGCGGATCATGATCGTTTTTTTTGGTTATGCTCAAATTTAATCTTATGAATTTAAGTTCAGAAACCAAATAACAGCTATTATTGTTTTTTAACTATCTGTTTTAACCGTTAATGATTGTACTGAGAAATGGATTACAGGCAAGATTTGATTGATGCCGCCTGGGAGGAAAGGGCTATGCTTGATGACGCTACGGTAAGAAGAGCTGTTGAAGATGTTATCGGTGCTCTTGACAGGGGCTTGCTGCGCGTAGCATACAGGAAAGGAGACGAGTGGGTTGTGAATGAGTGGGTGAAGAAAGCTGTGATACTATATTTCCCCATGCGGGAGATGAAGACCACCGGCGCCGGGCCTCTCGAGTTTCATGATAAGATAGACCTCAAGCACAGTTATGAGGAGCTGGGGGTCAGGGTGGTACCTCATGCCGTTGCCCGTTACGGATCTTACCTGGCGCGGGGGGTCATTCTCATGCCTTCGTTTGTGAATATAGGAGCTTATGTCGATGAAGGCACCATGGTCGATACCTGGGCTACCGTAGGGTCATGTGCCCAGGTGGGCAGGAATGTTCACCTGAGCGGAGGAGTGGGACTGGGAGGAGTGCTGGAACCTGTGCAGGCTGCCCCCGTGGTGGTGGAGGACAACTGCTTCATAGGGTCACGTGCCATAATAGTCGAAGGAGCCCGCATATGCTCCGAGGCGGTGATAGCCGCCAACACCGTGATAACAGGCTCAACGAAGATAATTGATGTGACAGGCAGCGAGCCGGTGGAGTACAGGGGACTGGTGCCGCCACGGAGTGTCGTCATACCAGGCAGTCTGCAAAAGGATTACCCGGCAGGGACATACAACGTGCCATGTGCACTGATCATCGGAAAGAGAAAGGAGTCGACGGATAAGAAGACATCGCTCAACAACGCCCTGCGCGATAATGACGTGATGGTATAAACCTGTAAGGCTGAGCCGGGTGGTACAGATTTTAAGTATTATCCTGGTACAGCCACACAAGGCTCTCCCGGAACCAAAATACAATTTGAAAGAGATGAAAAGTGAGTTTGCGGATGATATCAGGGATGCCCTTAAGGTGCTGCGTGCCGGAGGAGTCATCCTCTACCCTACCGATACTATTTGGGGACTCGGTTGTGACGCCACGAACGCGGAGGCGGTAAGGAGGATCTATGATATCAAGCAGAGGCCGGCAGCCAGGAGCCTGATAGTGCTTGTCAACTCGGCCGGCATGCTCACACGGTATGTTGACCATCCGCCGGAGGTGGCACTGGAGATGGCAGAGCTGGCCGACGCTCCGCTGACGATAGTATATGACAGGGGCAGGAACCTGGCAGAGGGGGTGGCCTCGGCTGACGGGTCAGTGGGCATACGAATATGTAACGATCCTTTCTGCGACGGGCTGATAACCGCCCTGCGTAAGCCGCTGGTGTCAACATCTGCCAATATAAGCGGCGCTGAAGCGCCTGCAATATTTGACGAGATAAGTGAAGAGGTGAAGGATGCGGTCGATTATGTATGCCTCTGGAAACAGGATGACCGAAGCAGGTCAAAAGCCTCTTCGGTCATCAAAGTATCCGGAAACGGAGTTGTAAAGATCCTTCGCGGTTGATTACTTCGTCCGTACCTTGCCCGATCCGGAGACAGCAGCATCAATCTTCGGGTTGCCCGAATAGAGGATGCTTCCGCTGCCTGAGATAGCTGCCTTAAGCATTTCCGTAACCATGCAGTTACAGCTGCCGCTGCCGGAAATATTTGCCTCCAGCATTGACACACTGGTGTCCTCCCCAATATAGTCACCCGAGCCTGAGATATTTACTTCAAGACTCTTGATGGTGCCACTTCCGGCAATATTCAGACTGCCTGATCCTGAGATGGAGCATTCTACTTCCCCGAGTGCTACATCATGAAGGAATGCTTTGCCGCTACCGCTGATGCCGATATCCAGGTCTCCCCCCTTAAGAGGGTCATTGACTGTTACCCTCCCAGAACCTGAAACTCCGACGCCTTTCAGAGCAGGCATAGTGATCCGTACAACTACTTTTTTGTTACCGGAATCATACCATTTGTCCCTCTTTATCCTTAGTTCGTTTCCGTAAACTTTTGTTTGAATATCTTTAATGTAATCTTTGTCTCCTTCGAGAACAACGCTGTATTCACTTCCGATGTTGATGAAAACCTCGCCGGCAACAGCAAAACCTATTTCACTGAAACCTGATACATCCCTTCTCTCGGAATATGATGACTGTGCCTGTGACATCTGCACGGCAAAAATCATAATAATTGCTAGAACAACTGACTTCTTCATAATTGATGCTGTTTAAGTTATAAGATCAACACAAGAAAGACGGGACTAAAATGTCTTTGCTGCACAGGTGATCTAAAAAGATTACAGGGTCTCAGTCATTCAGCCCGGTCAATCCTTCCGGAAGCGACATCACAATGGTTTTATGTGTTCTGTCGACAGAGATGATCAGGTCGGTATGGAGGGGGACGAATATCTCACCGCCAGGGGTGGATACGACGGCAAGAAGCTGTCCGGGATTTGCAATTACCTCCTTAATCAGGCCTGAGAAGCCGCTCCCGGAATCGGTGATTGTAAAGCCTGCCATGGCAGCAAGCTCGTCTGATTCTTCTGCCTCACCGGTCATGAGCACCTCGCATCCCCTGAGGTGTGCCACTGACCTGTCAGTGGGGTAGTCATCAAATGAAATAATCAGTGTACCGGGAGCCGGTGACCAGGCCTCCCGTATAAAAAAGGGAACCGGTATACCGTCTGTCACGACGAATACCGGTTCTCCCTGTTCCGGTTCCCCTGTGATGCCTTTCCCGGTTCTCACAACCACGGCTCCTTCGAAGCCATAGGTTTTGGTTATTCTGCCTATCGTTTTCACTCTCCGGCGGCAGGGGAATAAAGACTGTTATTCAGTCTTTTCGTTCTCTTCTGCTTTTTCTTCTTTGGTCTCAGCTGCGGGAGCCTCTTCTTCTGC
>QKGI01000118.1 GCA_003250475.1 Bacteroidota bacterium | reverse complement strand
GAAGCACCTGGCAAGGACACCGATGCCCCGGAGGCTGATAACATGATAGTTATTTATACCACTTCGGCAACTATGGTAGACTGGCTCCACTCTGTCTTTGGCCAGGGTGTAATACTGTTCCGTCTCCCGACCGGACTTGACTGGCAGACATTCGTTGCCAATCCTGACAACTTCATGACACGCCCCGGCTCCACATCGACCACACTGTTTCTTATGGTTGACAAGGACTGGGTTATTGACGGCGTAGAGTGCAACCGTACGGAAGAAGAAAAAAGATTCAAGAGGCTGCCTACCTCGGTAGATGCAGGTTGGGTGTGGAGCCTTGCAACCTATAACAGCAAGAGCGTTAGACGTAAGGTTGCACAGATACTAGACGGTAAAGTTGTCTACAAAGACACCAACAACTCATCGAACGACTTCCTGAACGACCTGGATCCCACACCTTTTGTGAATCCGAGCGTTGTTGAAGATTAATCAGTTACTTATAATGGAGGTGCCGGCCCGAGTATAGCTTTCTGCCGGCACCCCCTCTTAATAAAATTATAACCGGGCCCGATGAAGAAGAATACCATTGTACGAACAGTTCTGGCTGGAATATTTGCCCTGTTTACCTGTGGCGCCAGTGCTTCCGACACCATTCCGGCACCGGCCGGCGCCAGTGTATTCGAGATGATGCCGTTTGTGTGTCCCCTGATGGGCACATCAAACCCGGCGGCATTGTCATTAGGCAATGTCAGTAATATAAACTTGGCAGAGGCAGGATATCTCTTTAGTAATGATGAGGTTAGGCTTGTGATGCAACCTGAAAGGATAATGTCATGGAATACCGATACTAAAGGCTATATGAAGCTTGGAAAGCTGTCTCTCTTCGGCTCATTCGGATATTCGAACAGCGGATACCACGGTGTGATGTACAACGGTACATTCATGTTCAATTCACTGGATCCGTATATCCTTGGTGATACTGTTCCGGCAAGACTCTTTAAAGAACAGTTTGACATGCAGGGCAAGGTAAGTTACACTGTTACTGACCGTATCATATTTGGGGTTGATGCAGAATATCAGTCAGCCGTCGGAGCCAGGGTGAAAGACCCGCGGCACAAGAATACAATATCAGCACTGAGAATTACCCCGGGAGTACTTTACGATCTGGGTAAAACCAGGCTCGGCCTGTCTGCTTCCTATTACACTACAAGTGATGAGATAGATTATAAAGTTGAAGGTAACGATAAACAGGTCCTTTTCCAGTTTCTGGGTCTGGGTTACCGCAAAGAGGCGTTTGAGACGAGTTACTATTCTCAATGGTATACAGGCCAGGGATATTCCGGAGCTGTCCAGTTAGATCACTCCAATGGTAATACTTCCACAATAGCCGAGGTTAGTTTTAAACATTTCAAAGAAGAATGCCGTCATGGGAGCAGTTACAGGTTACTTAACGGGATCACCTGGACAAACAAAGTTGATCTGACAGCTCTTCTGAAGGTTGAGGGAGCCCGAGCGATACATCTTATATCTCTGAAGAGTAGTTATGAAGCAGCGAACTCGGACGAAATAAATCAACAAACACATCTTGTTTACTTGCCTTCAGGTATCGCTTATCAGGAGTTGGAAATAATTTCCTGGAAGGAGAACAAATATATGGTTTCTGATATTAACGCTACATTGAGTTATTCATATCTTACATTTGACCGGACTGGTTACCCTGATATTGATGCGGGAGTGGCTTTTAATATGCAATATTTTAAAGCCGGATATTATCCCGTTGAGACTAATGGCTTTTATGATTTTATGAATGCAGGCGCATCATTGTATGCCAGGAAACTTTTTAGAATCCGCTCTTTTTTGCTTACACCTGGGATTGAGGCAGGATACCGGATAAACCTCAGCTCGGATATTTCTCTTAGCTTTATTGACCGTTGTGAACCGGAGATGGTTTACCATGATTATTACATCTCCAAAGCTGGTTTAATCAGCACAGCAGCGTATTTAAGAATAGAACGGCCATTCAGTCAAAACAATTTTGTCAAATCATTGTTTCTCATTCCTGAAGCCAGGTATAGAACGGCGCCTGATACCGAAACCGGTTCACTTACCGGTTACATGATCAGTGCCAGGGCCGGAATCACATTCTGAAAATATGAAAAAATTAATTTTTACATCAGTGATGGCGTTAACCATGTTAACGCCATCATTTTCTCAGCCTCTGAGAGGCGGATTCGCGATAATAAGCGACAGTCATTCACTTAACACAGCCGGTGCTGAAATAAAACAGTATGCTGCCGTGCTGCAGAAAGAAGGCCTGGATGCAGTGATCATCGAGGATCGCTGGAAGCATCCTGACTCCATCCGTATGGTACTACGGGAGATGTATCTTAACAATAAGGGCTTCGAGGGAGCCGTCTTTATAGGTGATATCCCGGTACCGATGCTTCGTGATGCCCAGCACTTCTCCTCGGCATTCAAGATGGACCAGGTGAGATATCCCTGGCACCGCTCTTCGATACCTTCGGACAGGTTCTATGAGGATTTTGACCTGGAGTTCACGTTGCTCCGTGCCGATACCAACGGTCTCTATTTCTATTACAGCCTCGATGCGCAATCGCCCCAGACCCTTACCCCTGAAATCTACAGCGGCAGGATCCGCATTCCGGGCGACAGCGACGGCTCAAAGCTCAGGGCTTACCTGGATAAGGTTATCGAAGCACACAATAACCCCGACGTGGTGGATGAGGTTCTTTTCTTTACCGGACACGGATATAACTCCGAGTCGATGACAGCACGCCTTGACGAAAAAGCAGCACTGCTGCAACAGTTCCCCCAGCTCAACAGGCAGGATAACGGGCTGGAATACATAGATTACACCTTTGACGAGCATATCAAGAACCAGCTGCTTTCCGCCATGACCAACGAGATGGTCGATATAGCGCTGCTTCACCATCACGGGTCAGCCGATGCCGAGCTTGCAGGGTCGGAGAAGGCCGCAAACGGTGTCCAGCAGAATATAGAAAGCATCAGGTTCTATCTTCGCTCAAAGGTGCGTGACGCTGATGACACCACAGCAGCCAAACAAAAATACAAAGATTGGCTGGGAGTTCCCGACAGCTGGTTCAGGGGTGCCTGGGACAGGGAACAGTCGTTGAAAGATTCCGCCTGGTTTGCAGATATGGATATCATCGCGGCTGATGTCAGTAAGTATGATATTAAAACCAGGTTCATCATGTTCGATGCCTGCTTCAACGGTTCATTCCATACCGATGAGTTTATATCGGGTGCATATGTGTTCGGCGACGGACGTACCGTGGCAGCACAGGCAAACAGCGTCAACTCCCTGCAGGACAAGTTTCCGGACGAGATGATAGGCCTGCTCTCATATGGAATGAGGGTGGGGGAGTGGAACCGTATGGTCTGCTTCCTGGAGTCACACATAATAGGTGACCCCACATTCAGGTTTGCACCCTCGGACCCGAAACTGAATGCAGAGATGATGGCAAAGAGTGCAGGTAATAATTCAAAGCTTCTGAAACTTGCCGGCTATCCTCACCCTGACGTTCAGAGCTGGGCCCTGTGGCACCTGAAGAACAATAACTATCCGTTGATCAGTGACCTGCTTGCTGACAAGTTCTTCAAATCACCCTATGCTGTCACCCGCATGTCAGCACTGAAACTGCTGTCGCAATTGCGTGATGATAACTTCATCAGGGCAGTTGCTGCAGGGCTGGATGATTCATACGAGCTTATCCGGAGATTTGCCGCAGTCTACTGCCAGGAGTCGGGTGACCCGCGCCTCGCACCGGCACTCATTAAGGCAGTGACAGATCCCAATATATCAAAAAGGGTTAATTACCAGGCTATTGACGCCCTCTCGTATTTTGACAAAGAACTGCTCATGAACGAGCTTGAGAAGAGATTTGAGGGTGTTGACACCGCAAACTATATGGGAGAGATTTACAGGAAGATACTCTCTGACATAAATAAGAGGACGAATTCGTGTACCGAGACCATTGCTACAATAACCGGACCGGATGAGACGGAGAAAAACAGGATATTCGAGATAAGATCGGTACGCAACATGACCTTTCATCCTGCCGTAGAACCTCTCTGTGCTTATCTGCTCACGGCGCCTGGTGAAAAGATAGAATCTTCACTTGTTGAAGCCCTTGGCTGGTATAACTACAGCTACAAACGTCAGTATATAATCGATACCTGCAATGCCATCATTGCTGATACACAGAAGTTTTCGGAACCCGTTCGTACCGAAGCGCTCAGAACGGTTAACCGACTGAAATAGGTAATTTCCTTTACATTATACTTTAAATAGAAAAGACAGGCCTGGAGCCTGTCTTTTCTATTTATACTGTTTGATTTCCGGATCTTATTCCTCTTCCTCCTCAGCTTCGTAAGCCTTGATGACGGCATCCTGGACTTCACCGGGAACCTGTGCATACTCGGCAAATTTCATCGAGTACATGGCTCGTCCGCCCGTGAGTGAGCTGAGGGCCGTCGAGTATTTGTTCATCTCGGCAAGAGGAACCCTGGCTTTGATGACTTCAAACCCCTTTTCACTTGACATACCGAGAACCATGCCGCGGCGTCCCTGCAGGTCGCTGATGACATCACCCATACGGTCGGAAGGAACCATGATCTCAACGTCATATACAGGCTCAAGTATCTTCGGGCCGGCGTTCTTGAACGCGGTGCTGAAGGCATTACGTCCTGCAAGACGGAAAGAGATCTCGTTAGAGTCAACCGGGTGCATCTTGCCGTCATAGACATAGACCCTTATGTCACGTGCATAGGACCCTGTCAGGGGACCTACCTCCATCTTCTCCATTATACCCTTGAGGATGGCAGGCATGAACCTTGCATCAATGGATCCGCCGACGATGCAGTTGACGTATACGAGTTTGCCGCCCCATGAGAGGTCCATCTCCTCCAGGTCACGGTTGGAAAGCTTGATCTCCTTGCCGGCAATCTTCATCATCGTCTTGGCTTCGGAACCCTCCTCATACGGTTCGATGATCATGTGTACCTCACCGAACTGACCGGCACCACCCGACTGCTTCTTGTGACGGTAGTCGGCCTGTGCCGCCTTGGTGATAGTCTCGCGGTAGGGGATCTTCGGCGTAAGGAACTGTGTCTCTATCTTGAAGATATTGTCAAGGTGCCACTTCAGAATATTAAGGTGGTACTCGCCCTGGCCGTGTATGATGATCTGCTTCAGCTCCTTCGAATATTCCACAATAATCGTAGGATCTTCCTGGTGCATGCGGTTGAGTGCCTCGCCCATCTTCTCCTCATCGCTCTCACTGAGAGGCTTGATGGCAGTGCGGTACTTCGGATCGGGGAACTTCATGCCTTCAAAGGTCCAGTCGTTGCCCGGAGCATTGAGGGTATTGTTTGTCTTGGTGTTCTTAAGTTTTACAAGGCCGCCGATGTCGCCTGCCTGCATCTCTGCCACACGTGTGCGGTTCTTGCCTGCACAGGCAAATATCTGGGAAAGACGCTCCTTAGTGCCGTTGCTGGTGTTAACCACGTCAATGTTCTCGGTGATCTTCCCTGACATCACCCTGAAGTAGTTGATCTCTCCGATATGCTCCTCAAGGGTGGTCTTAAAGACAAAGACAGATGCAGGTCCGGCCGGATCACATTTTACCTCGTTTCCTTTTGAGTTCTTTACAGCCGGTGTGTCTGCAGGTGATGGTGCCGATGCGGCAACAAACTCAAGAAGCCTGTCAACACCTGTATTACCCCTGGCAGAGATGCAGAAGACGGGGAAGATTCCTCTTCCGAGCAATCCCTGACGAAGCCCGCGGCCGATCTCTTCCTCACTGAGTTTATCATTGGTGAAAAATATCTCCATGAGAGCCTCATCACTCTCGGCAACCTTTTCGGTCAGCGCAGCATGCAGCTCTTCAGCCCTTGCTTTATGCTCGGCAGGGATGTCAAGCACCTCTGCTTTGCCTCCCTCTTTGGCATAACGGAGCATTTTCATGCTGATAACGTCGACGATTGTATCGAAGCCGGTACCTTCATTGACGGGGAACTGAGCCAGGGTTACATTGCTGCCGAAACGCTCGTGAAGCATCTCAACCGATTTTTCAAAATTGGCCTTCTCATGATCAAGGCCGTTAACGACAATGATCAGGGGCTTATTAAACTTCTCGGCGTGTCTGAAATGGATTTCTGTTCCTACCTCCACGCCGTTTTGTACGTTGATGACCAGCATGGCTGTGTCTGCAGCATACATTGATGAGATCACTCCGCCTGAGAAGTCATCCAGGCCCGGGGTATCAATGATATTTATCTTTTTATCCCTGAACTCGGTATAGAGAACAGTGGAAAAGATAGAGTTACGGTTTTCCTGCTCAATAGGTTTGTAGTCAGAGACGGTGTTTTTAGCTTCTACTGTACCCCGTCTCTCTATGACCCCGCCGTTAAAAAGCATTGCTTCTCCAAGGGTTGTCTTACCTGAGCCCGAGTTACCCAGCAGAGCAATGTTCCTTAGGTGGTCGGTTGAGTATGTCTTCATCTTCGGATTTTATTATATTATATAATGTATTTTTTATCCTGGTGGGAGCGCAAAAATAACAAATTTTCAAAAGATTGCATAAAAGTTATCTCTGTTTGGAAAATAATTATTTACTTTGCACCGGTTTTTTGAGAAACAGGAGTACCGGTCTCTCTTTCATAATGTAAGTTTACAAAAGAGATCGAGAGGAGAGGTCGGGAAGAAAATCCTGTAAATAACTTACAAACCATAAGTTACATCTTCAGAAAACTTTGCCCCGGGGCACTGTGACGGTTTACGGACCATTACAATGCGTGGAGCATATGATATGTATGGTCTGTGTCAGTGAGCGTCACGGCACAGGCAGTGAAAGGGATAATTTTTGCAGACCAGTATATAAAGGAAAATTAATTTAAAAGAGAATTATGCCAACAATTCAGCAGTTAGTTAGAAAAGGCCGCAAGAAGCTGATAGACAAGAGCAAGGCACCCGCGCTTGACTCATGTCCGCAGCGCAGGGGAGTATGTGTTCGCGTATATACTACCACGCCAAAGAAACCTAACTCAGCCATGAGAAAAGTTGCCAGGGTAAGGCTGACCAACCAGAAAGAGGTCAACGCCTATATTCCGGGTGAAGGACATAACCTTCAGGAGCACTCCATAGTGCTTATCAGGGGCGGCAGGGTTAAGGACCTTCCCGGCGTCCGTTATCACCTTGTCCGTGGTGCTCTCGATACCTCCGGTGTTGACGGCCGTAAGCAGAGAAGGTCGAAATACGGAGCAAAAAGACCAAAGAAGTAACAGTTAAAGGATTCACAATATGAGAAAGGCAAAACCAAAGAAGAGGATCCTCTTACCGGACCCGAAATTCAACGATCCGTACGTCACGCGTTTCATTAATAACCTGATGTACAGTGGAAAAAAGACCGTTGCTTTCAGGATTTTTTATGATTCACTCGATATAGTCGGGGACAAGATGAAGAATGCGGAGAAGACTCCGCTTGAGATCTGGAAACAGGCTCTTGACAATGTCACTCCTCATGTAGAGGTAAAAAGCCGCAGGGTTGGTGGTGCCACATTCCAGGTGCCCCTTGAGATACGCCCTGACCGTAAGGTGAGCATCAGCATGAAGAACCTCATCCTGTTTGCCCGCAAACGTACAGGCCGCAGTATGGCAGAGAAGCTTGCCGCTGAGGTGATGGCTGCTTACAACCAGGAGGGCGGCGCCTTCAAGAAGAAGGAGGACACCCACAGGATGGCAGAAGCCAACAAGGCATTCGCTCACTTCAGGTTCTGATCTCTCTGACAGGTGGGAAACAACCAGCTAAAGATGAATAACGATCTCAGAAATACCAGGAATATTGGCATTATGGCCCATATCGATGCCGGGAAGACAACCACTTCCGAGCGCATCCTTTATTATACGGGTCGTGTGCATCGCATCGGCGAGGTCGATGACGGTAATGCCACTATGGACTGGATGGTGCAGGAGCAGGAGAGGGGGATCACCATCACATCTGCAGCTACAACCACATTCTGGAAATACAGGGAGCAGCTCTACAAGATTAATCTCATTGATACCCCGGGTCACGTTGACTTCACCGTTGAGGTGGAGAGGTCGCTCAGGGTGCTTGATGGTGCCGTCGCTGTATTCTGTGCCGTGGGAGGTGTTGAACCGCAGTCGGAGACTGTCTGGAGGCAGGCGAACAAATACAATGTGCCGCGCATAGCGTTTGTCAATAAGATGGACCGTTCAGGGGCCGACTTTCATGGTGTCGTACAGCAGATGGTAGACAAGCTCGGGGCTCACCCGGTGCCTGTGCAGATACCTATCGGTTCGGAAGACAAGTTCGTGGGGCTGATAGACCTTCTCGAGATGAATGCAGTGATCTTTGAGGACGGCGTTGACCCGCTGACCAACTTCACTATCCAGCCCATACCCGAGTTCATGGCTGCGGAGGCTGAGGAGTGGAGGATGAAGCTCGTTGAGGCATGTGCCGAGATGGATGACTCTATCCTTGAGAGGTATCTTGAGGATCATGAGAGCATAACCCCGGATGAGATAATTGCAGTGCTGCGCCGCGAGACCATTGAGGGTGTCATAGTACCCGTGTTCTGTGGCGCTGCGTTCAAGAATAAAGGTGTGCAGAGACTCCTTAACGGTGTGGTGGCATTGCTGCCGTCGCCGGTGGATGTGGGTGCCGTCAAAGGCAAGGACCCGCGTGATGAGAAGGAGATAACCCGCAACCCGCAGGCTGAGGAGCCCTTTGCTGCCCTGGCCTTTAAAATAGCTACCGATTCTTACATGGGACGGCTGGTCTTCATGAGGGTCTATTCAGGCACCCTCAATGCAGGCGATACCGTCCTCAACGTCAGGACCGGCAAGAGGGAGAGGATCAACCGCCTCTTCCAGATGCATGCAAACAAACAGAACCCCGTCGAAAGCGTCTTCGCAGGAGACATATGTGCTGGTGTGGGGTTCAAAGACCTTAAGACAGGAGACACTCTCTGTGCCATAAATAAGCCTATCGTGCTTGAGTCAATGGAGTTCCCGGAACCGGTAATATGGATCGCCATCGAACCAAAAACACAGGCTGATGTTGACAGACTGGGCGTTGCCCTCGGCAAACTGGCCGAGGAGGATCCCACCTTCAGGGTGAAAAGCGATCAGGACAGCGGACAGACAGTCATCAGCGGCATGGGTGAGCTGCATCTTGAAATTCTTATTGACCGTCTTAAGAGAGAGTTTAATGTAGAATGCAACCAGGGCAGACCCCAGGTGGCATACAAAGAGGCTGTTACTGAAGCATACACACACAGGGAGCTCTTTAAGAAACAGACAGGAGGCAGGGGCAAGTTCGCGGATATCACCGTGGAGATCATGCCGGCCGACGACGGTGTTCCGGGGCTTACCTTTGTGAATGAAATAAGGGGTGGCAATGTGCCGAGGGAATATATTCCTTCCGTAGAGAAGGGGTTCCGTGAGGCAATGATGAACGGCCCGCTGGCCGGCTTCCCTCTTGACAGCCTTAAGGTTATTCTCAAAGACGGTTCGTACCATCCCGTCGACTCCGACTCGCTCTCGTTCGAGATAGCAGCCCGGCAGGCCTTCCGCCATGCGGCAGGCAAATGCCATCCGGTGCTCCTCGAGCCGGTGATGAACGCCGAAGTGGTCACCCCTGAAGAATATGTGGGTGACGTGGTCGGCGATTTTAACAAGCGCAGGGGCAAGGTGGAAGGTATGGAATCGAAAGCAGGTGCAAGGGTAATCAAAGCAAAAGTACCTCTGGCAGAAAACTTCGGATACGTTACAGTACTGCGTACCCTTACCTCAGGCAGGGCTACATCAACGATGGAGTTCTCGCATTTTGAAGAGGTGCCTGCAGAATTAGCGAAGAAAATAATTGAAGTAACAACTGGAAAAATTCTTTAAAAAAGATGAGTCAGAAAATCCGCATCAAACTGAAGTCTTACGATCATAACCTGGTCGACAAGTCGGCTGAAAAGATTGTCAAGACAGTCAAATCGACGGGTGCAGTTGTCAGCGGCCCGATACCGTTGCCCACCCATAAGAAGATTTATACGGTGCTCCGTTCACCGTTCGTGAACAAGAAATCAAGAGAGCAGTTCGAACTGTCATCGTACAAGCGTCTGCTTGACATATACAGCTCAACACCAAAAACCATCGATGCCCTGATGAAACTTGAGCTGCCCAGCGGAGTGGAAGTGGAAATAAAAGTGTGAAACCGGAAAAATACTGAATTATGCAGGGATTAATAGGAAAAAAGGTTGGAATGACCTCCGTCTTCGATGAGAACGGAAAGAACATTCCATGCACAGTCCTGGAAGTAGGCCCGTGTGTCGTTTCACAGGTCAAGACATTGGATAAAGACGGTTATTCGGCTTTGCAGCTCAGTTTTGGCGATAAGAAAGAGAAGGCAAGCAATAAGGCTGAAATCGGACATTTCAAACAGGCCGGCACCGGCCCCAAGAGGAAGGTGGCTGAATTCGTAGGCTTTGAAGAAGGCAAATACAAGAGAGGTGATGTCATCACCGTCGATCTCTTCAGTGACGATACATATCTTGATGTGAGAGGCTGGACAAAAGGCAAGGGTTTTCAGGGTGTTATCAAACGTCATGGCTTCGGCGGTGTCGGAGGCACTACCCATGGTCAGCATGACAGGCTCAGGGCCCCGGGTTCAATGGGCGCCTCATCATGGCCGTCAAGAGTCATGCCGGGTATGCGTATGGCAGGCCGTACCGGTGGAAGACAGCAGGAAACGGAGCTGATGATCGTAAAGATCCTCCCCGAATCAAACCTGCTTCTCGTAAAGGGAGCCGTCCCCGGCCCCAAAGGTGGTTACGTAATAATAACAAAGTAATGGAAGTAGCAGTATTAAACATAGAAGGTAAAGAGACCGGGAAAAAGGTCAATCTTAATGAGACCATCTTCGGTATTGAGCCCAACGATCACGCTATCTATCTGGATACGAAACAGTTTCTTGCAAGCCAGAGACAGGGCACACACAAGGCCAAGGAGCGCAGTGAGGTCATGGGCAGCACACGCAAGCTCAAGAGACAGAAGGGCACCGGAACAGCACGTTTCGGAAGCATCAAGAACCCCGAGTTCCGCGGCGGCGGCCGTATCTTCGGTCCCAGACCCAGGTTCTACGGCTTCAAACTCAATAAGAAGGTAAAACAACTGGCAAGAAAATCGGCCCTCTCTTACAAGGCGAAGGAAAACAGGATTATCATTCTTGAGGACTTCTCGTTCGAGGCTCCGAAGACTTCAAAAATGGCCGGAATGAGCGCAAACCTCAATATAATGAATAAAAAATCACTCATTGTTTTATCGGAACAAAATAAAAACATATATTTGTCATCTCGAAATTTGCCGGGAGTTGAAGTTGTAAGTATCAGTGATTTAAACACTTACAACATAATGAAAGCTTCAACTCTTGTGCTGACGGAGAGTGCAGTTGATGTTTTGCAGTCAACATTCTAAACCAGGAGCAGAGATATGGAAATATTACTTAAACCCATAGTGACCGAGAAGATGACCAGTCAGGCCGAGGCCTTCAACAGGTATGGTTTCCTGGTGTCACGTAAAGCAAACAAGCTACAGATAAAGAAAGCAGTAGAAGAGCTTTACGGTGTGAACGTTGAGTCTGTCAACACCATTAACTACGGTGGCAAGACAAAGAGCCGTTACACCAAATCCGGTGTGATGAAAGGAAGGACGGCAGCCACAAAGAAGGCTGTAGTTACTCTCGCCAAAGGAGAGACTATTGATTTTTATAGCAACATTTAATATAATATGGCAGTCAGAAAGATCAAGCCTGTAACACCAGGCCAGAGACATAAGATCACGAGTACCTTTGAGGAGGTTACCCGTGACACGCCGGAGAAATCCTTGCTCGCACCGCTGAAGAAGACCGGAGGAAGGAACGTTAACGGCAGGCGGACCATGAGGTACCTGGGTGGCGGTCACAAGCGTATGTACCGTGTGATCGACTTTCAAAGGAACAAAGACGGCATTGCCGCCAATGTAACCTCGATAGAATATGATCCTAACCGTTCGGCAAGGATCGCTCTTCTTACCTATGCTGATGGTGAGAAGAGATATATTATTTCTCCCAACGGCCTGAAGGTTGGCCAGGAGGTCATGTCAGGAAAGACAGCGCCGCCTGAAATAGGCAACACGCTCTTTCTTGAGGATATACCCCTGGGTACCATCGTACATAATATTGAGCTTAAGCCAGGCAGGGGTGCAGCTATGGCCCGCAGTGCCGGAACATTTGCACAGCTGGCTGCCCGTGACGGCAAGTATGCGATCATCAAGCTCCCTTCGGGTGAGACCAGGATGGTTCTCACTGCATGTCGCGCCACTATAGGAACAGTCTCGAACACTGACCATAACCAGGAGAGATCGGGCAAGGCAGGGCGCAAGCGCTGGCTAGGCCGCAGGCCCAGGACCAGGGGTGTGGCTATGAACCCGGTTGATCACCCAATGGGTGGTGGCGAAGGAAGGGCCTCGGGTGGACACCCGCGCTCACGCAGCGGCATGCCTGCAAAAGGTTACAAGACCAGGAGCCGTACAAAGTACTCTAACAAGCATATTATTGAAAGACGGAAAAAATAATTGATACGATGAGCAGATCTATTAAAAAAGGCCCCTTCATCGATCTCCACCTGGGCAATAAGGTGGATGCAATGAATGACAGCGGAAAGAAAACTGTAATCAAGACCTGGTCGAGAAGATCGGTTATTTCTCCCGACTTTGTGGGACACACTCTGGCAGTGCATAACGGAAACAAATTTATACCTGTTTACATTACCGAGAACATGGTTGGTCATAAGCTGGGTGAGTTTGCCCCTACCCGCACCTTCCGCGGTCATGGTGGAAAACAGAAATAGGGTAATGTAGCTTAACAACTGAAAAACAATCAGAAATGGGTGCAAGAAAAAGAAATAGCGCCGGCGCCAGGAAGGAAGCCGCAAAAGAAAGGACCAGTGCCGTTCTTCGCAATGTCCCTACCTCGCCACGCAAAATGAGGCTGGTAACGGATCTTATCAGGGGCCAGGAAGTTAACAAGGCTCTTGATATCCTGAAGTTCAGCAAGCAGGAAGCTTCACGCAGGGTGGAGAAACTCCTTCTCTCAGCCATTGCCAACTGGCAGGCAAAGAACGAAGGTGTGCGCCTTGAAGAGAGTAACCTCTATGTCAAGGAAGTTCAGGTTGACGGAGGACGCATACTGCGCAGAATCCAGCCTGCCCCCCAGGGAAGGGCTTACCGTATACGCAAGAGATCAAACCATGTAACCCTTGTGCTGGGTAGCAGGAAACAGGAAGTTGAAAAAATTTCAGAGTAAACAATGGGACAAAAAGTTAATCCGATAGGCAACAGAGTAGGAATCATCAAGGGATGGGACTCAAACTGGTATGGTGGCAGCGACTTCTCAAGCAAACTTATAGAAGACACCAGGATCAGGGAATACCTGAATGCCAGGCTTGCCAAAGCCAGTCTTTCAAAGATCATTATTGAGCGCACTCTCAAGCTCATCACTGTCACCGTTAATACGGCACGCCCCGGCATTATTATAGGCAAGGGAGGCCAGGAGGTCGACAAGCTGAAAGAGGAACTCAAGAAGATCACCAAGAAGGAGGTTCAGATAAACATCTATGAGGTCAAACGCCCGGAGCTTGATGCAGCCATTGTCGCAGGCAATATAGCACGCCAGGTGGAGGGCAAGATATCATATCGCCGTGCCATCAAGATGGCCATCGCATCTACAATGCGTATGGGAGCCGAGGGTATCAAGGTCGTCATCTCAGGCAGGCTCGGAGGAGCAGAAATGGCACGTAATGAGTCATACAAAGACGGGAGGATCCCGCTGCATACCTTCCGTGCTGATATTGACTACGCTCTCGGTGAGGCGCTGACGAAAGTAGGGCTCATTGGCATTAAAGTATGGATATGCAACGGTGAAGTATACGGCAAACGTGACCTCAGTCCCAACATCGGCGCCAAGAACGTCAAGGGAGGCAAGGCACCCACCGGAGGCTACAGGAAAAAGTCCGGCAATAAGAAAGATTCGAGATAAGTATATAACTATTTAATATAACTGAGCGATGTTACAACCGAAGAAGACCAAGTACAGGAGGAGCCAGAAGGGCAAGATGAAAGGCGATGCCCAGAGAGGCAATCAGCTGGCATTCGGATCATTTGGCATCAAAACCCTTGAGGAGGCATGGATCACCGGCCGTCAGCTTGAGGCTGCACGCCAGGCCGTCACCCGTCACATGAAACGTGAAGGACAGATATGGATCCGCGTCTTCCCTGACAAACCTATAACAAAGAAGCCTGCTGAGGTGCGTATGGGTAAAGGTAAAGGTGCACCTGAAGGCTTTGTGGTTCCTATTACTCCCGGACGCATCATTATTGAAGCCGAAGGAGTACCCTTTGATGTGGCCAAGGAAGCCCTCCGCCTCGCAGCACAGAAACTGCCTGTCGCAACAAAATTCGTGGTAAGGCGTGACTACGCCGAGTAAAAAAATATGAGTGATGAAAAGTTCAGAAATAATAGAATTAAGTAACCAGGAGCTTCTCGAACGTATTGACAACGAGAAGACTGCACTCGTGCGCATGAAGCTTAACCACGCAATCTCACCTCTTGAAAATCCCCAGAAAATCAAGGAGAGCAGGAGAACGATTGCCAGGCTCATGACAGAGAAGCGCAAGAGAGAGATGAATGATAAAACAAAATAGCCGTATCAGCATGGAAGAAAGGAATCTTAGAAAAGAGCGTATAGGTGTTGTCGTCAGCAACAAGATGGACAAATCTATTGTCGTTGCCATCCGCAGAAAGGTCAAGCATCCGATCTATGGCAAATTCGTTAACAAGACGAAGAAGCTCATGGCTCACGATGAAGAGAACACCTGCAACATTGGTGATACGGTACGCGTAATGGAGACCAGGCCTCTCAGCAAGAATAAAGCCTGGAGATTGGTGGAAATAATTGAAAGAGCTAAGTAATTATGATACAGCAGGAAAGCAGGTTGACTGTTGCCGATAACACAGGTGCCAAGGAGGTTCTTTGCATCAGGGTGCTCGGCGGAAGCAAGAAGAGGTACGCAAGCGTGGGTGACAAGATTGTCGTCTCCGTAAAAAGCGCTCTGCCCTCAGGTGAAGCAAAAAAAGGATCGGTAAGCAAGGCCGTTGTTGTCAGGACCAGGAAGGAGATACGCCGCGCTGATGGTTCCTATATCCGCTTTGACGACAATGCCGTGGTGCTCCTTACAAACCAGGATGAGGTCAGGGGCACACGTATCTTCGGCCCTGTTGCCAGGGAACTGCGCGACAAATACATGAAGATCGTCTCACTTGCACCTGAAGTGTTATAATATTTAAACTGACACCCGATGCAGAAGAAATTACACATTAAAAAGGGAGACACCGTAGCTGTGATAGCAGGTGAATCCAAAGGACAGAAAGGCCGTGTCCTTGAGGTTAGCAGGGATAAGAACAAGGCCCTGGTAGAAGGAGTCAACATGGTATCAAAGCATACCAAACCCAACGCCAAGGCACCCCAGGGAGGCATCATCAAGAAGGAAGCTCCCGTCCATCTTTCCAACCTTATGGTCATTGACCCTGCCAGCGGTAAACCGACACGCGTGGGCCGCAGACTGAATGACAAGAACAAACTAGTGCGTTATGCCAAAAAATCAGGAGAGGAGATCAAGTAATGTATACGCCTGCCTTAAAGACAAAATATAGGAGTGAGATCACACCTGCACTCATCAAGCAATTTAATTACACCAGTGTGATGCAGGTGCCCAGGCTTGAAAAGATTGTTATCAACCAGGGACTGGGCCAGGCCATTGCTGACAAAAAGCTGCTTGAGACCGGACAGAAAGAGGTCAGTGACATCGCCGGACAAAAGGCGGTACAGACTATCTCAAAGAAGGACATATCAAACTTCAAGCTCAGGAAAGCAATGCCTATAGGCGTCATGGTGACACTGCGCCAGGACCGTATGTATGAGTTTCTCGAGAGGCTTATCTCGGTGGCTCTGCCACGCATACGCGACTTCAAAGGTGTGGGTGCAAGGCTTGACGGCCGCGGGAACTATACCCTCGGTATCACTGAGCAGATAATCTTCCCGGAAATTGATATTGACAAGATTGCCAAGATCATGGGACTGCAGATTACGTTTGTCACCACAGCAAAGAGTGACGAAGAGGCATATGCCCTGCTAAAAGAATTCGGAATTCCCTTTAAAAACAAGTAAACAGATCGGAATATGGCTAAGGAATCAATGAAAGCCCGCGAAGTCAAACGCGCAAAACTTGCCAAAAGGTACGCCACCAGGAGAGCAGCTCTCAAAGCAGAAGGTAACTATATTGCAATGAGCACCCTGCCGCGCAACTCAAATCCTATAAGACAGCGCAACAGGTGTAAGATAACCGGCAGGCCAAGAGGTTACATGAGACAGTTTGGCATCAGCAGGATTACCTTCAGGGAGATGGCATCACAGGGCCTTATCCCCGGCGTAAGAAAAGCAAGCTGGTAATAACCCGACAGAGATATAAACAATTAATCGATATAGAAGATGACAGATCCAATTGCAGATTTTCTTACCAGGGTAAGGAATGCCATCAAAGCCGGACATAAAGTGGTTGAGACACCGGCTTCCGGTCTGACAAGGGATATCACAAGGATATTGTATGATAAAGGATATATCCTCAGCTATAAGTTCATTGATGACAACCTGCAGGGCAGGATCAAGATAGCCCTCAAGTATCATCCAAAGACCAAGCTGCCTGCTATCAAGTCGATACAGAGAGTGAGCCGTCCCGGCCTCAGAAAATACGCTGGTGTAGATGAACTCCCGAGAGTTCTTAACGGACTCGGTATAGCAATTCTCTCCACCTCACATGGTCTGATGACCGAAAAAGAGGCAGTGAAAGAAAATGTCGGGGGTGAAGTTATATGTTATGTTTATTAAACAGGAGGAGGTTAAATGTCACGAATAGGAAAATTACCTGTAAACCTGCCATCAGGTGTCAGCGTCACTGTTGATGATGACAACATGGTCAGTGTTAAAGGCCCCCTGGGAACCCTGTCACAGAAGGTGGACAGTGATATCAAAGTGGAGGTTGAGAATAATGAAATAATACTTTCCAGGCCGAATGACGAAAAGCGTCTCAAGTCGCTTCATGGTCTTTACAGGGCTCTCATTGCCAACATGGTGGTGGGTGTTTCTGTAGGCTACAGGAAGGACCTTGAGCTCGTCGGCGTAGGCTACCGTGCTGAAGCCAACGGTCAGCGTCTTGAAATGAGCCTCGGTTATTCGCATGATATTATCATGGAACTGCCGCAGGAGATCAAGGTGGAGACCAAAACAGAGAAAAGAAGCAACCCGGTCATTACCCTCTCAAGTATCGACAAACAGCTCATCGGTCACGTCGCAGCCAAGATAAGATCACTGCGTCCGCCCGAACCTTACAAAGGAAAGGGTATCAAATTCGTGGGTGAACAGCTCAGGAGAAAGGCCGGTAAATCGGCTGGTGTGTAACATGATTAAATATTGAAGTCATGGCTTTATCAAAGATAGAAAAAAGAGAAAAGATCAAACTGAGAATCCGCAAGCGGATTAAAGGGACAGCCGGGAAACCCAGGATTTCGGTGTTTCGCAGCAACAAACAGATATACGCCCAGGCTGTTGACGATGTTAATGGTGTTACCCTGGCATCAGCCTCATCAAGGGAGAAGGAGATTGCCGCCGTTACCGGGAAGAAGAAGAGCGAGGTGGCAGTTCTTGTGGGCAAACGTCTGGCCGAAGTGTGCAAGGAGAAAGGCATTGAAGCCGTTGTCTTTGACAGAGGCGGATACCAGTATCATGGCAGAGTGAAATCATTAGCTGACGGAGCACGCGAAGGCGGCTTAAAATTCTAATCAGTATGGCATACGGAATAAAGAGAGTAAAGAACAGTGATCTTGAACTTACCGACAGGCTGGTAAGCATCCAGAGAGTAACTAAAGTAACCAAAGGTGGGCGTACATTCAGCTTCTCTGCCATCGTTGTCGTTGGTGACGAGAAAGGCATCGTGGGCCACGGACTGGGTAAGGCAAGTGAAGTCACTACCGCCATCGCCAAAGGCATAGAGGATGCCAAGAAGAACCTCATCAAGGTGCCGGTGCACCGGGGTACCATACCTCATGAGCAGTACGGCAAGTTCGGAGGTGCATATGTCTTCATCAAGCCCGCAACCGAAGGAACAGGTATCAAGGCCGGTGGAGCTATGCGTGCCGTCCTCGAGAGCGTGGGAGTAAAGAATGTGCTCGCAAAATCAAAGGGCTCGTCAAACCCGCATAACCTGGTCAAGGCAACTATAGCTGCCCTGCTCGAGCTGCGTGATGCCAGTACGGTGGCAGACCACAGGGGAGTGACATTGGAAAAAGTGTTTAACGGTTAGAAATATTTCATTATCATGGCAAAGGTCAGAATAACCCAGATCAAAAGTAAGATAGGACAGCCCGAATCACAGAAGAAGATTCTCGCTTCACTGGGTATCAGGAAGATGCATCAGACTGTTGAGCACGAAGATACACCACAGATAATGGGTATGGTCAACAAGCTGAAACACCTGGTTAAGGTAGAGAAACTATAAGGTATTAACAGCATTATATATTTTCGCAATGGATTTAAGCAATTTAAAACCGGCCCGCGGATCGGTGAAAAAAGAAAAGCGCATCGGACGAGGTGAGGGATCAGGCCACGGCGGCACATCCACACGCGGCCATAAGGGCGCTAAGTCACGCTCGGGATACAGCAAGAAGGTAGGCTTCGAAGGCGGCCAGATGCCCCTCCAGAGAAGGGTCCCCAAGTCGGGCTTCAAGAATATCAACCGAGTTGAGTTCAAAGGTATCAACCTTAGCACTCTCGAGACACTTGCCGAAAAACTGAATACTGAGCGCATCGACTTCCAGACACTGCTCACCGCAGGCCTGGTAAACAAGAATGCTCTGGTAAAGATACTGGGTAAAGGTACGCTGACAAAAAAGCTTGAGGTTCATGCCCACGCTTTCAGCAAATCTGCCCAGGCAGCAATAGAAGCAAATCAGGGAACCGCAGTTAAACTGTAAGGCATGAAATTTTTACAGACCATAAAGAATATCTTCAAGATCGAAGATCTCAGAGCCAGGATCTTCTATACTCTTGCTATCGTCGCACTCTACCGTCTGGGTAAATATATCACCCTTCCCGGTATTGACCCCTCAATGCTTGAAGGATTGCGTACACAGACTTCGAAAGGTATCATGGGGCTGCTGGATATGTTCTCGGGTGGTGCTTTCTCGCAGGCATCAATATTTGCCCTGGGTATCATGCCATACATCTCGGCATCTATCGTCATTCAGCTTCTCGGCATTGTCTTCCCCTACTTCCAGAAACTGCAGAAGGAGGGTGAGAGCGGCAGACGTAAGATGAACCAGTATACCAGGTACCTGACAGTTGGTATTCTTATCCTGCAGGCACCCACATACCTCGCCAACCTGCATGCTATTCTTCCGCCTGCGGCTTTCGTGCTCCAGGGGGCATTCTTCAAGGTCTCATCTGTGATAATACTTACGGCCGGGACAATATTTGTAATGTGGCTCGGCGAAAAGATAACGGATAAAGGTATCGGCAACGGTATCTCACTAATAATCATGGTGGGTATCATAGCCCGCTTCCCGGTGGCATTCGTGTTTGAAGCCGGGACACGTATCAACGGTGCAGGAGGACTTGTAGCGCTGCTGATAGAGATAGTGTTCCTGTTTGTTGTAATACTGGGTTCGGTACTGCTTGTGCAGGGCACACGCCGTATACCGGTACAGTATGCACGGCGCATCGTGGGCAACAAACAGTATGGCGGCGTAAGGCAGTACATACCTCTCAAGGTGAACGCAGCAGGTGTTATGCCTATCATCTTCGCCCAGGCGATCATGATGCTGCCGGTAATCTTTGCAGGATTCAGGGAATCAGGATCCGGTTTTGTCGTGGCATTCACAAACATGTACGGGTTCTGGTATAACCTGGTGACGGCGATTCTTATCATACTCTTTACATACTTCTACACCGCGGTGACAATAAACCCGGTGCAGATGGCGGAAGATATGAAGAAGAACGGCGGTTTCATTCCCGGCATCAAACCAGGGCGCAAAACGGTGGAGTTTCTTGACACGGTCATGTCACGGATAACCCTTCCCGGTTCTATTTTCCTGGCAATAATAGCAATACTGCCCGCTTTCGCTGTCAATTTCGGCATCAGCGGTCAGTTCGCACAGTTCTTCGGCGGCACCTCGCTTCTTATTCTTGTGGGCGTTGTGCTTGATACTCTGCAGCAGATAGAGAGTCATCTGCTTATGCGCCACTATGACGGTCTTATGAAATCGGGCCGTGTCAAGGGCAGGACCGGAGCCGTGTCGGCTATTTAAGACCAGTACGTTCTTTGATGATTTATATTAAGACGGATGCAGAAGTAGAGTTATTGAGGGCGAGCAATATGCTTGTCTCCAGGACTCTTGCGGAAGTAGCCGGGCACATCAGGCCGGGGGTGACAACACTCCAGCTTGACAGTATAGCCGAGACCTTTATCATGGATCACGGTGCACTGCCTGCCTTCAAGGGCTATGCCGGCTTCCCCCGCACACTCTGCACATCTGTCAATGACGAGGTAGTACATGGGATACCCTCAGACTATGCCCTTCGTGAGGGCGATATAGTCTCGATCGACTGCGGGGTGATACTCAACGGCTTCTACGGTGACAGCGCCTTCACCTTCACGGTGGGCGAGGTGAAGCCCGAGATACTGCGCCTCCTGGAGTACACCAGGGCCTCGCTTGAGGCAGGAGTACTGGAAGCCGTTACCGGCAACCGCGTGGGAGACATATCCCATGCAGTACAGGTGAAGGCGGAGAGCGGAGGATACTCTGTGGTACGTACACTGGTGGGTCACGGGCTGGGCAGACACCTGCACGAAGGACCGGAAGTGCCCAACTTCGGTAAGCGCGGCACAGGAACAAGACTCGAGAGAAACCTGGTCATCTGCATCGAGCCGATGATCAACATGGGTACCAAAAATACACGCGTCGAAAGTGACGGGTGGACAGTCAGGACAGGTGACGGCAAACCGTCGGCACATTATGAATACGCTGTTGCGGTCAGGGATGGCAAAGCCGATCTGCTCACAACATATGATTATATTGAGGAAGTATTACTAAAGAGGTAAGTATATGGCCAAACAACCATCAATAGAGATTGACGGAACGATCATCGAGGCACTTTCAAATGCGATGTTCAGAGTCAGGCTCGAGAACGGGCATATCATAACCGCCCATATCTCCGGCAAAATGAGGATGCATTATATCAAAATACTGCCGGGTGACAAAGTGAAGGTTGAAATGTCGCCTTATGACCTTACCAAAGGAAGAATAACATTCAGATTCAAATAGAAAAAACACTGCGATGAAAGTAAGAGCATCAATAAAAAAACGCTCGGCCGACTGCAAGATAGTAAGGAGGAATGGGCGTCTGTATGTGATAAATAAGAAAAATCCCAAGTTCAAGCAGAGGCAGGGATAAAATTTATTAACTTTGCACTTCAAATTAAAAGAGGTATATGGCACGTATAAATGGGGTAGACCTACCAAGGAATAAGCAGGGCGAAGTGGCTCTTACTTATATCTATGGAATCGGACGGAGCACTGCACAGAAAGTGCTTGACAGGGCTGGTGTTGACCGCCAGATGAAGGTCGAGGAATGGAATGACGATAACATCAATGCTATCCGTCAGATCCTTTCCGAGAACTACAAGCTTGAAGGGGAACTTCGCTCCGAGACACAACTTAATATCAAACGACTGATGGATATCGGCTGTTATCGCGGTATCCGCCACCGTATCGGACTTCCGGTGAGAGGCCAGAGCACTAAGAATAACGCCCGTACCCGTAAAGGCCGTAAGAAGACCGTTGCTAACAAGAAAAAAGCTACTAAATAATTAACATATGGCAAAAAAGACTGGGACGTTAAAGAAGAAGGTCGTAAAGGTTGAACCAGTGGGACAGGCTCACGTTCATTCCTCATTCAACAATATAATCATCAGCCTTACAAACAGTTCGGGACAGGTGATCTCATGGGCGTCAGCTGGCAAGATGGGGTTCAAGGGTTCGAAGAAGAACACTCCCTATGCTGCTCAGATGGCTTCTGAAGAATGCACTAAGGTTGCTTTTGAACTTGGTCTCCGTAAGGTGAAAGTTTTTGTTAAGGGCCCCGGATCAGGCCGTGAATCAGCTATCCGTGCCATATCCAACAGTGGTGTTGAGGTGACCGAGATTATTGACGTTACACCTATGCCTCATAACGGATGCCGCCCGCCGTCAAGGAGAAGGGTATAAATGGCATATATTATATTGTATAAATAGATAAACATTATATTCAATGGCAAGATATACAGGACCCAGATCAAAAATCGCCAGGAAATTCGGAGAGCCTATTTTCGGCCCTGACAAATACCTCGACAGGAAAAATTTCCCTCCCGGCCAGCATGGTCTGAGCAAAAAGAGAAAAAAGACATCCGAATACGGCGTGCAGCTGCGTGAGAAACAGAAGGTGAAATATACCTATGGTCTTCTTGAGCGCCAGTTCCGCAACTTCTTTGAAAAAGCGGCTTCTGCCTCCGGAGTGACAGGGCTTGTGCTTCTGCAGATGCTTGAGTCACGCCTTGACAACGTGGTTTACCGCCTCGGAATTGCCCCTACAAGACCGGCAGCCAGGCAGCTCGTATCCCACCGTCATATAACAGTTAACGGAAACGTGGTGAACATCCCCTCTTCCCTCCTTCGCCCTGGCGATATCATCGGTGTGCGCGAAAAATCAAAGTCACTCGAAGCAATCGTCGAATGCCTGGGCACCAACCGCAGATCAAAACTGTCATGGCTGGAATGGGATGAGACACAGATGGCCGGAAAATACATGAGTGTACCTGAGAGATCCGACATACCGGAAGATATCAAGGAACAACTTATAGTTGAACTATATTCCAAGTAATAAAGTAATACAATTCATATGGCCATATTAGCATTCCAGAAACCTGACAAAGTAATACTACTTGAGGCGGACGATCAGTACGGAAAGTTTGAATTCCGCCCTCTTGAACCAGGCTATGGCATCACCGTGGGTAATGCCCTCAGGAGAATCCTTCTGTCATCACTTGAAGGATTTGCCATCACCGCAATTAAGATTGAAGGTGTTGACCATGAGTTCTCCACAGTAACAGGAGTCATGGAAGATGTCACTGAGATTATCCTGAACATGAAACAGGTAAGGTTCAGGAGAATGGTTGAGGATGTCGATAGCGAAAAAATCATGGTCAAACTATCGGGCCAGGAGGTATTCAAAGCTGGCGACCTTAATAATGCCCTCAGCAGCTTCGAGGTACTGAACCCGGAACTGGTCATCTGCAGGATGGAACCTGATGTAAAACTGCAGGTGGAGATCAACATCAACAAGGGCAGGGGATACGTTCCGGCAGAGGATAACCAGCCGGCTGAAGCAGAATTTGGCGTGATAGCCGTTGACTCGATATTCACCCCGATAAGGAACGTCAAGTATTCGATCGAAAATTACAGGGTAGAGCAGAAGACTGACTACGAAAAACTTATTCTTGAGATCACAACCGACGGATCCATCCATCCGAAAGATGCACTTAAAGAGGCCGCCAAGATCCTCATTTACCACTTCATGCTCTTCTCGGAAGATAAGATCACCATTGATTATGAAGACAAGATGGCAAACGAAGAGTTTGACGAGGAGATACTCCACATGCGTCAGCTCCTTAAAACCAAGCTTGTTGACCTGGATCTCTCAGTGAGAGCCCTCAACTGCCTCAAGGCAGCAGAGGTCGAATCCCTGGGTGACCTCGTCAAGTTCAACAAGAATGACCTCCTTAAGTTCCGCAACTTCGGCAAGAAGTCGCTCACCGAACTTGATGAGCTTCTTGAAACAATGAACCTCTCATTCGGGATGGATGTGGCAAAATATAAACTCGACAAAGATTAATAACAGGTAAGGACAGAGAGAAATGCGACATTTAAATGCTATAAACCACCTTGGAAGAAAAAGTGCTGACAGGAAAGCAATGATGGCTAACCTGGCATCTTCACTGATCCTTCACAAGCGTATTACGACCACCACCGCAAAAGCGCGCGCACTGAGAACATACGTTGAACCCCTCATTACCAAGTCAAAGGATGATTCAACTCACTCACGCAGGGTGGTATTCAGTTATCTTGAGAATAAAAACGCCGTCTCGGAACTCTTCAGAGAGGTGGCCCCCCGTATCGCAACCAGGCCGGGAGGTTATACACGTATCCTGAAAACAGGAAACCGGCTGGGTGACTCCGCCGAGATGTGTGTCATCGAGCTCGTCGATTTCAATGAGAACATGCTGGCTGATGCAGGTACAAAAGCCAAATCAACACGCCGTCGCCGCAGCACGAAGAAGAAAACAGAGGAGAAAGCTGCAGCAGCCGTTGCTGAGACAGCAGAAGCAGCAGTAGCTGAAACAACGGAAGAGACAGTTGATGAAACACCTGCAGAGACTGAAACAACTCCCGAAGAAAGCGCCACTGAAGAGGAAACCAAAGAATAACAGTAAATGGTTATATATTAAAGGGATATTGTCTTTATGACCGTATCCCTTTTTTTTATAAATTGCAGATTGTTCAAATAAATCATAAAAGACAATGAGTCAAATAATTAGTGTTCATGCAAGAGAAATCCTTGATTCAAGAGGTAATCCGACTGTAGAGGTCGAAGTAGTAACAGCCAGCGGTGCTTCAGGCAGGGCAGCTGTGCCATCAGGCGCATCAACAGGCGAGAATGAGGCCCTGGAACTGAGAGACGGTGACAAGAACCGCTATCTGGGCAAGGGAGTCCTTAAGGCTGTGTATAATGTCAATAATATTATTGCAGAGGATATAATGGGTATGGATGTTACTGACCAGACCTCCATTGACCGCAAGATGCTTGATCTCGATGGTACACCGACCAAGAGTAACCTCGGGGCCAATGCCATACTGGGAGTCTCACTGGCGTGTGCCAAAGCTGCAGCTGCATATCACGGCCTGCCCCTCTACAGGTATATTGGCGGCGCCAACGCTCACATATTACCTGTTCCAATGATGAATATTATCAACGGCGGGTCCCACTCCGACGCTCCCATAGCATTCCAGGAATTCATGATAAGGCCCAAGGGAGCACCATCGTTTGCAGAAGGGCTCAGGATGGGTGCAGAGATATTTCACTCTCTGAAGAAGGTACTCAAGGAACGTGGTCTGAGCACAGCAGTAGGTGATGAAGGCGGATTCGCACCTTCACTCAATGGCACCGAAGATGCCCTTGAAAGTATTATCAAGGCTATCACCAATGCAGGTTACCAGCCGGAAAAAGATGTCACTATCGCTCTCGACTGCGCTGCAAGCGAGTTCTTCAAGGATGGTATTTATGACTATACCAGGTTCGAAGGTGAAAATGGGAAGAAGCTTACACCGCAACAGCAGGCTGACTACCTGACTGCGCTGGTTGAGAAATATCCTATCATAGACTCCATTGAAGACGGTATGGCTGAAGGTGACTGGGACGGATGGAAGCTGCATACCCAGCAGCTCGGCTCCAGGGTACAGATCGTGGGCGATGACCTGTTCGTTACAAATGTTCAGTATCTTGAGAAGGGTATAGCGCTGGGTTGTGCCAACTCAATCCTCATCAAACTGAACCAGATAGGAACCCTTACCGAGACCCTCAGCTGCATCGAGATGGCGCACAGGGCAGGATACACCACCGTTACCTCACACCGTTCGGGTGAGACCGAGGATGCAACAATAGCCGATGTGGCAGTGGCTACCAACTCTGGTCAGATCAAGACCGGGTCACTCAGCCGCACAGACCGCATTGCCAAGTACAACCAGCTTCTCCGGATTGAGGAGGAACTGGGTGCAAACGCTGTATACGGCACCAGGGGCTGACCTGAATATACCGTAATTAACTCTCCCCGGTTCAAAAGGAGAATCCGCCGTCAGGCGGACATGAGAAAGGGTGTATCTGATGATACACCTTTTTTATTATATATTTGTAGAAATCTGCTAATAAATGTCATTCAACGGCCTGGTCACTTTTGTAGACTTTCTTGAATCACGCGGCGACCTTACGCGCGTCAGTTGTAATGTTGATCCTGTTCTTGAGATCACCGAGATAGCTGACCGGATGGTGAAGAACGGCGGCAAGGCGCTGCTCTTTGAGGATACCGGAACAGCATTTCCTTTATTGATAAATGCCTTTGCATCTGATGAGCGTATGGCAGCAGCCATCAGCCGTAGCTCTCTCAGTGACACGGGGAGAGAGATATTTTCACTTGTCGATTCTATAAGCCAGGCGGACGGATTCTCAGGTAAACTGTTGCGGCTACCTGGTATGCTCAACCTCCTGAGGCTCTCACCACGCAGAAAGAGAGGCAGGGGAGAATGCCAGGAGGTTGTTGAACCGGTGGTTGATCTTGGCATATTGCCTGTTCTGAAGTGCTGGCCTCATGACGGCGGCAGGTTTATCACACTGCCGCTGGTGCATACCAGGCATCCTGAAACAGGAAGTACAAATCTCGGTATGTACAGGATGCAGGTTATGAGCAAAGACACTACCGGGATGCACTGGCACCGTCATAAGACAGGGGCACGGCATTATGAGGCATGGAAGCTCAGAGGAGGACGGATGCCGGTATCAGTGACGCTGGGCGGTGATCCTGTCTATACCTATGCGGCCACGGCCCCGTTGCCTGAAGATATAAGCGAATACCTGCTTGCTGCCTTCCTGCGCCATAAAAGGGTTACCCTCGTGAAGTGCCTTACAAATGACCTGTGGGTACCTGCTGATTCTGACATCGTCATTGAAGGTTACATCGACACCTCGGAAGCCCGTGTGACAGAAGGGCCATTCGGCGATCATACAGGCTTTTACTCACTGGCGGATCAATATCCTCTTTTTCACGTGACCTGCATCACCCACCGTAAGAATGCTGTCTACCCCGCCACCATAGTGGGAGTGCCGCCAATGGAAGATGCGTGGATGGGAAAAGCCACTGAAAAGATATTCCTGGCCCCGATCAGGCTGACCATTGCACCGGAGATACGTGAGCTGCATATGCCCGTTGCAGGTGTGGCGCATAACCTTGTTATCGTCAGCATCGAAAAGACATTCCCCGGACAGGGAATGAAAGTGCTGAGTTCCCTTTTCGGGGCCGGACAGATGATGCTCAGCAAGTATATCATAGTTGTCAGCAGCCCTGTACATGCTGATGACTACAGGGCAGTTGCCGATGCTTTCTTTTCCAATGTCAGGTTTGAGGCCGACCTGCTTGTTACCAGGGGACCGCTTGATGTTCTTGACCACTCATCAGATACATTCAGTGTCGGTGGTAAGCTTGGGATCGATGCAACGGTAAAGCTTTCTGAGGAACGTATTGAAGAATTCCACTCCGTTCCCCTGCTGCTGCTCACCGACGCCGAGGTTACCGGTGACAGTATTACCGGAATGAAGACTTTTGCCGAGTATGGCCAGCCGGTTGTGGTACTGACTGTCAGAAAACCTCCTGAAGGTCTTGATATGCATAAGCTTGCCGCCTCCCTGCCCGCGCCACTCACCCTTGCCGGTACGGTAACAATAGCTCTTGACGATGGTGCTGACACAGATGACCCGGCAATGATAACATGGCTTGTAACAGGCAACAGTGACCCGGCGCGAGACCTGTACCATCTTGAAGGAGGGGCGCTCTTCCTTGATGCTACATCAAAAACAGACTCCATACCCGCCTTCCCGCGGGAATGGCCTAATGTTGTCTGTTCCGGCATGGAGACGATTACCCTGGTAGACAGGCGGTGGAACGAATATGGTACGGGCAGTTTTCATGAATCCCCCTCATTGAAGCTGCTTCCGCTGGTCAAGCCGGGAGAGGCTTCCGTTGATACAAAAAGAAAGAAATAAGGTGAATACACTGCTGTCAGCGGCTCTCTTTTCCGGGAAAGCACAGGGACTCATAAACAACCCTGTACTTAACTATGTCATTGTGGTATTCATCGTCATTGCGCTTGTTTACCTGGCTATACTGCAGTTCTGGGTCCTGGTGCGCACCAGGAAACATCTTACCGAGATGAAGAGCGCCTACGGAGAGATAGAGGTACAGCGGTCAGAGCTTCAGTTACGCAATAAGGACCTGACAGACAGTCTTAACTATGCCCGTCGTATCCAGGCGGCCCTTCTGCCGGCAGAGCACCATATACGTAAACTGGTCTCCGACTATTTCATTTTCTACCGCCCTAAACATATTGTCAGCGGTGACTTCTACTGGTTCGGGGAGAAAGATGACAAGTGTTTCATTGCCGCGGCTGACTGTACAGGCCATGGCGTACCGGGTGCCCTCATGTCGATGATAGGGCTTGAACTCATACAGAAGATCATCAACGAAATGAATGTTGATGACAGTGACCAGGTGCTTCTGACAATGAATAAAGAGCTGGAGTCAGCTTTTTTTAAGGAGGAGAGTGGCAAGGCCCTGATCAGGGATGGTATTGAGATGAGTATATGCATTATCGACAGGAGAACACGTGAGATGGAGTTTTCCGGTGCTTTTCTGCCGGTTTATATTGTACGTGACGACAAGCTCATTGAGTTAAAGGGAGACAAGAAGAATGTAGTGCAGTCTTTCGCCATGGTCTCCTTTAACCGTAGTACCTTCAAGCTTCAGGAAGGCGATATCCTCTATCTTTTCTCTGATGGTTACGCTGACCAGTTTGGTGGTCCCGAGAACAAGAAATTTATGTACCGGCGGCTGAGGCACCTGCTTCTGACAATCAGCAAATACCCCCTCAACGACCAGGAGAGGATACTCGACGAGACCATTGCATCATGGATGGATGGTCATGATCAGATCGACGATATGATGATCCTCGGGGTGAGGCCCTTCTGATTTCAGATCAGGGCAGTGATCTTCTCGATGAGAACCTCCGGCTCGATAGGCTTGCTGATATAATCATCCATACCAACCGCGAGGCACTGTTCCCTGTCGCCGAGCATGGCATTGGCCGTTATGGCTATTATAGGCACATGCATCTGGGTGCTCATCTCCAGCCCTCTTATCTTATCTGCGGCAACCAGTCCGTTCATTACCGGCATCTGCACATCCATGAGTATCAGGTCATATCGCGATGTGCCGAACATATCAAGGGCCTCCTTTCCGTTACGCGCTATCTCAATACGCCTTATAAGCGGCTCAAGCATGAGCTGGGTGATACGCTGGTTGATAGGGTTATCCTCAACAAGCAGTATGCAGAGGTCTTTCAGTTCCTTTTTGTTTTTTTCACTTGGTATTCCCTTTATGAGGGTGGTAGCCGCCGCCGGCCGCTCAACCTTTTCGGCCCTCCTCATGTTCAGGTTAAACACAAAGTATGAGCCTGTTCCGGCAGAGGTCTCCTGCCAGCTTCCACCATTATCACGTATCAGTCTGCCTGAAAGAGGCCAGGGCTGCCGGCCCTCACCGATGAATACGACAGGGTTGTTGGAGGAGAGAGTGAATTCTACTCTCTGCATACCATCACGCTCACCTGTCTCCCTCACCTGTATCTTTATGGTTACCTTTCCTGTTGTTTCGGAGATCGCTGCACTGAGCAGGTCAATAAGTATCTGCTTAAGAATGATCGGATCGTCCCGGTACTCGCTCTCTCCCTCACCATGATCATCATAAATGACCATGCTTTGATCCTGACTCCTGTTGAGCCTCATAAGCTCAATGGTATCCTGGATGATAGGACCAAGCCTGAACCGGATCTCTCCCCTGCGTTCAAAGGTGATGTTGCCTGCAGTCTCCATGGTGAGTTCATTGACCACCTCGACCATTGAACCGGTGGAGGCAATGAAAGTCTCAACCAGTTCCTGCTGTTTGGGTGTGGAGGCCGTTTCGCGGAGCATGTTACCCAGCAGTACAAGGTTATTGAGCGGCTCCCTTATCTTGTGCGAAAAGGAATTTATCACCTCCTCATTCTTCTCTGCTATGGAGGCCATCTCCTTAATTATTGACCTGCTGTCGGCTATGAGCTTTCGCAATTCTGAGATGGCTACCAGCATCGGTACGACAGCCAGCGCACCTGCAGTAAAAGGCAGGTATACCATATTGACCAGGGCGGTGACAAGGGCAATGATCACCAGCAGCAGTGCTATAGCCACAGGCAGAAGGATCCTGTCCCTCGTCCTGCGGGTCATCAGGTCCGAATGCGGGATGGCGGCAGTTTTAAATCTTCTTGGCATTTTGTGGGTCCAGTAGAATAATGACTCTCAAAGATACATGAATTTCAATAAAGATAAAGAGGGCGGTGCTTTCAGTGCGGATAAAAGATTATTTTTGCCTTACGGTATAATATTTGAGGTAAAACCTGAAAAAGAGTGTGATGAAAAAGACAGCAATGATACTGATCACCACGGTGATCACCTCATGTATGGCCATTGCTCAGCAGGGTGATACTCTTATTCAATATACACCTGACTTCAAGTTCAGGGATGGAATATACCTGAACTTTGATATGGTTAAGACGAACAGTCCAATACCGAAAGCCAAACTCTTTACGTCAGTTGATTATAATGATAAGGACTTCTTTGACCAGGTCATCTCATCAGAGAAGATTTACTTCTATGATAACATGGGCGTCAGACAGGAGATAGAGAAAAGCTCCATATGGGGCTTTGCCCGTAACGGTGTGCTCTATGTCAAAGTGCAGAATACATTTAACCGTATCACCTTTTTCGGATCGATAATCCACTTTGTTGCTGACGTGACGACACAGACACAGGGCTATAACCCGTACGGATACTATGATCCTTATTATTCTCCTTACAGGTCGTATTATTCGCCATACAGTTACTACAGTCCCTACTCCTCACGCTACTACGATCCTTACTATTACGGAGGATATCCCTACAGGAGCAACTCATCACGCACGGACCTTGAGATGTTCATGATCGATTTTGAGACAGGAAAATCATACGAATACAACCTTGAAAACCTTGAAGCGCTGCTGATGAGGGACCCGGAGCTTTATGAAGAGTTCGTCTCCATGCGTAACAAGAACCAGAAAAAGCAGATGTTTGTGTTCCTGAGGAAATTCAATGAGAAACATCCGGTTTTCCTGCCTGCTGGTAAATAGCTATCATATGAAGAAACCACTACTCCTTGCTTTTCTTATCCTGTTCATCTCAATGGCTAATGCCCAGCAAAGGCCATATCCCACTGCCGCTGATGCTGAGAAGTTCGTGAAATCTGTAACCTGTGTCGTGCTCGAAGACAACCAGTTCTCTTTCTATAACAGTGAGATAAAGGATGCCGTAAACAAATACTGGAAGGTAACCCCTGTCAGGTATATTTCCGAGACAGAGTTCAATGTCATGCGCACAGATCCTGCTTACTCATTTATTGTGCTGACCATCACAAACTTCAGCAATGACAAGTCCGGCTCGGCATATGATTTCCTCAATCTTCTTCTGGGGGCTGATGTGGATGAGCTTGACCAGCTTCCGGAATTTTGCGCAATCCCGCTTTCTTTTGCCGGGGCGCCCGAGGAGGAATACAGTTACAAGCTTGGTCTCATTGTCAGGTTCATGGAGTACCACGCGCAGCTGGTAACAAAGAATCCCACAACCACTGCGCTTCGTTATCTGAAATATTACAACAAGAATGTGCCTGATATCAGGAACAAGACTATCCTGGTGAGGGAGAATGACCTTTCACCGGAGATAAACAGCCTTGAAAGGATCAGTGCCTATTATCCATACAAGGTAAGGATCGTTGACGAGGAGGAGATCATCAGGGCCGTTGACGAACAGGCAAAGGATGTGCTTATTGTACATAAGGTAGGGCCTGATGGCGTCAAACAGACAGGAACATGTATGAAAATGCTCATAGGAACTGATGATGCCGTGATGTATTATTATGACAGCCACATGGTTGACAGCCGGAATGCCAGCGGTCTACTGATCAGTGATTTAAAAAGACTGGCGCGCTTCTGATCATGCAGCATTTAGTCACATAAAGCGTCTTTAAAATAAAAGAGATGGAAGAAATAAAAACATACACTCAATCGGAACGTGACTGGTCGATGTTCTGCCACCTGTCGGCATTTGCCGGATACTTTTTTCCGTTCGGCGGAATCATCGGTCCTCTTATCTGTTGGATATCAAGGAAGGATGAATCAGAATGGGTAGACTCAAACGGCAAGGCCTCTATGAATTTCCAGCTGTCAGTGCTTCTCTACTCAATACTGCTTATTCCACTCTGTTTTATTGTTGTGGGGGTACCCCTGTTGCTGGCACTTTTCCTGCTTGAGTTCATATGCATCATATTGGCAAGCATAAAGTCTGCAAAGGGAGAGGTGTTCAGATACCCGATATCGATACCCTTCATCCAATAGTACTTTCGATCATAGGATAGTTGAAATCACAGCGGCAAGGCTTGCTGTGATTCTTTTGCTGGTGACGGTGATTTAACACCTGCAGAGGGTGTTGTCATGTCCCTCGCAATTATGAGGCGCATAAGCAAAATCGTATTTTATTAATAATAAACATACGTTGGCAGCGGGTAAGCAAACCGGAAAAGGTGCGAACCGCATGTTGTTTGGTGGAGCCTTTTATGGCTTTGTGTAGCGGGCGTACAAACAGAACGCTGCCATCCCTGCAGTCCGGCCCCTCGCTAAAATGATCCACCGGATCATTTATTGACGCTGCCCTCCCTGCAGTCCGGCCCCTCGCTAAAATGATCCACCGGATCATTTATTGACGCTCGGTCCCCCTGCAATCCGGCCCCTCGCTCAAATGATCCACCGGATCATTTATTGACGCTGCCCTCCCTG
>QKGI01000042.1 GCA_003250475.1 Bacteroidota bacterium | reverse complement strand
GACTCTTTTCCGAAACGAAACGAATAGACCTCACTGCGTCCGAAGTTCTCAAACCTGCTGTTGGTCTCCAGGTCAGTAGCTATCACCTGGAAGGCATATCTCTTCCCGGGATCGAGTAAAGGCTGAGCCGGGCCGTACAGGAAAGATGTTCCATTAACCTCCTCCTCAAAAAATGGAGGCGTGGTGGCTGACAACATCGCCTCATCCGGGTCCCTGCCGGGATCAGTTATCTCAACGATCTTCAGAACATAAGATGTCCAGACCGGCGCCCCGGGTGAAGGAGTCCAGCTGAAAATGACCTGCTGCGCAAGGGTATTTTCAATTTCGCTTCCGTCTGCAGGTGAGATAAGCATCGGCGGCTGCAGATAGTTTACCCTGAAGAAGTTACTGCAGCCTGAAGGAACATCCTCCGAAAGAGGCCTGCCTCCGCTGTAGACCCTGGCACATATGCGGTAATTCCCCGGAGGCAGTCCCTGGCTTGCAAGCTCTGCAGGGTCAATGCCCGATACGATCAGATGGTTCAGATCAAAATACTCCGCCAGGTCCGGACCGGAAAGAATAACCGGTATACCATTCTGAAGAGAAAAAGTCTGAAACATGAAGTCAATCAACGATACTAATTCTACCCCATTATCACCTGTAATGGTCAGTCGGAGAGAACACTCGATATCACCATAGTCAAAAGCCAGGACAGTGATCCTTGTGTTATCCGCATATCGCTCAATGTCAGGACTGTATGGCGGCATGACAGCAACTGAAGCCGTTACCTGAGCTAATGCCGTGGCAGATGATACAGACAACAGCAGTAACAACAGGGCCGACCTTAGCAGGAAAGACCTGCTGTTTTTTATTTGTTCAGAATATAAATCCATAACCGAATTCACCTTTTGTTTCAGTATAAGCAGATGTACCTGTACCCTGGTTCATATAAAATCTTGATCTGACAAGATGCTTTTTAGTTATTTTATAACTAGCTGTTAATGTAGCTGTTGTGATATGATTATAAAGATTGTCATCAATATAGTTTGCAAAACGAGAGCCGGTCATCGCCATACTTAGCCTGCCCTTGAGCATAGAGGCAGACAGTGACGCCGCGGGACCATATATTGTGTTTTGTGTGACAGGCATGTCAACAGAGGAGTAGCTCCAGGTGAGTGAGAGATTAAGCTTCAGCGGGAGGTAACCGATGATGTAGGAACCCATCGCCACCAGTGTCCTGAACGAGTTACCGGTATTGTTGACATGATCAGTCATGGCCTGGTCATTTACAGTTACCAGCAGATTCTGCATAATAGTCTTGCCTGTCAGTGAGAAATTTTGCATCAGGCTTATACTGCTTGTTGTCTGCGAAATACGGTTGATGGTGCTCAACGGGTCAAGCGGATTTATTCCCGAGGTCTGGTTGATGTCATAGTTGGAGTAGTTAAGGTCGGCCCGGTACCATTTCAGCGGATTGGCCGACACCCTTACAGAACCGATGGTGCGGTTCGTCTGGTGTGCCAGTGTCTCTTTAAGGTTGTCACGCTGGAAACCCAGGCTGCCTGAGATCACATATCTCTCCTTTGACAGGGTTAGTGAAGGCTCCACAGTTATATTCCTGATATTGTTCTGCATGTAATAGGTGCCCATGGATCTGAATCCCGGGTCAATCTGCCTGAACCTTACCTTAAGATCGAAAGGCCTGGAGTCATACCCGAACGAAGCATCAATGGCGTTGCTGCCGGAGGTGCTTATATTGTTTACAATAAGTTTGCTGACAAGAGGCAGGGGCGTCATCCCGGGATCACCAGTGAGGCGGTTATCTTCTGTATACAGACTGTTGGCAAACTCAAGGTCAAAGACAAAGTTCTTCAGCAGCCTCTGGTGAGTCAGCAGGGAGATAACCACATTTGAGCCCGGAAGTAGCAGCAGGCTTGTGTCTGCAATAGATCCTGCAACATCGTTCCCTCTGAACAGGATCATATCAATGCTGTTAACCAAACTTCACTGCCAGCCCGGTGCGCCTGTATGCCGGCACCTCCTGCGTCTGCGGATAGGGAACCACAGAACTGAAAGGCACCGGTTTAAGCAGCTGACCATACATTACTCCTATGCGGAATTTACCGGGAGTAAACTCTCCGCCTGCACCCAGCATGGTATGGCCTCCCAGCGTGTATTTTGAAAATGACACATTACGGTAGCCAAGATGAAGCTTAGCCCACTTATATGAAGGACTGACACCAAACCTGTTGAAAGGCTGCTGGAAGCTTCTCTCCTGCTCACTTACCGTAAAGGAGAAGGGTAAAGAGATACCGTAGAGAGTGATGACCGGGTTCCCTACCAGCATCCATGAAAAAGAAGGGCGGTTGGCGTCCCGTCCTTCTACATTATAAAAGACCAGTGAAGCCCCCAGCTGGCCGTTTATCCTGAATTTATCTTCTTTTTTGATTGTTTCCTGTTCCTGTGCCTGGATAGTGGTTGTGAACGGGATTAGCAATAAGAACAATACGTACCGGTGAATCTTCATGACAATAGATTACTGGAGATAAAGTATTTTATAATATTAGTAATTTATTGTTAAGTAATAAAAGATTATGTGTTTTATATATTAAAACTTATCTGCTAAAAAAGGAGACCGGCAGCAGCCGGTCCCCTTCAACCACACTAAGCTCTAAAAAAATGAATGAAAAATGATCGTCCTGTTCAGCGCTTTTTGCCGTCAGGACCCTGTATCCCTGTCATTATCCCGAGGCACATCCTGCTGTTATGGTAAGGGCATTTCCAGAACCCTGCCTTATCTTCGTCACGGTTGACGGTGCCGTCAGCCCTTATGCTCCAGTACCATTCTCCGTTCTTACTGTCGATAAGGTGTGTCCTGATATATTTAAAAACCGAGTATGCCAGTTCCAGCCAGCCGGCGTCGCCACTCAGCTGCCAGGTGTTCATGAACCCTGCCACGGCTTCGGCCTGTACCCACCAGTGTCTGTCGCGGTCAAAATGACCCGCAGCATCATCCCTCTCGTAAAAGAGACTACCGTCTTCCGCCAGGCCCTCATGTGCTGCAGCTGCTATCCTGAGAACAGTGCCCCGCACGCTGTCACCTTCACCCAGTGCGCCGGCAGCCTCAAGCAGCAGCCATGAAGCTTCGATGTCATGACCATAGGAGACAAGCGTGGAGCGGCAATGCCACTCCTCATCAAAGAAGAGGTTCAGATGGGATGTTACCGGGTCCACTATCTTTTCAGTGAAGATCCTGACAAGGCCGGCCAGCCGGTTCCTCAGGAGAGGATCAGGCCATACCCTGAACAGGCTTGTATAAGCCTCGAGAAGATGAAGGTGGGTATTCATCGTCTTCTTCTCGTTGGCATCCTTCTCGCTCAGGCGCAGGTCGGCAATCTCTTCCCATGTGCGCGTGAAAGCCTCAAGATAACCCTCATGGTCACTGTCAAAGCTGTATTTTTCAATGAGCCGGAAGAGACTGATGGCCCTGTCAAGCGACTCCCTGTCGCCTGTGGCCATATGATACCATGTCAGTGCATAGATGAAGAAAGCAAGGGAATAGATCTGCTTCTTTGTCTCCAGCGGTTTGCCGCTGCTGTCAAGGCTCCAGTAGGTACCCCCGTGTTTGTCGTCGAAAAAATGCTCCAGGATATAATCGCGGGCTCTTGTTGCCATCCCAAGATAAACCGGGTCCCTTACGGTGATGTACGCGGCCGAGAAGCTCCATAAGATGCGGGCGTTAAGTATTGCACCCCGGGGCGCATCCTCTATGATGTTGTCATGGCCGTCTATCCTGCCGTAGAAACCTCCCCGTCTGTTGTCAGGCATCCTCTTTATCCAGTAGGGCATGATGTTATGCGTCAGCTCCTCCGTCGCTTCCGCCCTCATCTCCTCCAGCAGCCGTTGAGTGTCCTCTGTCATCTTCCTGCCAGGTATTCCCTGTTCCGGGTTATTATTGCGTTCACCGTCTTCACTGATGCCGCGGAACGAAATCCGTCGGCCGGGGTGTTCAGGCAATAATCCACAAGCCTGTCTATGGAAGAGACTGCAACGTGCATCCTTGTGTCAGACGATGCATAGTAGATATAAACGGTATCATCCTCATCGGCTATCCAGCCGCTGGAGAAGAGCACATTGGAGACATCGCCGGTGCGTTCCTCCCCTGCCGGGGCCATGAAGTATCCTCCCGGCTCCGCTATCACCCTTGACGGATCATCCAGGGCGGTCATATAGAGGTAGAGAACATAACGCAGTCCTGCCGCACATCCTCTCACACCATGAGCCATATGGAGCCATCCCTCCCGGGTTTTTATCGGATGTGGACCTTCGCCGTTCTTCAGCTCCTTGATCGTATGGTAGTGCCTGAAGTTTATTATTCTCTCATCACCCGGGAGGATCACCGCTTTAGTGATGTCTTTCACCAGCGCCCATCCTATGCCGCTTCCGCTCCCTGCATCGATGAAGCCCTCCTGGGGTCTTGTATAAAGGGCATAACTGCCATCGACAAACTCCGGGTGAAGCACCACATTCCTCTGCTGACTGTCTGATACCAGGTCGGGCAGACGTTCCCAGTTCTCCAGGTCATGTGTGCGTGCTATCCCTGCCGAGGCTATTGCCGAGGACATGTCGCCGGGCATAGCAGCCGGATCTTTGCGCTCTGTGCAGAAGATGCCGTAGATCCAGCCGTCCTCATGTCTTGTCAGCCTCATATCATATACATTGATATCAGGGTCAGCTGTCTCCGGCATGGTGACCGGAAACTCCCTGAAGCGGAAGTTGTCAACGCCGTTGGGGCTCCCGGCAATGGCAAAGAACGATTTCCTGTCAAGCCCTTCCACTCTTACGGCCAGAATGTATTCCCCTTCAAATTTCATCGCACCGGCGTTGAATGCCGCATTGATACCAAACCGCTCCATCAGGTAGGGGTTGGTTGCAGGATTGAGATCATAACGCCATTCAAGAGGGGCATGTGCTCCGGTGAGCACGGGATATTCATATCTCTCGAATATGCCGTTCCCCGGTTTTATCTTTTTATTGCTGCGCGTGATAAGTGCCTCGTGCTCCTCTTTCAGCCCCGCGAGGCGGATTGCGAAATTATCCATGATACTGGTTGCGGTTATCCCTATTTGTAAATATCAAGCCCTGTAATATCCTCCTGGAATAGTGTTGCGGGCAAATTGTAAAAGTCAATGAAATCCTTTGCGCTCACCTGCCCCGGGTAAGGAGCATAATAGTGTCCCGGCCGGTTATGGGCATTGCGCCATACCAGCACATACGATACCGGATAGTCCTTCACCGCAGGCCACAGTGTGCCGGTCCACCATGTGGAGTCAGGGATGCTTTCGTACCCTGCTTCTGTCAGGGCTGCGAGCTTTCCATGCTCAGCAGCAACCCCGGTGACAATACCAAGGCCCCTGCTGACGGCATCGATGAAAGACCGGCTGTCTGCGCCAGGCATCTGATAGTAGTCGAAGCCTACCAGGTCAACATATTCATCCCCTGGGTAACGTCTCATATACTGCTCCTTGTCTTCGAAATCACCGGCGGCAGAATATGCGAAAAGCAGGTTATGCAATCCCTTCTCCCCGCACAGATAATTGAACGTAAACCGCCATAAGGCGATGAACTCGTCGTCAGTACACAGGTTCTGTCCCCACCAGAACCAGCTGCCGGTATGCTCATGATACGGGCGGAAGATCACAGGGATGGCAACACCGTTCTCATCAGTCAGCGATCTCATGAACCCGGCAAGACTGTCGAGCCATTCCCTGTATTTCTCATGGCATATGCCACCCGGGAGAACAGAGCTCACCACTTTATCGGATGATATATCCCATGCCGTGCCACCTGTAAGAGGATTATCAACATGCCAGCTGAAGGTTATCACACCTCCGCGTGACCGTATCTCCCCGGCGAAGGCCTTCATCTGTTCAAAGGGCACCGAATCGAGGTTCACCCCTGATCCGTGTTCGATATCTCCCAGGTCCATGCCGTAGACAGCCGGGTAATCCGATGTTACTCTCCTGATGTCGGACTCGCCCCCGGGGCTGACCCAACCTATACCGTAAGCAAGGTCATCCTGGTGCCCGAACATGATGCCCTTATCCACAGCATACCTGAGCCCGGCAAGCATCTTAACCGTTTCGGCGGAAGCCCGGGGATCGGCAGTGGCCGGCCTCTTATCCGGCACGTTGTTACAGGCCGTCAGAATAAGTAAGACTGTTAAAGGAACTATCGCTTTTCTCATTGCCGTGCTATCTTTTTAATTCGTCATCCAGGCTCCGGGTATAACCGGATATCAGGTCTATCGTAGTGTCAGTGTTAAAGACCGAATTCAGTCCCTGCTCCTCCTGTGGCGGATCGCCCAGGTAATCATCGCCCGGCAGCCAGTAAGTATGTCCTTCTGTTGCCCTGCCTTCGCCTGAATAGGCCCATATATTTGCCCCCGCCAGCGGCCCAAGCCTGAGGGCGTTATAGATTACCTGTGAAAAAGCGTTATTGTAGAAGGCATCGCGGCAGGCTGTAGGCTCATCAGGGGAATATCCATGGTGATCGCGCGGTAACCCGAACTCCTCGATCACAATGGGCTTGTTAAGGCGCTCCGCCACCTCCAGGTGGTCATCAATATACTGGTTGGTTTTTTCGATGCTCGATGCCAGTGTTCCCTGTATATCCGTTATGTCAAGCCAGCCCCAGTTTTTTGGCCATATATGCATCACGAGGTAGTCGATGTCAGGGTCGGCATGTATCCTTTCAAAGAGGTCCATCTGCTGTTCACAACCGTGCCTGCCTTCCGTGCCGGTGGTGACGAGATGGTTTTTGTCAAGCTCCTGGATAAGGCCGGCAATGCGTTTTATCATCGACTCAAAGGCCGGGATGTTCTCGTCAGAAAACGCCCTCGGTTCGTTGGCTATCTCCCAGGTCATGATGGCAGGATCGTCAGTATATTTCAACCCGGTATACCTGTTGGTACGTCCCAGTATGAACCTGATAAAATCCTCGAACATTCCGATACATGGTTCACATGCATTAAACTGCCCGGAATAGCTCATAAACTGGTGCCATGTATTTGGAGGGACGTTGGGGTTTGGGATAGGGCCGTACCCGTTCCAGTTAAGATATTGCGAATAGCCACCGCTCCAGTCCCATGCGTTGTTAAGAAAAAGTATGGCATGCAGGCCCCGCCTGCCCATCTCGGCGAGCAGGTAATCAAGGCCGTCAAGAAGCTCCTCGTTATAGGTGCCCGGCGCGACCTGCAGCGCCGGAGTAACGCGGAAGGGTTCATTATCTGGCCCTTCCGGCCCTACCATCACACGCAGGTTATCTATTCCTATGCTCTTCATGTGATCGAGCTCCGCCAGCAGCCTGTCGCGGTCCCCGTATTCCCCGGGGCTGCCCAGGAGAGCACCGTACCAGTAGTTTGCACCGATGAAATAATAGGGTTCACCGGCGAGCCGGAAGATACCGTCCTCTACAGTCACATATTCAAAATTCCGGTTGCCTCCGCAACCTGCCAGGGCTATTGTCAAAAGCAGCCCGGCCAATACCTGTCTTATCATGCGGCTTATTACGATCTTAATCAAAATTAGTTATTCACACCCGCTGACGAGTAATACCATTCTTTTAAATCATGATACTTTAATGTCATTATGCCTGCAATCCATGTAGTAAGAATTCATGCATATAATACTTTTTTACCCGGGCTGCGGACACTTACGGCACGAAACATTACCTGTCGTTACTATCATATTGGTTACATGATACTTCGTTGTGGACTGAAATTGCCAAAGAGAGTGTATGATTTTTACATATAATTAATAACTTTGAAATAATCATATGCCGGCAAATGGAAAACATGCATGATAATATACTGCGGGAGATAACCCCGCTGACAAAGTCTGACTGCTTCACCTATTTCTACAGGTCGAAGTCGGAGTTTGACTTTCCCCTGCATTACCACGACGAGATAGAGCTCAATTTCGTTAAGAACGCCCGTGGTGCCAGAAGGATCATTGGTGATCATGTTGAGGAAATAGGAGACCTGGAACTTGCGCTGGTGGGTCCGGGACTGCCACACGGATGGTTCGGCACGGGCTTTGCCAGAAACCAGGTCGAGGAGATAACCATACAGTTTCACAAGGATTTCTTTGACGAAAAGTTCCTCCAGAAGAACCAGCTGAATTTCATCCGTAACATGCTACGGAGATCGCTCAGGGGTATCCTCTTTGCCCATGAGACAGTAGAACGCCTGGAACCACGCATAATGAGCCTGGGGAAGAAGCAGGGTTTTGATTCGGTCCTGGAGCTGATGAGTATCCTCCATGACCTCTCCATCTCAAGGGATTACCGGATACTGTCTGACTCAGGCTTCAGCGATACCGAGGTCTTCTCCTACAACAGCCGGCGGATTGAGAAGGTAATGGGATTTATTCACACATCGTTTGACAGGCAGATCTCGCTTGGTGAAGCTGCCCGCATAGCGAGTATGACAGAATCGGCATTCAGCCGCTTTTTTAAGCAGAGGACAGGCATGACCTTCATAGACTGCGTCACCGAGGTGCGCCTGGGCAGCGCCTCGCGGATGCTTATCTCCACCACCAAGACCATAGCTGAGATAGCATACTCATGCGGCTTTAACAACATCTCCAACTTCAACAGGATATTCAGGAAGAAGAAGGGATGCACTCCCCGCGAACTCAGGGAGAGCTATGACCAGGGGACCAGGGTCTTTATCTGATTGTCAGGCTGCATGATTCATCGGGAAGGCCTTCTGATGATGCCGTCACCGTGATCTCTCCCTTTTCTTTGCCTGCCTTCAGCACCACCAGGCATTTTCCGTTAAAGGCTTTCCGGTGATCGGCCTGAAACGGCTCCATGCTTGTCTGGCACCCGTTGTCGACACCGGCTATCGTTGCCGGTCCCTGTACTGAGAAGCTGATCATGTTGTCTGCATAGGGAACAGGAGTATTCTCTTCGTCCACCACAGTTACCGTGATGAATGAAAGATCCGACCCGTCAGCCGTGAGCTCAGATCTGTCAGGTGACAATGCAAGTGCTGCAGGTTTCCCGGCTGTCTTCAGTTCCTCGCGCATGATCTCGATACCCTCTTTGTATCCGACACCTGACAGTGTTCCTTCTTCATATTGCACTCTCCATACCAGGCTGAGGTCCGGCTCGCTCTTCACCTTCTTACCCTGGGAGATACCGTTGATGAAGAGCTCCACCTCATCACAGTTTGTGTATGCCCATACATCCACTGTCTGACCGGGTGTCCAGTTCCAGTGGGGGAAGATATGAAGCACAGGTTTATCTGTCCACTCGCTCTGGTACATGTAGTATGCGTCTTTAGGAAAACCGGCAAGGTCAACTATCCCGAAATAGGAACTGCGTGCCGGCCACCAGTATGGTGTGGGTTCTCCAAGGTAATCGAAGCCGGTCCATATATACATGCCTGCCAGGAAATCATTATCCCTGATGAGCCTCCACGAGTCCTGGTGCGTGGTACCCCACGGTGCCGAACAGTTATCATATGACGAGCATGTATAGTCAGCATTGAGATCCATATAGGGCTGCTCCCACCTTACTGGCCAGCGGCGTACGATATCGGATGGCATATCATAACTGCCACGGGTGGCAAGCGCCGAGGTGGTCTCAGTACCGATATACTTCCCTCCCGGAAAGGCTATGGGAAAACGCGTCCACAGGGAGTCAATATAATTAAACCCGACAAGGTCAAGGGCACCCGAGGCTATCACGGGATTCCCCGGTGTCGGGTCATTGCATCCCGAGGTCAGAGGCCGTGTGTCATCCAGCGCCCTGACGATACCGGCGAGCTCGCCGGCGATAGCTTCACCGCTGCCATCTCTCTCCCACTGCTCCATCACCTCGTTGCCTATGCTCCAGATAAATACGGAGGGATGGTTTCTGTCGCGAAGCACCATCGCCTCCAGATCCTTTTTATGCCACTCGTCGAAATCAAGGTGGTAGTCGTAATCGGTCTTCCCCACCTTCCACATATCGAACGCCTCATCCATTACGATGAAACCCATGCGGTCACACAGATCCAGCAGCTCGGGGGCAGGAGGGTTATGGGAAGTACGTATACCATTGCACCCCATCTCTTTCAGTATCTGAAGCTGTCTCTCTATGGCGCGGGTGTTTACGGCTGCACCCAGGCAACCCAGGTCATGATGATTGCAGACACCAAGTATCTTGACAGGCTTATCGTTCAGTATGAATCCTTTCTCGTTATCAAAAGTGAATGACCGTATGCCTGTCGTCGTCTCATACCTGTCGGTCAGTTTCTGTCCGGACCAGACCTCAGTCACCACCCTGTAAAGATCCGGTTCCTCCACCGACCACAGGCGGGGCTTCCTTATCTTCATCTCCTGTGTGACAGCGGTGCCGTCACCACTGATCTCGATCATGTCTGTATCTGCAGATGCAACCCTCCTGTTTTCGGGATCATACACCCTGGTCTTCAGCCTTATCTCCGTACTGTTGCCCGTGCTGTTCTTCACCTGCGTGGCCACCCTTAGCAGTGCTGCCCCACTGCTTACTTCCGGAGTAGTAACAAAGGTGCCCCAGTGGTCAACAGCTATCTTCTCCGTTTTCACAAGCCATACGTTGCGGTAGATACCCGAACCAGAATACCATCTTGAGTTGGGCTGTTGCGAGTTGTCAACCTTTACGGCAATGACATTCCCGTCATCGCCATACCTGAGGTATGGGGTCAGGTCATAGCTGAAAGAGCTGTAGCCGTATGGCCATTTGCCAAGGTATTCACCGTTAATCCACACCTCACTGTTGCGGTAGATGCCGTCAAATTCCACAATCACCCGCTTCTCCCTGTCGGCATAGCTGACTGTGAATGCCTTGCGGTACCATCCAATACCCCCGGGCAGTGCGCCGCCGCCTGGTGAGGCAGGATTGTCTTCACTAAAACTGCCTTCTATGCTCCAGTCGTGAGGCAGATTTAGCAATCTCCATCCGCTGTCATCAAAATCTGTTTCCCACGCGCCATCTATGTCAGTAAGGAGGAACTTCCACCCGTCGTTGAAGTCTGACCTGATGCGTGGCTCCTGTTTCGAACAACCAGCCAGAGCAGCTGCTATCGTAATAGCTGCCGTCAGTTGAAAAAACCTGTTTCTGCCTTTCATAACGCTGTTATTTTGTTTATTTCAATCCGAATCGTGTCCTTATCCAATCCATTTTTGCATGATAAAAGTGCTCCGGCAGACCATGCCCGGCAGCGGGGTAGACAATATATGCCTTTTCAGAGGTCACCTGGTTGTACGCTGCAAAATTTATATGCGGTGGACATACCTCATCCATAAGTCCCGCTCCCATCAACAGGGGTGCCTTTATCATAGGTGCAAGGTTCCTGATATCGAAGTAACTGAGGGTATAGTAAACCTGGTCCCATGTCATTTTCTTCTGCTGATCGACAAGTTCTTTGAACTCATTACCGGGCCAGGTGGCAACCCTGAAATAGTCCCTGAAGTCTGACAGAAACGGCACCTGTGGTGCACAGACGGCAATCCTGTCATTATCCAGGGCGGCTGTGGCAAATGTAAGTGCACCTCCCTGGCTGGCTCCCTCCACGGCTATACGCGAAGCGTCAACCTCCGGCCTCGAATAGAGGAAATCGATACCCCTGACACAATCCATATAAGCTCCACGATATATATACTTCTCCTTATCATCAAGGTTAGTGAGAATATATCCGGGGAAGCCGGGGTTAACATCGTCCTTGCTGTTGCCATGTCCCCTGATGTTCAGCCCGAAGCCGATGATGTCATCGCCGTAGTTAACGTATGAAGGCACGATGGTCGAGCTGTAGCCGGGCACCTGCATAATGGCCGGATATCTGCCGGGTTTGACCGGCACCTGGTACCACCCTCTTATAAGCGCATTACCCAGCGATCTCATCTCTACGAGGTAGACATTGTGCGTGGCAGTGCAGAGACTATCGATGCGTATCATCCTGTATTGAGGGTCTACCGCTGCCAGCTCTGCCCTGGTCCTCTCCCAGAAAGCCTCAAAATCAGGTTGTCGGTCAACCGGTGAGACTATTTTTTCAGGCTCATACCCGAAATTGAATCTATACTTCTTGTTCCCCATTTTACTCTCCAGGGAGAGGGTGGCCTTATAGAATCCCGGCTTCAGGTCACCTACATGGAAACAGATACGGGAGATGCTTTTCTTTTTCACCACCACCTCACTCTGTTTTGTAGTGAACTCATCTCCGAAATCGGTGACGATATTAAGGACAAGGTTTCCCCGGTATTTTTTTCTGAACCCGCTCTTTACCGTTACGGGAATCTCAATGTCAGGGGCTCCCTTAAAGATCATATCCTGTGCCGCTATATCCGTACCAAGGGTAAGGAGGTCAGGGTTACCCATGTTAGTCAGCTCCACAGGGCCGCCATAAAGACCTCCGTCGCCACCGGCATCATAGACCCTTACAGCGATGGTATTCTTTTTCCCCCACCGGATATAACCGGCAGGTATACGGTATGAACGCGGCACATCATATGCCCCTGAATAGTCAGGTGGCATCTGGCCTGTGCTGCCAACCTGATGACCATTAAAATAGGTTATGTCACTGTCATCAATCTTCCCCAGGTTCAGTATCAGGCCGTCATACCTGTAAGCATTTCTCTTCATCGAGGAGGGAACAACCACTTTCACCCTGTACCATGCATAACCGTCATAGCCCTCGTATCCCTGCCTCTCCCAGACTGTCAGGGGCGAAATATCATCCCACCAGTAGTCGTTCATGGAAGAATCAATGTATTCCGGCTTGTCGTCTGTAATGAACTTCCACTCGGCAGGCACAATGCTCTGCGTGTTGCCGCTGAGATAAACGGTTACTAGCACAACAGAAAGAAACAGTCTTTTCATCAGTATGATCTAATTTAAATTATTCACCTAACTCCATGCACCGTGATTGCCCTGTCAGTCTTTCAAAGTTACAGTAATCTTCTCTCCGCTATAACTTAAAGTTGTATCAGGTGTCATATCAAAATCAAGCATCACCGGTCTCCCGGCTGATATCTTTATCACATTGATGGTGCGTGTCTGCAGCATCCCCGGGAACTCTCCCTTCCTTTCACCGATGGATAAAGTACCCTCTTCCTCGCTCCATTCAAAGGGTATCAGGGTGTATTCCCCCTCAATGTAATTGTTGTTATCACCTTCATCCTCATAGAGAACGAAGCTGCCATCAGCCCCGGTGTAGACAAACAGCGTCAGCGGGTCAGCCGGTTTCTCCATTGAATACTGTATCTCAGGCCCGACAGGCACTATTGACCCTTCCCTGGCAAAAACAGGTATATAATCGTAAGGGGCATCCGCCTCCGTCACCGTTCCTCCCTGGAAATGCCTTCCGCTGCGCAGGTCATACCATCCGTATGCTGCCGGCAGATAAACCTTTCTTGACCTCGCTTTATATTCGGTAACAGGATTAACCATCAGTGAAGGACCGAACATATACTGGTCTGTAATGTTGAAAACTGCCGTATCAAGACTGAAGTCCATCGCCAATCCTCTCATGATAGTATAATCGTCGAGCCAGGCATGGCCGGCCAGCGAATAAATGTAGGGCATCAGCCTGTATCTCAACTTATTGTATGCTACCATCGACTTATATGCAGGATGAGTCTCAGGGGCGGTGTTATAAATCTCCCTGTAGGGATATTCTCCATGTGACCTGAACAGAGGCACGAAAGCCCCGAACTGGTGCCAGCGTGTCATCAGCTCACGCCATTCGTCAAGGTCAGCTGCTGAGGGATGCTGGAAGCGGCTCTCAACGGAGAATCCTCCTATATCCATTGTCCACCATGGTATCCCTGACATCGAGAAGTTAAGTCCGCATGGGATCTGGGCAGCCATATCATGCCATCTTGCTGCTATGTCTCCGCTCCAGTTGGCTGCCGAATACCTCTGCAGTCCGGCGAATGCGGAACGGGTAAGAATGAAGATCCTGTTGCCGGGATCCGTGGCACTCTGCCCTTCAAATACACCCTGTGCCTGCACAAGTGAATAAGCATTAAAGTACCTGTCTGCCGTTCCGAGGGCAGTGGGGTCCATCAGGGCTTTACGCTCATCCATGGGAAGGTTGGAGCAGATGTCAGGCTCGGTGGCATCAAGCCACCAGGCATCTATCCCTTTGCTGTAAAGAGCTTTGTTTATCTGCTCCCAGAAGGCATGCCGGGCATCTGCATTGAAGGCGTCATAGAAGGTGGAAATATATCCTATCCAGTCTTTCTGCCCCTTTTCAATGTTTCTCCTGTAGAGCCATCCTTTGCTGTTCATGGCCTCATAGTTCACCGTGCCGACATAGTACTTGGGCCACACCGATATCATGATCCGGGCGTTAAAATCATTGTGAATGGCCCTGATCATACCGTCAGGATCGGGAAACCTGGTGCTGTCAAACTGGTGGTCACCCCATTTGTCAACAGGCCAGTACTGCCAGTCGAGGACAACATTGTCAAACGGTATGCCCCGTTTCCGGTATTCTCTCACCACATCAAGCACCTCTTCCCGGGTCGTATAACGCTGGCGGCTCTGCCAGAAGCCCATTGCCCATGCAGGCATGACAGGGGCTTTGCCTGTCAGCGTACGGTACCCGCTGATGACCTCATCCATACTCCCTCCACAGATAAAATAATAGTCTATCTGGTCAGCCACCTCCGACCAGAATGATATCCTCTGTTGCTCCTCCTCATCCAGCGGGGTGAGATATTTAAGTCCTATGTACGACTCCCCTCCGTCAGGGATCCATTCGATCTTCACAGGGTACTGTTTACCCTGCTCCAGGCTCAGGGTGAAGTAATTGGACGATGCATTCCAGCACTGGCGCCACCTGTCGTACAGCAGCTTCCCGTCTATCCACAGCCTGGCGTACCCGGCCGAGGTAAAGACGAACTTGTGCACTCCTGTGGTGTCAGGCTCAAATGCCCCCTCCCATGTCACTTTGCCCGCACCGGGGTCATACCCTTCAGGTAGCCTGGCCAGGTCGGGGATGAACAGGTAGCTGATCCTGTTTTCAGTACGGCTTGTATAAACCTGCTTTCCTGTCAGCCTGTCGGCGTATGTTGCCGTAAGTCCGCCTTCACCACCATCCCTGTCATAGAGCTTCATGGATGATAATTCATACCATTCTCGTATATCTCCGTACTTCGACCATGAGTTGTTATCCCACAGTATCCCGTAGTTACGGTTGGAGATCATAAAAGGCACGACGGCAAGGGTGTTGTACTGGAAGAGGCTTGCGTCCTTCCCTTTCATGTTCATGTAAGAGGTCTGGTTGGCACCGAGGCCATATATAGCCTCGTCAGCGAATGATTCGAACTGCTGCCTTACGGTATAACCCCTCTCTCCGGATACCTGTACCGGCAGGAATGACCGTCCGCCGTCAGTCTGTTCCGCGACATAGACTGTCCCTTCAGAATCTGTGAAAATGACCTCTCCTGTCTCAAGTGACACCCGGGCGTTCAGTGATGTGGTGCTGAGGGTTATATGTCCTTCGCCCTCCTCGATGGTGAAGGCTGTTTCCGTTGCAGGCTGTTCAACTACCATGAGGGTGTTGTCCCCGGGAAATTCCCCGGAAGGCACTGAAGAAACCCTGATGATCCTGTCAGCAATGACCTTTAACCTTATTGCCTGGCCGGGGAAGGCGGACTTACCGTCGAGCCTTATAATTATTCCGTCGGCTGTTCTTGTATAAGGTGCAGTAGAGCATGACTGGCAGGCCGTAGTCACCATGGCTGCCACAGTAACCAATGCCGCAAAAAGTACCCGTATCATCTTCATAACCAGATCTTATTTTATTACCAGCTTCCTGGTGACACTGTATCTGTCTCCATAAAAACCTATTAAGTAAATGCCCGGAGCCAGGCCTGTATTAATGGTAAGCTCAGGCGTTCTGTCTCCCGTGACCCTCCTGAAGAGTATTCTTCCCTGAAGATCCGTTATCTCAATCCGGGTGACCTGATCCGGCAGGTTTCTCACTGAGAAACTGCCGGCTGACGGGTTCGGCCATAGTGTCACCTCATCGTCAGCCACGATAGTACCTGCTGCCGTTACCTCATTATTTACAGCCAGCTCCTTTGTCCCTGGCTCCACCAGGATGTAGAGTGCCGACAGGGCCGGCATGGCCACCCTGATCTCATCACCTATGATCACGGCATCGGCCCTTACAGTCTCATAGTCTGCAGGTCCTCCTGCATCAAGTGTCCCGCCGGAGCCGTTTACATACACCTTCCTTGAGAAGTCGACACCATCTGTCCCTGTAAGGGTATAAGTATAAAATCTCTCTCCCACCCCGTAGTTTTTGAGGTTGAGACGCACCACCTTGCGTACCCTGGTCATATTGACCATTGAGATGCCTGCCTCTCCTGAACTGAACGCTGTGGGGGTGACGACCACTCCCGTTGCACCTGTGATGGAAGAGTTCAGAAGCACATCGCCGGTATGCCTGCTCATGTAGTAGAGATGATAGAAGGCCGGGTGCGGAGTATAGTCAGGGATACCCGGTTCATTATAGGAAAACAGGCCGTGATCGTTTCCGTTATCCCATCCGTTTGCCAGGTCCCATCTGTTGGCTGCTCCATACCCTGTTCTTATCAGTTCGCCTGTTACAAGTACCGCATGCATGCCGTTAGCGTGCGACACAGCCTGGTTTGAGCCCTGGGCAAAAATGTTGTATTCCGTAAGTGCCAATGGCAGTTTAGGTTTTCCGGCGGCGGCCACCTCATTCCACACATATGTCTTATAACCTCCCGTGCCGGCGTAGGAAGCCAGCACCGTCGCCACATCCGAATCGGTATTCCATGGTGTGTAATAGCTGTGCACCGAATAGAAGTCAGCCATGTCGCCAACCTCGGCTGCAACAAGCCTGTTCCAGGTACTGTGTGTTGCCGGTGCTTCAACCATTACAACGCCTATCTTTATGTCAAAGCCTGTCTTTGCAGCGGCAGCCTTCATCGAATCTATGAATACACGGCAGTGCTGTCCGTAAAGTGTGGGTGTAATGTATTCAGGCTGACCATCCTTGTTAAGTGACCTGTCTATCCGGTAGCCCGCCTCCCAGCTTCCGAAGACCTCATTACCTATCTCCCAGTATTTTGATCTGCCGTTGTCATATCTTACCCAGTCGGCTGCCATGTGTGCAGCCTGGGCAACGGGATCAGTTCCTGTGCCGTACCTGGCATAACCGTAGTTCACGGTGATCATGCCCGTGGCACCGGTCTGGCCCAGTATGCTGTAGAATGAGTCCACATCCATAGTCCAGCTCTCCGGTCTCTGTCCGTACCATGGCCATGAGGTGTTGGCAGGGTCATTCATCAGTGATGAGGGTACGTCAGCAGGGCGCTCGGAGGTGCTCCTGTCCCAGAAAAAGACATCCGAGATGCTACCGCCGGGACCGCGCAGGAGGTCCATCTCACGGTTTGTCATGTGCTTCATCAGGGCTGGCTTATCAGACATGGTGCCGGTCCAGAGGTTCGCATTGTCACCAAAGAGATAGCGGGGGATCTTTGTCAGGGTATCGTTGAAGTCAATGGTTACTGCTACGGTAACAGGGTCGGTTACTGCGGGAACGTCATCATATTCAGGAACGGTTGCCGTCCTTGGCTGCCAGTCCGCCAGGAAGAAACCCTGGGGATACATGCTGAAGTCCTGTTCACCTGTTACGGGATAGTTCTTCAGGTCAGGCATCTCATCAAGGGTGATGACATATTCATGGTTCATCACCTTCTGCCAGTGTGACAACGGATTTATTATCCCGTCACGGATAAAATCGCCATACCATGGCATGAACCACGACCAGTGAGCTTTATCCGCCACCAGGTAGTCCGGGTCCGGGACCGGCCCGTTCTCACTGAGGGTTATCATCTTCCTTCCCTGGAACCTGTCCTTTATGGCATTGTAGGTCAGCAACTGCGAACTGAAATCGCCGTCGGCAGCGTAAATATCCGCCCCCAGGATATCAACGTACTCATCGCCGGGATACCAGTCAAGGTTTCCGTCAGCGGCATCTGTTGTCCAGACCCATATGAGGTTTTTCAGTCCATGGTAGTTTACCAGGCGCTCGAACATTATCCTCCACAGTGCTTTACATGGTTCCGGCCCTGCTGCACCCCACCAGAACCACCCCCCGGAGGCTTCGTGCAACGGCCTGAAAAGAACCGGGACCTCTGCATTACTTATCTGTTTAAGGTAGCCGGCAATAATATCAATATCACTAAGCATGAACTGATACTCCTGCGAGGTCGGTTCAAAAATCTTGGAGACATCAAAGGATGTTCCCGATGTATAAAACTGGTCCGTGACTCTTGAGGGGTCGCGCCAGTGCCAGCAGACAGCCACAAGGCCGTTATTATCGTACCAGTTCACCGCCTCGTTTACAAGCACAGATTTGTCAAACCAGCTGTAGCTGCGTGTATGGTTCATCAGATCAAGCCCGGTAAGAGCCGGGTACTTTCCCGTCTGTTCAAAGAGCCAGTCGGCCTCCTCTTTTGCATTAAGGCTCATTGCACCCGAGTGTATTTTATGGGTAAAGCTGTCGGTCAGGTAACTCCACAGCCTTTTTGTTGCGGTAAGCGGTGATGGTGTAGCCAGCCCGTATGGTATCTGAACAATGGTCTCAGGCTCATCATTGGGCTCAATACGTATATAGTCAACCAGAAACCATCCCCATGATTTGATCAGGGAAACGGTGTTGTTTCCCTCCTTCAGCCATGCTCTTCCGTAGGCTGCCTCGGTAAAGACCGTCGTGGCGGGGAATGACATCTCAGTGCTGTTGCCGTTTATGCTGAGGATATTCTTCTTGTCACCGTAAGGTCCTGCATAACCGACAAATATGTTATAGTACCCGCCGCCGGAAAGGTTGAAGGAGACGGTAACCATGTCACCGTCGTTATCAAACCCGCTGACGTATCCTGTACCTGAATACCCGCTGACCGACGACTCTGCAACCGTCCCTGTCAGAGTACCGTCTTCAGCTTCGTACCTGGTACCCTGGGCAGAGGCCGGGCCATGCGTAACAGCCAGTACAAACGCAATAAAAGATAATCGCAGCAAATATTCCATCAGTACATCACTTATCTAAAATTGCAAAGGGTATCTCAATTTAGTGAAAAAAACCGAGACACCCTTTACTCCCTCTTAAATGGCTGATCTAGTCAAATACCATTATTTATGTTCAAATCTTATATTATCGACATACAGACCTGTGAGGTCCATGTCAACCCCCGTCCAGAGGGTTATACCCCAGTCTCCTCCTGAAGGAATCACATCAGGCAGTGCTGTATAGTTTGCAAGATCAATCGTAACGGTAATCCAGCCTGTAGTAGACCAGCTACCGTCAGGATTCTCAATACCAAGATGGCCTATATCTATATCCGTACCACTTAGTTTAAATGTAAATGATCCTGTACCGGGAGCAAACGGTCTGGTTATGTTTACGTCGAGTTTCAGATAATGGTCAGCTTTAGTAACTGACGGGAAAGCAACCCAGTTGCATCCCCATATCCAGAACCACCCGTTTGCAGCAGCGGTCGTTCCGTGCATATAATTATTATCAAGAGCATATGCCGGGTCATTGCCCGTTTCGGTAATGCCGCTCCAGTATCCGTACTGACTGAAATCATCATCATAATTGGTGATCATCAGTGCCGGATCAACCACAGGATAGGTTCCACCAAAGAATATCTGCGGGAACAGACCCTCTTCACCCTCGTAGGTTAAGAGTGAGATGGTACCATTGCCAAAGGGGACATTCACCGGTACGTAAACCTCAATTTTTGTGTCAGTTTTGATTCCATAAGCTGTTGCAGGGACATTACCCGGGAAGGTAAGCTCCTTGACAAGAAGCAAATTGGTGCCGTTGATTGTCAGTATCTTGCCGGGCTCACCGCGGAACTCGGTATATGAGTCAAAGGTCGGCAGGTTTGCAAGAATGGTGAAGTCGATGGCCGACTCTACCTCAGTCTTGTTCATGGCAACAATTGTGATCTTTCCTGTCTTTGCTCCTACGGGGACGGTAACGGTAAGCGATGTCTCCGTTCCGGACACTATCGTGCCGTTAAGTCCGCCGGTGAATACCACATCAGTGACAAGGTCAAGGTCCGTACCTGTGATGGTAATATTGGTGTTTGCTTTAGCCGAGGTAGGAGTGAAAGAGCTGAACACCGGATCTATCATCGTAAGGTTAGGTCCTGTCACCTCCTTGCCGGCTTTTGTAACAAAGGTCACCACGCCTGTCACGGCATCATCGGGTACCGTTACCAGTATCTGGGTTGCAGTACCTCCGTCCTTGATCGTGCCCTGCTTGTCACCACCGAAGACCACGTGATCAACAAGGTCAAGGTTGGTTCCTGTAACGGTTATATCCTGGCCATTTTTAAGCGTCACCGGGGTGACACTGACAGTAGGTACAACCATAATAAGGTCATCGGCCGAAATGACTTCCACGCCGGAAGCGGGTGTCATTATCACCTTGCCGTCTTTGGTGTCTTCAGGCACGGTAAGAACTATCTCCGTAGCGGTCTGACTCACAAGATCTGCTGCTGCAATCACTTTGTTACCTCCAAGGGTGACAGTTACAACCAGGTCAAGATCAGTCCCGGTTATTGTCAGCGCAGTTCCGGCCTTGACCGGATTGGGTGCCACCGTGGTAAAGGCAGGCAGCTTCACAGTAAGGCTGGTAGCCGAATATACAATTATGGGCTCTTCTGCGGCATTGGATACGGCAATCTTTCCGGTCTGTGCTTCAGCCGGTATCACCAGCTTGATCTCAGTACGGCTGTGGCTGGTAAAATCATCCTCAGCAACCGTTACCCTGTCGGTCAGTATCACCTCACCCACCAGGTTCAGGTAATCGCCTGTTATTGTCAGCTCGTCGCCGGCCTTGACAGTGGCAGGGGTGAATCCGGCAATGGAGATGGGCTCTGAGAAACCTATCTCGGTTTTGGTTGTTATATCTCCATCAGGTGTCTTCAGCACTACATAACCCGGGATTGCTTCCTGGGGAACGGTAAGCGTAAGGAGGGTGGATGTCTTCTGTGTGAAGGAGGTGATATTGATACCATCCGGTAACACGACAGCAGTCACCTTGTCAAGATTCATCCCGATGAATTTCAGCTCGGCTCCCCTGGCTATAGGCATAGGCCCGAAGCTATAGAGAACCACCTTCGTATCTTCCTCCTCCTTTCCCTCGCAGGAGGTGAGGATAATACCGGCACTGACCACGCAAAGTGTCGCGAGTAACAGTGTCCAGTTGCGGAATTTTATTTGAATTTTATGCATCGCAATTCATTTTTCATTTTTTGTTACTTCGGCACCACACGTATATTGTCTATACATATGTGAGGATTGCAGTCGGTTCCGGCCACACCGCCGTTCCAGACGAAGAAGGTCAGTCCGCTGATCATGTCTGCGGTAAGCTTATTCGCACACTCGGCCCCATCAAATGTATAGATGAAATCTGACAGCGGGAATGAAACGGTGATCCATCCGTCTGTCTGGTAGGTTCCTGTCTCTTTCCAGGGTGACCATAGCCCTCTGGGATATGTTCCGTCAGCGATATAACCGTTTGTAGCGGTAGTAGTGTATGGTGTAAAGATCATCTGCAGGGCTGATGACTGCCATGCTGCCAGTACGTTCACTTCAAACTTGATGAGCCCATCCTTGATATCGCCTGTATAAACAGGGATATCGGGACGTTCGTTTGCCAGGGGCCAGAGGTTAAAGCTGAAAGCGTCCTCGTTCCATGTTGAGCCGGCGCCTCCCGCCATTGCTCCCGAGAATCTCACATAGTTACCGTCAACGGGTTCCGGGTTGGAGTTGCCGATGACACCCGAACGCCAGCCACCGGCAGCGGTCAGGTCGTCAAAATTAAGTATGATGTTCCTGTCATCGCGGAAGAAGAAACGCGACCGGGTTGTCCCGTAGAGAGTCTTCACCTGTACCTGGCCGGGGCCCACACCGGCAGGTACCGTCACCTGTATCTCGGTTATCGTGGAGCTCACTATCGTCCCGGCAACATTTCCGGGGAAGAGAACTGCCAGCGGCAGGGCAGGATCATCGACAAAGTAATTTCCCTTGATGACTGCCGTTTCACCGTCTGCAACATATTCGCAAACCATCCTGTCAACAAGCGGTGCCGGTACATCCACTCCGAATTCGTATTCCAGCTTTTTAACCTTATCACTGTTGATCAGGGTCATCTTGTTGGTAACTGTTGCCGGTATGATTTCCGGTACCTGTACGATGATTGAAGTGCTGGTAACAAGGTTGGGGTTTAGATTTGCCTTCTGGTCATTGAACCATATCTCATCCACATTCCCCAGGTTTTTGCCTATAATGGCGATATTGTCACCCATGAAGGCATGGGCCACCAGTGAGTCGGACTTGGCAGGATCTGTCTTACGGACATATATTACTTCCGGCATTGCCATCTCATCCTGCTTTTCGCAGGACTGGAAGAAGAATCCCGTAAGGATGGTCACCAGTATCAGCATCGATGCCGGAAACCTGTAGTATTTTATCTTTTTCATATCGGACATGGCTATTTGGTATAATAGGGTTCAGGATCTTCATCAAGCCTCGGGTCCTGAAGTACCTCGGAGGCAGGAATCGGAAGGAACATCTTATCCTCGGTGAAGTTGGTCACATAGAAGGGGCTGCCGGGCATGGTACCCCTGTTCTGTGCCTCTATTATCTCCTTCGCCTTCTGGAACCCCTGGCGGGTAATATCGAACCAGTAGTCGCCTTCAAAGGCAAACTCCACACGGCGTTCCTGCATTATATCATCCAGATCGACAACATCTTTTGTCGGCAGTCCGGCACGGAGGCGAACGGCATTGAAAGCCCCCAGGGCTGTTGCATCGCTTGTTGAGGCAGCAGTGCCCAGGGTAGCCTCGGTATAGATTAGAAGGATGTCGGCATAACGTAACATCATGAAGTTTATACCTGTGTTCATGCCGATAACCTGTTCGCCGCCATACTTGGACCCCGGTCCTACGACATACTTGGCTATTGTGGAACGGGTGCCGTTAAGCGTTCCGCCCTGCTTGGTGTCCTGTATGGTGTCATACCTGAATCCGTTCTTCATGAACTCATTATAGGCAGCATCGTCTGCCGTATAAGATCCGTCAGACTGTGGCAGTTTCTGAGGCTTCCAGTCCGCCATGGTCCATCCCTGCTCCATCATCGAACCGGCACGCCTCCTGTCATTGGGTTCATAGGCAGTCCTGATATCAAGGGAAGGCCTGTAGAGTTCCCACATATTGGCTTCATCCGTCTGCATGCTGGACGGTCCGCGGTCAGGATTGAGCTGGTTGCCCGATCCCCAGGGGTTCATGGTGCACTGGTGCTGCACAGCAAACAGGGTTTCAATGTTGTTGTTGTTGGCACTTGAGTTGAACATGGCACGATAATCGGGGAAGAGGTCATACTGTTTCGAGTCGATCACCTCCCAGGCTTTCTGCTTTGCATTGGTATAGTCCTTCTGATAAAGGTAGAGCTTTGCCATCATACCCTTGGCGGAGTATTTTGTTACCCTGCCGGGCACATCTGTCTCCGGTAACCCGGTTTCGGCAAGCTGGAGCTCCTCCAGGGCAAACCGCAGTACATCCTCCTGGTAATAGCGGGGTATGTTGAAGTTACCCGTGAGAGCTATAGCCCCCGGATCGGTAACGATGGGTACATGGCCGAAGATGCGGGCCAGGTAGAAGTAGACCGTCCCCCTGAGGAAGTGACATTCGGCGATTGCCGGATCAAGGATTGCCGGATCACCGCCATCAGCCTTCTTCTGTTCAAGAGTAGCCATGAGCGCACTGGTCCAGCCGTTCACCTTGTAGAATGCTTTCCATGAATCGGAGAGACGGACAGATGTGGCGGAAACAGTCATCTCCTGGAAAGGAGTGTCATCACCATTCCAGGTATGCTCATTGCCCGATAGAATCTCACCTATGCAATCGAGGGCACGGGCTTCATACCCTGACCATGCCAATCCTGAGTAGATGGTACTCGTTGCAGCCCTTACCTCATCTGCAGTATTGTAATAGTTACTCACCGTCGCACCCGAGAGTGAAGGACGCTCAGTGAATGACTCACTGCATGATGCAAGCACTGCTGCCAGGATTACTATAAAGTATATTATTATGTTTTTCATGATCATAATTTTAAGTCATTAAAACTCAACACTCACTCCGCCCATAAAGGTTCGCGGATTGGGATAGTGACCTGCATCAACGTTCATAAGCTTAATACTGTTATTGTATGAGCCTACTTCAGGATCGTAACCGGAGTACTTTGTGAATGTGTAAAGGTTCTGTACCGTTACGTACACCCTGAGGTTGTTTATCTGCACCTTGCTGATAAGCGATTTTGGCAGCCTGTAACCGAGTGTAATATTCTGTACGCGGACATAGGAACCGTCTTCAACATACCGGTCTGACATGGCCGTGTTGTTGGTGTTGGTGTTGGAGAAACGCGGAAGTTCACCGCCGGTGTTGGTGGCCGTATAGCGGTCCATGACGGCAGTGGACTGGTTGTAATAGACGTTATTCATCCTCTCAAGCTGCCATTTCATGAAGTTGTATATCTCGGCCCCGTAGCTTCCCTGCAGGAAGACCGACAGGTCAAAGTCCCTGTACCTGAAGTTGTTTGTAAAGCCAAAAGTGAAGTCGGGTATCGGGCTTCCGATAAAGGTGAGATCCTTTGAATCAATGACCTGGTCATCGTTGATATCTTTAAACCTCACGTCGCCGAGCCATGTTTCGTTCTCGGCTACTGCCGATCCGAACTGCGGATAGGAGTTAGCCAGCTCAGCCGGGGTACGGAAGAGGCCGTCTGTCTTGAGCCCCCAGAAGGTGCCTACGGCGTAGCCCGGCACAGTATGGGTGATCAGGTAATTGTCATAGTATAACTTACCGTCAATAGAGGATGACTCATTGATCAGCTTGTTGAGTACGTTCTTGTAATGTGAGAAGACGACCGAGGTATTCCATGAGAAATTGGGTTTTGAAATATTCCGTGTCACCAGGCCCACGTCAACACCGGTATTAGTCATCTGTCCGACATTACCTATCGGTGCCTTCAGGTCGTTCCAGGCATCGCCTATACCGAGCAGGGCAGGGCCGGTGCTGAACAGGAGCATCCTGGAGGTTACCTTCTTGTAGACGTCAACCGTCAGGTCTATTTTTCCACCCAGGAAGCCCAGGTCAACACCTCCGTTGTATGTTATTACAGACTCCCAGCTAAGATCGGGATTGGCAATCCCGGCGATGAAGTTGGTCGAGGCTGTGCCCACCTGTCCGAAGCCCACCGGCCCCGGCCAGAAGTTGACGTTGGAAGTATATGGCGGACTGGGTGCACCGCTGGGCAGGTTCTGGTTACCCACCGACCCGGCACCAAGCCTGATCTTCATATAGTTCATCACATTTGTCCAGTTGGCTGCGAACTTCTCGTTGGTGACGGTCCACCCTACTGATGCCCCGGGGAAGAATCCCCATTTTCTGTTGGGACCGAAGTTCGATGATTTGTCAGCCCTGTAGCTCAGCGATAGAGAATACCGTTCATCGAAGGTGTAGTTTCCTCTTACGAAATATGACTCCATCGCCCAGTCGCCCTTGCCTCCGGTAAGATCCCATGTGGTCTTGTCAGTGCTCCCGGCATTCAGGTCAAGGATGTCATTCTGAAGGTCAACCTTCTTTCCGCTGACAGTCTCCCAGTACGAATACTGAGCCTCATGGCCACCGGTAAAGTTGAGCTTATGTTTTCCCAGTGTCCTGGCATAGTTAAGGTAATTTCTTACTGCGTAGTAGTAAGAGTTGCTGCGGCTGTCATAGAGCTGTGCCTGCAGCGACCGGGTACCTATATTGTCTCCATACTGAAATGCAGTGTTGTTCTGCAACCCTATCTGGTAAGAGAATTCATTTCTGAGAGAGAGCCCCTCCAGGAAGATTATTTCAGCATATATGTTGCCGAATATCTGGCTGTTGACACTCTTGTTACCCCTGCTGTTGCTCGTGGCTACCGGGTTGTCTGCAGTGTAGTTGTACCCGCCTACAGAGTAGTTACCTGCCCAGGTGCCGTCGAGGTTCTTTACGGGGATCAGCGGGTTCTGCAATGTCGACCACCATATGGTACTCTCGGCTGCGTCTGCCAGTGTCACGTTCTGAATGCTCCTGGTGATATTGGAGCTTACACCGGCCTTCAGCCAGCTCTTTACCTTGCTGTCAAGATTGAACCTGGTTGAGTAACGTTTGAAATCAGAACCTATCAGGATCCCTTTCTGATCATAATAACCTGCGGAGAAGTAGTAGCTAGTGTTCTCCTTTCCGCCTGATATTCCCAGCTGGTGATCCATGGTATATCCCTGCCTGAAGATTGCGTCCTGCCAGTCGGTCCCTTCACCCAGGAGGGAAGGATCGGCAAACTCCTCTGTCGGGGTATAACCAGATCCCAGCTCGGCTATCACACTGTTCTGGTATTCTGCAAACTGGCGGAGATTCATGACATCAAGCTTCCTTGTCACATCCTGCAGCCCGTAGGAAAAATCATAGGTGACCTTCCCGTCTCCGGCCTTACCCTTTTTCGTGGTTATCAGGAGTACTCCGTTAGCTGCCTGTGACCCGTAGATAGCCTGCGCGGAGGCATCCTTCAATACATCTATAGACTCAATGTCATTGGGGTTCAGTGTAGCAAGGAAACTGTTTTGTGTCTGCCCGTCAGAGCCGCCAAGGCCGTCATAACCGGTGTTCTCAACCATGTTATCCGTGAAGGGAACACCATCAATAACAATCAGGGGATCATTACTGTTTATAGAGGTGATACCCCTTACCCTGACTGACACACCGCCGCCGGGCTGTCCGCTGTTGTTCATTACCTGCAACCCGGCTATCTTGCCCTGAAGGGCCTGGTCAACACCGGTGACCACCAGGTCTTTTATCTCCTCCGTCTTCACGGAGGCGATGGCAGATGTCACTTCCGATCTCCTGATGGTACCATATCCGATCACCACCACAGCATCAACCTCCTCAGCTGACATCGATAGTGTGATTTCCATTGGTCCTGCAGTGATTGGCACTTCTTTCGTGTCCATCCCTATGAATGAAACAACCAGCGTTGTTGCTTCAGAAGGTACCTGGATGGTGAAATTCCCGTTGAGATCCGAAGCAGTTCCTATTGTCGTTCCCTTTACCACTATCGAGGCACCGGGTAAGGCAGCATTTGTGTCATCCGTTACCCTTCCGGTAACAGTCCTCTGCTGTGCATAAAGGACTGAGGATGACATGACAGCTGCCAGACAAATAAGAAAAGTTAGTCTTAAGAGTTTTTTTTGCATAGCTGTACAGTTTTAGGTTTTTAAAGTTAACCCTTCTTCGCAGCGTGGCACTGATACTATTTTGTCTCTTTATTGTAATAATTTGATTAGTCAAGTGCCCAAGCGATCAAATTTAACATTCCTTCGTGTACTTATTACACATAGTTAATAAATATTTCCTTAAGATACGTATACCTGACACGTACATGCCGTTTGAAAAAAACTTATGATCAAACTTATTATACATTAATATAATAATATAAGACATTATTACCCCATACTGCCTCATCTACCCTTTTCAGCTTTTTTTCATTCACCTGTTGATTATGCTATTTATTTACAATATCTTTGAATTCCTACATTGTACACTAAGTCATTTTATCTCTTACCAGGTATAATAAAATGATATCACATAAGATTATTCCCAACATTTCGGTCGACTGCGTAGTATTCGGATTTGATTTTGAAAAACTGAATGTTCTGCTTGTCGAAAGAGAGCTAAAAGATGATACAAGCGGGGAGATCCTTATCAGGGACCACACTCTTGCGGGTTATCATATTTTTGAAGATGAAGATCTCGACAGTGCAGCCAGCAGAATACTCAGGGGGCTGACCGGGCTCGATAATATCTTCCTGGAACAGTTCGGCGCTTTCGGGCAGCTTGACCGCGTATCCTCGCCCAAGGACAAGATGTGGCTTGACTATATCAACAAGGGTTTTGCAGACCGTGTGGTCACTGTCGGTTACCTGGCACTGATAGACAACACCAAGGTAACTCTCACACTGAAGGACAGGAACGTCTCATGGTTCCCGGTCTCAATGATCGGCGACATGGAGATGGCCTTCGACCATAAGTTTCTGTTCTATAAGGCCCTGGAAGCCCTCCAGCGGAAAGTGAAGGTTGAACCCATTGCCTTTGAACTCCTGCCTGACTATTTCACCCTGTCGCAGCTTCAGAAGCTCTATGAGGCCCTCCTGGGAACATCCTTTGACAAACGGAATTTCAGAAAGAAGGTTGCCCTCATGCACTACGTCATCCCCCTCAAAAAGAAACAGCAGGGCGTAGCCCATAAACCCGCACAATACTTTCTCTTCAGCCGCGAGGTGTACGAAAAGACAAGGAAGGGACGTATCTCATTCATTATCTGATTAATCCTAATAACCATACCTGACCATGAATGTGCATTTTATTGACCTTGGCATTGTCATACTGTATCTCCTGGCGACCATCTTTATAGGCAACTGGGTCTCAAAAAGAGCATCGAGAAACATACAGTCATACTTCCTTGGAGGCAACAGCCTCCCCTGGTATTTCCTGGGCGTATCGAACGCTTCGGGCATGTTTGACATAGCCGGAACAATGCTCCTCGTATACTGGCTGTCGGTTTACGGCATGAAGAGCCTGTGGATACCCTGGCTATGGCCTGTCTTCAACCAGATATTCCTGATGGTCTACCTCTCTGCCTGGCTGAGACGCTCAAACGTCATGACCGGTGCGGAATGGATAAAAACCCGCTTCGGCGACGGACGGGCATCCAGCCTCTCGCATATTATCGTGGTCATCTTTGCCATTGTCAGCGTCATCGGATTCCTCTCCTACGGCTTCAAGGGCATAGGGAAATTTGTTGCGGCATTCCTTCCTCCCCTGGTATCCGACCCTGAATACCTCCTGGCCCATCCCCAGATAAATGTCAACCTCTACGCTCTCATTCTCATGGCTATCACCACATTCTATGTGGTCAAGGGAGGTATGTTCAGCGTGGTCATCACCGAGGTGATCCAGTACGGAATACTGACGATAGCATCCATTGCGGTGGGCATCATAGCCATCAGGCAGATATCTCCCGATGCCCTCAACGCGGTCATCCCCGAAGGGTGGAAGAGCCTGTGGTTCGGGCACACTACAGGACTCGACTGGAACGCTATATCCGCCTCCGCATCACCAAAACTGCACTCGTTCAACGACTGGATAAAGACCGACGGTTATGAGATGTTCGGCCTCTTCTTTATAATGATGCTCTTCAAGGGGATCTTCGTATCTGCTGCCGGCCCTGCTCCCAACTACGATATGCAACGTATCCTCGCCACAAGGAACCCTAAGGAGGCATCTAAGATGAGCTCCCTGGTAAGCGTCGTCCTTAACCCGACACGCTACTTCATGGTTGCCGGACTGACTATCCTGGCCCTGGTGAACTTCAACAAACTATATACAGGATCGCTGACGGAACCCGACTTCGAGAGTATCCTCCCGAGGGTGCTGGCGACATATGTGCCGGTGGGTCTGCTCGGGTTCCTGCTGGCAGGATTGATAGCCGCCTTCATGAGTAATTTCGCGGCTACCGTGAATGCAGCGCCCGCTTACCTTGTCAACGACATCTACAAACGGTACATCAATCCCAACGCAAGTGAAAAGACCTATGTCAGGATGAGCTACGCCGCCTCACTGCTGATTGTTATTACAGGCATCGTGGTGGGCTTCCTTGTGACATCAATAAACGATGTGGTATTGTGGATCACAGCCGCCCTGTGGGGTGGCTACACCGCTCCCAACGTGCTTAAATGGTACTGGTGGCGGTTCAACGGCTACGGCTACTTCTGGGGCATGCTCTCGGGTGTATGCGCGGCCCTGGTGCTCCCTGCCCTTAACCTGGAGATACTGCAAAACTGGCCGCTGACTGAAAACTTCAGCATGAATGCATTTCCTATAATCTTCATCATATCCCTGGCCGGCAGTATCCTGGGATCCCTCCTCACAAAAAGAGAGGATGATGAGACACTGAAAAAGTTCTACAGGCAGGTGCGCCCCTGGGGGTTCTGGAAGCCGGTGGAAAAGATGGTCGTGGCAGCCGATCCCTCGTTCAGGGCAAACAGGGACTTCCTGCGCGATATGTTCAATATTGTCGTGGGTATCATCTGGCAGATATCCCTGATGGCATTCCCTGTCTTCCTTGTGATGAGGGAATGGACACAGTTCTATATAGCAACAGCCGTGATGGTGGTTACTACAGTTATCCTGAAGTTCACCTGGTGGAATAAACTAAAAGACTGATTCTGACTATGAAATTCGGCCACTTTGATGACAAGGCAAAGGAGTATGTCATCACCCGCTATAAGACACCTTACCCCTGGATAAATTACCTGGGCAACCGGGATTTCTTCTCAATCATCTCCAACACAGCAGGTGGTTACAGCTTCTACCGCGATGCAAGACTCCGCAGGATAACTCGTTACAGATACAATAACGTACCCATCGATGACGGAGGCAAGTATTTCTATATCAACGATAACGGTTCGGTATGGTCCCCGGGGTGGAAGCCGGTGAAAGCCGATATCGATGACTACTCATGCCGTCACGGTATGGGTTATACTGTCATCGGGGCAGAGAAGGATGATCTGCGTGCCGAGATGCTCTTCTTCGTTCCTGTGGGCGATAACTGCGAAGTGCAGCGTCTCTCCCTCAGGAACAACGGAAAGCTCCCCCGCCGTGTCAGGCTCTTTTCTTTCCTGGAGTGGTGCCTCTGGAACGCCCAGGACGATATGACAAATTTCCAGCGTAACTTCTCCACAGGAGAGGTCGAAGTAGAGGACAGCGTCATATACCATAAGACAGAGTACCGTGAGCGCCGTAACCATTATGCATTCTATTCGGTCAACCGGCCTGTCGCCGGGTTCGATACCGACCGCGATGCGTTCCTGGGAATGTATAACGGTTTTGACCGCCCCGACGCCGTATTCTCCGGCAGGCCATCCAACAGCGTGGCACACGGCTGGTCTCCTGTGGCGTCTCATTGTGTCGAGGTGGATCTTGAGCCGGGTGAACAGAAGAATCTCATCTTCGTCCTGGGGTACGTTGAAAATCCTGACAATGAGAAATTCGTCTCTCCGGGTATAATAAACAAGAGCCGGGCACATGCCATCATAGAGAGATATGACACCGACGAAAAGGTGGACAGGGCATTTGACCGGCTGAGAGATTACTGGGAGCGTCATCTGTCGGTCATCACTCTTGACCATCCTGACCCCCGTCTCTCCCGCATGGTCAATATCTGGAACCCGTACCAGTGTATGGTCACATACCACATGTCACGCAGCGCCTCCTATTTCGAATCAGGGATAGGAAGAGGCATGGGCTTCCGTGATTCAAACCAGGACCTCGGGGGATATGTCCAGATGATAAGCCCGCAGGCCCGGGAGAGGATCATCGATATCGCATCGACACAGTTTGACGACGGCAGCGCCTACCACCAGTACCAGCCACTGACAAAGAGGGGCAATGCGGAGATAGGTGGTAATTTCAACGATGACCCGCTGTGGCTCATCTTCGGTGTGGCTACCTACCTGAAAGAGACAGGCGACTGGTCTATACTCGATGAGACGGTGCCTTTCAATAACGACCCTGAAAACACTGCCAGCCTGTTCGGCCATCTGCACAGGTCGTTCACGCATGTAGTCAACAACCTGGGACCGCACGGGCTGCCGCTGATAGGACGTGCCGACTGGAACGACTGCCTCAACCTGAACTGCTTCTCTTCAAACCCCGACGAGAGTTTCCAGACCACTGAGAATAAGAAGGGAGGAGTGGCGGAATCAGTATTCATAGCAGGCATGTTCGTGCTCTATGGCGCGGATTTCGTCACCATTGCCCGGAGAAGAGGCGAAGAGAAGATAGCAGATGAAGCTCAGCGACACATTGACGATATGGTCAGGGCTGTCGACGCTCACGGCTGGGATGGCGAATGGTTTCTGCGTGCCTGGGATTTCTACGGGAGGAAAGTGGGCAGCAGGGAGAACAGTGAAGGGAAGATCTTCATCGAGTCACAGGGGATGTGCATCATGGCAGGTATAGGACTCGACGACGGCAGGGCCCTGAAGGCGCTGGCATCGGTGAACAGGCACCTCGCATGTGAGTACGGGATAGTGCTTAACAACCCCGCCTTTACAGAGTATAACCTGCACCTCGGTGAGATATCCAGCTACCCGGAGGGGTATAAGGAGAACGCCGGGGTCTTCTGCCATAACAACCCATGGGTCATAATATCCGAGACGATGACAGGTAACGGCTCCAGGGCCTTCGACTATTACAGCCGCATCACCCCGTCATTCCTCGAGGATATCAGTGACCTGCACAAAACAGAGCCCTATGTCTATTCACAGATGATAGCCGGCAAGGATGCCTTCAGGCCCGGCGAAGCAAAAAACAGCTGGCTCACAGGCACAGCAGCATGGTGCTACCTTGCCGTGACACAGCATATACTGGGGATACGTCCTGACTATGACGGGCTGCTGATCGACCCGTGCATACCCCCCGAATGGGGCGGATTCACGGTGAGACGCCTCTTCAGGGGAGCGGTTTATAATATCGAGATCATAAACCCTGAACACAAGACAAGAGGTGTGTGGGAGATGACAGTTGACGGAGAGAAGGTTGAATCGTTCATCGTGCCGCTGTTTCCTGAAGGGACAGAACACAATATCAAAGTAACAATGTGATGAAAAAGAAATCTAATCCGGGACTTTTCATGCTGGCGGCTTTTGCGCTGCTGGCATCCTCTGGCTGTGGCAATGCGGAGCTGAAGAAAACACGCGTAGAGGCACCGGCAGCCAACGATATTATCCTTGTCAACCAGGTCGGATATCAACCCGGTGCAGATAAGGTGGCACTGGTACGCAGCGATGCAGAAAGGTTTGAGATTATTGATGCAACAGACGGCAGGGTCGTTTTCAGAGGCACAGCAGGAGAACCCCGTTACTGGGACCTGTCGGGCGATACGGTGCGGGCAGCCGGTTTCCCGGGACTGAAGAAGCCTGGGACATACAGGCTTTGCCTCGAAGGCTCGGAGACATGCTCAGCACCATTCCGCATAGGGAGGGATGTATACACAGAGATAACAAAGGCTGCCATAAAATCCTTTTACTTCAACCGTTCCGGCTTTGAGATCACCGGAGAGTACGGCTCGGAATGGGCCCGTCCTGCCGGTCACCCCGATACGGCAGTATTCGTTCACAGCTCTGCGGCATCAGGCAGCAGGCCGGCAGGCACTGTCATCTCCAGCCCCGGAGGATGGTATGATGCAGGCGACTATAATAAATACATCGTCAACAGCAGCATAACAAACTACACCCTGCTGCTTTTCTACCAGCTTTTTCCTGAATACTGCAGGTCTCTTCATCTCAGTATACCTGAGAGCGGCAATGAGATACCCGACGTGGTTGACGAGCTGCTATGGAACCTGGGATGGTATCTTACCATGCAGGACCCGGAAGACGGCGGTGTCTATCACAAGCTGACCAACCTGCAGTTCTTCGGATTCGAGATGCCTCATGAGGCGACACAGCCACGCTATGTTGTCATGAAGAGCACTGCGGCGACCCTTGACTTTGCTGCCCTGACGGCGATGGCATACCGGGTCTTTGCCGGTGACCCGTCGGAGGAGCTCAGGGCCCTAGCCGACAGGTGCCTTGAAGCCTCCGGCAGAGCCATGCAGTGGGCCGAGGCCAATCCGGATGTGATATACAGGCAGCCGGCGGATGTGAGCACCGGAGCCTACGGCGACGGCGACCTGTCTGACGAGCTGTTCTGGGCCCTGGCGGAGACAGCCATAACAGACGGCTACGTCCCGGAAGAAGGCTTCCTCGACGGTATTAAAGCCGGCACTCCCACCTGGAACCAGACAGGGACACTCGGACTCATCTCCCTGGCCCTGTCCGGGCCCGATAGCTTCAGCGGGATACGTAAGGCCGCTGCCGGCCTCCTGACAGCCTATGCCGATGAGCTGGCAGAGAAATCAGCACGGTGTCCGTATGGCATCAGCCTCGACCGTTTTGCATGGGGCAGCACCTCCGATGTGGCCAACCAGGCACTGATAAAGATCATCGCCATGCTCCTTACCGGTGACGACAGATATATGCCCTCAGTGCAGGCCGATGTCAACTGGCTTCTCGGCACCAACCCCACAGGTTATTGCTTCGTCACAGGCTTCGGGAGCCTCTCGCCCATGCACATACACCACCGCCCCTCGGGAGCCGACGGAGTGGCGGAGCCCGTGCCCGGCTTCCTTGTCGGCGGGCCCAACACGTCGGTAATGAACGACTGCCAGCCGGCGGTACCGCGCTCTCCTTTCCCGGCAAAGTCGTACACCGACAGCGAGTGCAGCTACTCGACCAACGAGATATGCATTAACTGGAATGCCCCGCTGGTCTTTATCCTCGGCGCAATGGACAGCATGGGACAAGTAATATAAATTGAAGAAAGAAAAAGCTCCATAGACCAAACAACTCCCGGAAAAGGTTAAATTTAAGCCCCGTATCCAACAGATTAAATAATGACCACCAGGAGAGCTTTTATTAAAAAGGGCGGGTTAACCGCAGGCGGATTAGCCACTGCCACTGCATTAGGGGCCGGCATCCTGCCGGGCGAAGACAAAAAATCATCCAGGCCGGGAGGTATAAAAGGACTGAAGATCACAGGGATGTTCATCGAGCCGATAAATACCGAGCTGGATGAACCGTTTCATATATCACTGGGTGTGATGACCCATCTTGACAATGCCCTTGTTACAATTGTTCTTGAGAATGGAATTGAGGGTTATGGGGAGGCCGCTCCCATCATCCAGATCAACGGTGAGAACCAGGCAACAATCATCGGAACACTGAACAGCTGCAAGGATT
>QKGI01000017.1 GCA_003250475.1 Bacteroidota bacterium | reverse complement strand
GTGAAAATAACATCCATAATCCCCTGCAACAGGATCTTATAGCTGAAGCCAAACAAAGACCTGAACGACTTCAGGTCTATAATAAATGCAGGTCTCCACTTGCCGGTAATCCATAGTCCGGCCATATAGAAAAGGTTGCCGGCCAGGGTCTGGAATACGAGAGCCCATACAGCAAACCCTCCCAGCGCGAGGGTAACACCGGTAACTCCCGAGATAAGCGTCCCCACCATGTTAATCCATGTCTGCCGTTTAAAGTTCAGATCCTTTGTAAGAATGGCAACATGAACGGAGCTGAGGGAGTTTAGTATAATGCCCAGGGCAGCTACCCTGGTTACCGGAATCAGTATCGGCCGGTCAAAGAAGTCGGCAATAGCGCCTGCAGAGAAAAACAGAATGACCCAGACAATAACGCCGGAGATGACGTTGAACCAGAAAGCCGTCGAATAATCATTCTCATCAGCATCCTTCTTCTGTACCAGGGCTGCGGAAAAACCGCTCTGCATTATGACCTGGCCCATTGCAATGAAGATGAGTATCATCCCCATCAGGCCATAATCATCCGGCGACAGTGTTCTGGCAATTACTATACTGAATCCGAATTTGACGAAATAGACGCCGAAAGAATCGAGAATACTCCAGATTAATCCCCTGACTGTTCTTGACTTTAATCCTTCCATACTCTTAATGGGGATGACTAGCCTGCCTGGCTGCCCTCCGGCTTTCTCAGCTTCCAGTACCTTATCTTCCGTCCCGTTACCTCAACAGCCCCCTCAAAATAAGTGTCAGAGGTCTGCCACTTGCTTACCAGGTACCCGGTATTAAGAGTGCTGTAGCCCCCTTTCTCCGCTGACATATCACGACCATATGAGTTTAGTCCTGTAATACGCATTCTCCTCTTGCTTCTTCCGGAGATAGTACCGGTGTCCAGGTTTCCCGGTTTAATGCCGGCTAATGCCATCCTTGCAATATAATCATCATCTTCACCCCCTAACTCTTTGAGTCCCTCGTCAAACAAACCGACTTTCCCGACAGCTTCACCGGTAATAAGAAAATGACTCCACGATGCATTAATTGTAACCAGCTTATCACCCGATGCCAGCAATCGTTTCACAATGCGCCTGAACCCTGGTCGGATCATTATGTCATCATTCAGGATCAACACATTTTTGCTGTGCGCTTTCTCAATGATCCTGTTCCAGAGTGAACTCAGCCCTATGGGCTCGATGTGTGTTTCAGGCTCCACCTGCCGGTAGCGGCTGCATAGTTTTTTAAACTGTTCAACATACCGGTGCTGCTCATCAGTCATGTAATGCCCGTTTGCAATGACAATTATCTGTTGCCGCGGGAAAAGGAGTGATATCTTAGGCAGAAGAGGCCTCAGGCAGCTTTCAAAACGGTCTTTGTAGGTTGTAATGCCGATAGTTACATCCAGGGGCATCAACCTGGATAGTATGAACCGGTAAACAGGTGCCCGGAGGGGCCATGTAGCCGTTTCAAGGATCCAGAGGATCCTCCGTCCTGCCTTACCTGTTATCGCCGCCGCCTGACTCACCTTTATCCCTGAACCACGAAATGAAAGCAATATCATAGTACCTGCCGTCAGCATAGAAATGACCTGCCAGCGTACCCTCCCTGACAGCACCTGTCTCCATCCATGTCTTCATGGCAGGGTGATCTGTCCGTACATGGGCACATATCTTCCTGAGGTTTAGAAAGTCAAAGGCATAACGAATCAGTATCTCCAGCGACTCCCTCCCTATGCCTTTCCCCATATTCTCACGCTCCCCTATGACACCGCTGATAAATCCGACACCTGATATCCAGTTGATGTTGTTGAGCGTAAAGAAACCGATAACCTTACCCGTCTCCTTATGAACGACGGTAAAAGGAAGATAACTGTTGTTCCTGCTCCTGCCGTTCTCCTCATACCACTCCTTCTCCATCTCTTCCGTCACCGGAAACGGGTGAGCCATGGTGCTCGACTTGATGAATAGGTCATTCCGCCATTTGACGGTATATTCCCGGTCCTCCATCCTGATAGGCCTGAGAATGATTTTTTCTCCTGTAAGCATAATACCTGGTTTATGTTATTTCAGTACAATCTTCTGTGCCAGCAGGCCGGCATATTTATTTATCCTTGACATAAGCTGGCCTTTTGTTTCAGCCTCTGCGATGATGCACCCTGGTCTCAGTGCGCTGTGTGACACGGGTCTCAGGGTATCGCCAGGCCTTACAAAGAGTGCGGCAAAAACCACTCCCGGCATGGCAAGGATATCATCATAGGGATGCACCTCCTCTACCTGCTTCCCCTCCGGCAGCTCAAGGTACCTGATCATTGAGAAGGCCCTGAAAGAAGGGCGGCGCGACGGGCTAACGCCCATGGCTATCTCAACAGCAGCCCTGTCCATGCTCATTCCTGTTGATGACCTGGTAAGGTATGACCCGATAAAGTCGCCTCCAAGCCTGGCTCCCACTTCTATGATGAAAGGACCTTCCGGAGTCACCATCACCTCTGTATGCGAGGCGGAATTTCTTACCCCGAGCGCCATGAGAGCCTTCCTTACTACAGCGGAGACC
>QKGI01000096.1 GCA_003250475.1 Bacteroidota bacterium | reverse complement strand
GGTTCGGGGGGTGGAATTACAATAAACTGGTCAAAGAGTATCCCGGCTATAAGGAATTTTACATTGAACAGTCCGGGCTCGTCAACAGGTTCCTCTCAACCCGCAGGCTACAGTAACCATAAACCCCCGGCCCCACCCCCAGACCTTCAGACTTGAGACCTTCAGACTTGAGACCTTCAGACTTGAGACCTTCAGACCTTAGACCTTCAGACCCCAGACCTCCTGACCTCATCCCATTTCGCAAATTCCTTCTTATATTTGTAAAAGAAAAACCACCCGGAATCCTGCAAATGAATAGGATATTAATACGAGGCCTTCTGTCAGCTGTAGCCATTCTGTCTCTTTCAGGATACCTTACCGCTCAGCCTTATTATGTCTCGGTTACCGGGTCCGACTCCAACAGCGGGACCATTACCAGTCCCTTTCTCACCATTGCAAAGGCTGTCTCGTTGGTCCAGTCCGGCCAGACAATATATGTCAGGGGAGGTACGTATAACCTGACCACGACAATAAGCATCTCAAAAAGCGGAACGGAAAATGCCCGCATATCGCTCGTCGCATATACGGGTGAACGGCCGGTACTCGACTTTTCGGCACAGACACTCAGCGGTGGAAACAGGGGCGTAGTGCTGTCAGGCAGCTACTGGACAATCAGGGGACTCGATATCACCGGTGCCGGAGATAATGGGATGATAATCAGCGGAGGGAACAACAATATCATCGAGTTGTGTAACTTCTACAGGAACCGCGACAGCGGGCTGCAGATAGACAATGGTTCATCCGGCAATACTATCCGAAACTGTGATTCATATTTTAATGCTGATCCACCGGATTATGGTGATGCCGATGGATTTGCACCAAAGCTGACAGTAGGTACAGGAAACTCTTTCTACGGCTGCAGGGCATGGCGTAACTGTGATGACGGATGGGACGGTTATCTGAGAGGGGCGGATAACATGACCACCACCCTCGAGAACTGCTGGTCGTTCGAGAACGGGTACTTCGAGGACGGGCAGGATGCCGGTGAGCTTGCCAACGGCAACGGCTTCAAGATGGGAGGGAGCGATGACAAAAACCTGATGCATAACTTCATCCTTAAGAACTGTCTCGCCTTTGGCAACAAGGCAAAGGGTTTTGACCAGAACAACAACAAGGGCTCTATGACGCTCTATAACTGCACAGGCCATGATAACGATGTGGATAACTACCGCATAAACCAGGTGCTGGCGGAAGGCAAGGTGCTGATGCTAAAGAATTGCGCCGAGTATGGAAGCAAGGTCAGCCTGGGTGCTTTTGCCGTTCAGGAGAAGAACAGCTGGCTGTCACCCTTCGTAGTTACTGCTGACGATTTCCGCAGTCTTGAACCGGCAGGCGCAACTGCAGCCAGGCAGGCTGATGGAAGGCTTCCTCATATAGAGTATATGCATCTGGCTTCCGGAAGCGATCTTATTGATGCCGGGGTGAATGTCGGACTTGTCTATGCCGGATCAGCGCCTGATCTTGGATGTTTCGAGACAGGACTGAGCTCCGTGGACCCTGGAACAGAACAGGATAAAAAGGTGGTATGTTATCCCAATCCCGTGACCTCTGTCGGCTTCATGAACTTCACTGCCGGGAAGGGAGGCAGGTGCGTGATTATCCTTTACGATATAACAGGCAGACCGGTCAGAACGCTCGCCGACAGGAACGTTGACAGTGGAGAGAACAGCGTCACCTTTGATCTTTCTGATGCCCCAAAGGGTCTGTACATCTACCGTATCATACTTAACGGTAACCCACTCTTTGTCGGCCGCCTGATAAAGAGCGGTCTGCCGGATTAGTTTTTGCAGATCTCTCCCGGCTTCCCTTACAGGGTCCGGACGATAGTGTGTTAACCGATCCTGACTGATGTCATGGTAAGTGAACCGGCAACAGCCTTGTCGTTAAACAGTTCAATGGCTTCGTCTTCCTCTTTCAGCGCCAGGGTGTAAAGCAACGGCAGGAAGTGCTCGGCGGTCGGTACCGCCAGGTTGAAAGCCCTGCCCTGCGAGCTGTAATCAATAAGGTGCCGGTGATCTCCGTTTAATATATACTGTTTCATCCTCTCACTCGCTTCTGTGGCCCAGTCATAGGCGAATCCGGGTGTGTCAATATGATCCCACGACACCATTGCGAGGTTATGCACCATATTACCGCTCCCGATGATCAGCACTCCTTTTCTCCGGAGGGAAGAAAGCTCTTTTGCCAGATCATAGTGGCTTTGCGGCTTCTGGTAATAATCAAGGCTCATCTGTACCACAGGAACACCGGCGTCAGGATACAGCCTCCTGATCACACTCCATGCACCATGATCAAGCCCCCATTTCTCATCCAGCTCAATGATCCTGTCACTGACAACAGCTTTTGTCGCTCTTGCGAGCCGGGGATCGCCCGGCGCCGGGTACCGGATATCGTAGAGTTGCTCGGGAAAACCCCCGAAATCATGAATGGTGCGGGGATGCTCCATGGCAGTGACCATAGTACCCCTGGTCTGCCAGTGGGCTGAGATACACAATATCGCAGACGGCTTTGGTAGCCTCTTGCCGGCCTCACGCCATCCGGACACAAACTCATTCTCTTCTATGGCATTCATTGGACTGCCGTGGCCGATGAAGAGGACAGGCATCCTTTCAGTCGGGTGACCGTAAAGCCCCTCGTCAGGTACTTTATTGCCGGTACTGTCAGAAGTCATGGTATATCCTTTCTTTTTCCCAAGTAACAATAAAGGACTGAAAAAGTTGACACAACGGACTGTTTGTCAACCTGTCCGGAACCAGATGCTGCCGACAATCTCCGTTGCCTTGCAACTGTCAGGCAATCAAGACAGGTAATCTTCAGAAGCTGATCATCTTGTAGCCTCTCTTGATGTACTTTGTAAGGAGGCCTCCTGTCCCCCTGACATCAACCGAGCAGACTTTCAGGTCATCGGTGACGCTGTACATGTTCGCACAGACCACACATGCCTGTATTATGACCCCTTCTTTCTGCAGGGCTGCAATCTTTTCCTTGACCATTTCATTTTCAGACATCAGTCTTTCCGACGGGCCCCAGGCCAGGAGAATCACCTCCCTGAACCAGCCCCGGCTCTTTGCATAGCTGGTGTACATGAGACAGGCCTTTTCAGCCACCTCCGGATCACCACTGGACCATAACACTACAAGTGTGTCGGCAGCAGTTGCGGGTACGGTATCCTGTGCTGACAGGTTATTAAACAGACCGGCACTGGCAAGCAGCCCGGCAAGCAATACTTTCATTTTCATCTTCGCGTTTTTTTAGTCCGTTTTTCTGCAGCCGGCAAGGGGCTGCTGCTCAAATGTAGCAATATTCCCGGGTAGGACCTGCTCCGCGCAACGCCATTTGAAAGAGATATATATCATGTCCTTTTTCTCCCGGGCTTATAAACTCCCCGTCCGGCTTACAAGGCTTCAATACTATAGCAGCTCTTATGAATGACAGCCCTTTCTTCCTATTGTGTTGCGAATGAAAAATGCTGTTGCACCATCACCCATCTCCCGTCTCTTTTCTCCAGGACGCCTGTCCAGCGCGTATTCTCCCAGTTTGCAGGCTCTCCTTTCCATTCGTTGATATCATCAAGTATGCAATAGAACCATGCAGCATCACCTCCCTGCGATATGGTTATTGACAGATCCCTGATGTCGTAACGTATAGCCTTAAAGTCAGGGCTCCCCCAGAAAGACTCGTTCTTCCTGAACTCATCTATCCCCCTTGTCACTCTCCCGCCGGGACCGACTTCAAGGTATGAGGGACCATTGATGATGACACTGTAAAGGAGGTCGAAGTCTTTCTCTGCGGCCCATCCGATACAGTCGTGTATTGCCTGGCTGACAGCCAGGGAGTCCTCACTCCTGTCCGGTGGCAGTCCGCCGTCTCTCAGGCTGCAGGAGGTGAGCATGAGGCATAAGAAAACAGTAATCACCGTGGTGTAATGAATCGTTCTTTTCATGGCTTAATATCATTAATGATTTACAGCCTAATTTACATTTTTACTTTCATTGCTCATGATAGACATACCGCTTTTTACTGTCTCGAGGAACTGGTTCATGAACCTTGCTGCAGGAGCACCGTCAACGATTTCATGGTCAAAGGATCCGGTCAGGCACAGGTATTCTCTTTCCTCTTCACCCGTATCACACGGCACAGTTCTTTTTTCTATGCTTCCTACTGTTATCAGGACTGTCCCGCTGCCATGCGGGATAAACCATACCGGTTCACGGCTGAACATACCCACTGCCGTCACGGCCACCTTGCCATAACGCTGTGCCAGTCTAATACTCCGCTCACCGATGCGCACAAAAGCCTTTAAAAGAAATCCCGGGATATGACGGAGCCATGGCATACCCGTGATACTCCCTGCCGGGGCACCCTTCAGTGCCTTTGCCGAACGTATCTTTTCGTTGATCTCCCTGTATGTCATATTCTGTGCCGACTTGATGACCATCGGCTCCGGAAACCTCTCCCCCATAAATTCCCTCTCAACAAGGATGCTGATGGTGATATCATCAAGTGTTATGAGCCTGTTTCCCCGTCTGAAAGAGTTAAGATGAGGGTGCTGTTTTATCACCTGTGCCAGGCAGAAAACGATGTATGCAGTGAATGAGAGCTTTTCACCTGTCACCTCAAGGTGCTCCTTTATCAGCCGGCGAGGTATAGTGATATCTGCCCCGGCAAGAGAGTGTATGGTGCTTTTCCTGGCAGTGATGGCAGCTGATGCTGCCACCATCTTCCTGTTTATACTCAGCCTCTCAGAGGTAAACCCTTCACCCATTGCCTTCAATTTGTGGTGCAATCCAGCTGTCAAAATTGATCCCGGCCTTTCCGAGCCTTGCAAGTTCCTCCTCCGCGATCTCCGGTTCACTGACCTTCTCGAAATAGCTGAACAGGGAGGCGGCAAACTTCAGCTTTTTGTTCCGTGTGACGAAAGCTATGATACGGAGCAGGCTTAACGGTGTTTCCGGGATCTCTTTGATTGAGGGGTACAGCTTCTCACAATATTTCCCGAGCATCTCTTTCATACTGTATTTCTCGGGTCCGTAAACATAATAGACGTTGTTTTCAGCCCCGGCAGTGGAATAGGCATTAGCCACCATCCGGCCCAGGTCATCAGCTGCTACCCAGTGATATCGTTCTGTCTGGTGGCCCAGGAGCGAAGCCTTCCCATCCCTGACCATCATTGTAAGAGACTCAAAGAACCATGTGGGTCTGAAAATGTAGTATGGGATACCGCTTTTTATGATCATCTGCTCGATGGTCAGTTTGTCATCTATGAATTTGAACCACCGGTTTTCTTCTGCAACGGTACAACCGGAAATCAGGCTTATGAATTTTATCCCTTTATTCCTGGCCATCTCAAGTATTGTGGAGACAGCTTTTACATCATCAGATGTGGAAATTGATATATGAACCGCGTCACAACCGTTCATAGCCTTCTCCAGGTCGTCATATTTAAAGAGGTCACCTCTTACGATATCATGGTCATTAATGAACATCGAGGGGTTCACGGTGCGTGAGAACAATCTAAGGTCAAAACCTTTTTCATCCAGCTTCCGGATAACAGGGCCGGCGAGCAATCCGCTTGCTCCGATAACAAGTATTTTCATCTTTTCCATTTTAATTATTTAATTATTTATTGTGTTTGAAATCAAAATCCAGGTAAGGACGGGAAAGCAGACCAGGAAGACCGCTGTGCAGACTTGATGCACCAGAAGCATTGTATTACGGTGCCTGTCAAGGCTGATCATCCCGCCCGATATGAGCAGACCGCTCAGGGCGAGTGCTGCAATGCATATAATAAGGTAAAGCAAAAAAGTGACTTCTGCCCCAGGCAGGTAGTTCTTAACCATGGTAACCAGTATCACAATCAAAGTAATAGTGAAGATCTTATGGATACCGAAGACAAGGCTGTTGTAAGGCTTGCCGGTTCTGTGAATAAAGATTCCTGCGACTATCAGAAGCATCAGCAGTGCGCTGCTGATAATAACCCGTGTTGTATAAACTGATGACATTTTGATGCGTTCAGGGTGATTTACAGATATTGAGCACCTGGGTCAGGTTCACATTGCAATTTTACCGGCAGTGAAATCGAAGAGCCTGCCTGCGGTTCTTTTCACCGGGTTCAACTTCACAGGATAATAGTAGTCGTCAGTGAACCAACCCTTTTCATTGAAGTAGGTGTAATCGCGAAAGTCATCACTAAGCATTTTTTTCATGCTTGTGCGGCTCATTCTGAACAGCATCAGCCTGAGCAGGGAGGGACTCGGGTATTTCTGCCTCGCCATTTGTGCATGAAACTTCCTGCTCTGTGCTTCGATGGCAGCATCCGTTTTCATCAGGTCTTTCTCAGACATTGGCTCCAGCGTCTTGATGACGAGTCCTTTTACGACGTTGAAACCAAGGCTGCCTCCAATAAAATCAAGGTATTTTACTATCTCTTTTCCTCCATAGATTCCCTGGGCAACAATACTTGTACAGGTCTTGCCGAAATACCGGGGACGGTGAAACAGGAAGCCGAAGCGGTCAAGAAACACCTTCATCAGGCCTGATACCTGGAAGGAGTAATTGGGTGTTGCAAACACAACCCCGTCGGATTGGATTATCTTCTCCATAAGGATATCCCTGTCATCTTTCAGCGGGCACAGTTCTTCTCCCTTGTCAAGACATAGCTTGCAGCCCCTGCAGACTTTCAGGTTGTAGTCGCTCAGTGCAACTATTTCATATTCGACATCACCCTTCAGTTTAAGCTTCTCCAGAAAACTCTCAGCTGCCCGGTAGGTATGTTTTTTTCTTGCGCTTCCAACAAATGCTGTTACTTTCATCTTACTTTTTTTGAATTGTTGATGACGCAAAAGTACCCCCTAAGGCCGGGGCGGTTGTTTGACAAAAGTCAAATAATAACTGTCAGATGGATTTTCTTATCCTGCTCAGGGTGGCGATATCTATTCCAAGGTAGGATGCAATATGTTTCAGGGCCACGCGCTGAAGTATGTCAGGGTGTTTTTTTATGAAGAGCTGGTAACGTTCGGATGCCGTCAGTGTCTGCAGCTGGATTGACCTGTTCATGAGGGCATTGTACTTGAACTCATCAACATGCTTGGCTATATCCCTCCAGGCAGGCACCAGCCCGGTCAGCTCCTGCATCCTTTCATAGGTTATAACATCAATCTCACACTCTTCCAGCGTGATAATGTTCTCCCTTGAGGGTACCTGGTCATTGAAGCTCTTCATCGATATCACCACCGATCCCTGTTTGAAGAACTGGGTGGTTATATCATTGGCCTGGTCATCATAGATAAATGAACGCATCATCCCCGATCTCAGGTAAGCCAGCCTGGTGGCTATATTACCCTGTTCCAGGAAAAGGGATCTGGCAGGCAGTGTCTCGGGCAGGAACCTGCTGGCTGTCTCTTCCCAGTCCCTCTCTGAGAATCCAAAATATTGTATCAGGCTTTCTTTGAAATCCATAAAGGAATAAAGATACGGCAGTTAAAGTTATTCAAAAAAATATATGTGCTGTTTGTCCCTGTTTCATTGGCACCGACATATGCTATAGCAGGTTGTGACTTTTCGTGAATATTTTGAAATATTCCGGAATTTTCATCATTAGTTCATTTTTGGGGTCATATTTTTGGCTGGCAATCGATACAAACCAAAAAACAAAAAGAGATGAAAAGAGGTATTTTTTTAATAGCACTTATGATGTTGATCACTGCAGGAGTCAGTGCTCAGGACCAGCTTCACACCAAGCTGAAAACAAAGGACAAAATCCAGCTCAAGACCCAGGATAAGGATCAGATCCATACACCTGTCGCCGATCAGTTAGCCGACCAGGATAAGGACCAGCTGCAGACACGTACCAGGGACCAGCTGCAGGATCCTGACCAGGATCAGCTCAAAACACAGACTCAGGACAGGATCCACCAGGCAGACGCTGACATGCAGGCCGACAAGGATCAGCTGCAGACACGCAAGAGGGACCAGATCCAGGATCCTGACCAGGACCAGGATAAACTGCAGACCCGTGATCAGATCAGGCAGCATACCAATGTTTCTGCAAAATCAGCATCGGCAGCACGTGGCGCCATGAAGAATATAGGTGCAGCCAGTGCACGCAGGGCACAGAGTGCTTCGGGAGCAGCTCAGAGAATGAGGACTGCCACTCCTTCGGGAGCAGGTCCGAGACGCTGATAAAAACCACCCTTAAGGGTACTATATATAAACAGAGCAGGGAGGCTGTCCCAATCGCGGTTCCAAGGGTTAACGCGACAGGGTCAGCCTCCCCGCTTTATGATCTGCCCCGGCAGGCAGTGAAGCGGCTTATCTTCTTCTTACAGCAGTGACGTCAACATAAGAAAGATTATTGAGGGGATCAACTACCGGTATGGCAGCCCTGTTTTCCGGCAGACCCCAGTGACCGGAAATATTACCGTCATAATTACCTATGACCGCATCAGCAAAACTGATGTTGGAATTGCCCCGCATAAAAAATGTCAGCCTGTAGGTCCCTTCGGCGGAAGGTCTCCATCCTCCTGACGATGCACCATAAATATACTTGCCACCCACATTGAGCTCCGGTGCGAAACTGAACCCGGCAAGCGGCTCCGCCACACCTTCACCGGTCCACATAGCGAGCTCCGGCGACCATGCCGGAACAGCGCCTGTTTCAATATACTGTATGATAAGTGCCGGGGAGACGGAGGCTACTGTTGCCCAGTATCCTTCGTATTTAGTCCCGTTAGTGCCCTGGCACTCATCCGGACTGCTGGGGAAAGCCAGCAAAGCCATGGTGTAGCCCTCCATTGGATCAACAGATACATCGGCATAGAGAGTCGTCTCCAGCCTGAACGGCCGGCCAATGACCGGGTTGGATGCCTCTATCACATCACCCCAGTCTATGAAAGTGACACTTACAGGTTCATTGGCGTTGGCATAACCGGCCTGCCATACATTGCCTTCAACCTTTTGCGCATACCATGGACCGTTAGCCTCAATATAAGCCAGTTCTTCAGTAGTGAGGCCATCATAGGGGCCATCGTATGGCACTGTGAGACTCTCCTGGACGGAACTGACCGAAAAGCCGTCAAGGGCAAGGACAGGAAACGACAGGTTGTTGCCCGCCGGCTCGGTATGGCCTTCTCCTTTGCCTGCTTTTAATGCAACAGCATCTTCCTCAGAGAAGACTGAATCTCTGCTGCACTGAACTAAAAATGCCATACTAAAACATAGTAATGGCATTACTAATACTTTTCTTAGCATGTTACCTCCGTTTTAATGGTTAGTAGGGTCGATGGGAGTCACGCAACGGGAATCCCCCTCGCGGTGACTGTATATACTCCGTGTCAACTATCAAATTTTATGATAGTTGATCGTAACCGCTTATCAAATTTACGAGATAGTATTGACCCTGTTGCAACAGATTCGGGACTTATATCAAAGAAATCGGCCCTCTTATCAAAAAAAACGCTATATAAAATCTTCCGGATTGCAGTCGTTGGAAGACAATGACTTAGCCCGTTCCCCCATAGAATCTGAAGGCTCTTCAACCGGCGTCAATAATTTTAGGGCTTTACCCGCAATCCATAACCATCGTGCTATGCGCTCCGGTTTCTGTCTGTCCCTGGTGGCTGAAGATCCTGTATCGGAAGATAGCTCTTCTCCCTTCCGGACCTTGCATGCATTTGGCTGACAACCTGTGACTGTGCGGCACATCCCGGGCACCGCAGCGTTACATCTGTTGTCACTATCATAAACTACAACTAAGTATTACTTTTCTTTCATACAAAGTTCTATTGATAGCTAAAATTTCAGCCGATAATTTTACTC
>QKGI01000032.1 GCA_003250475.1 Bacteroidota bacterium | reverse complement strand
TGCATTAACCCATCTGTCCTCGTCTGTCCTGGCTGTGTTATTCATGCCTGGTCTGCCATACTTTGAAAACAGATCTCCGGTAAAGAGTGTTTGAATCTCCGGCACATAGATTAAAATATCACTGTTTGAATGAAGTTTACCGAAGTATATCATTTCAAAAGTAATGTTACCACACTCAAGCATCATACTGTCAGAAAATGTTATATCGGGAAGTTTAAAATGAACATTGTTTTCTACATCCAGATAGGAACACATGTACCTGATTTTTTGAGTAAAGCTATCATTCCATTCGACAGTATTAGGAATTGAATTTTGAAGCTGCTGGTCATAATCGTTGATGGTTTTCCTGATTTTAATCAGTAGACTATCTGAATTAGCCCTACCGTCAGATGCATCCATATGGAAATGTTCATGTCCTATTATCTGAGCCTGTGGAAAAAGACTATTACCTCTGATATGGTCATGGTGCCCATGAGAATTGATTACATAACAGAATTTTTCCTGGTTAAAATGATTTTCAATTATTTTTTTATATCTGCCGGTTAAGAAGGTCGATATCCCTGCATCAATGAGGACTATCCCCTTTGAGGTTTTTATTGCCGTTACAGCATCAGAGCCAAATTTGACTATTACAATCCGATCATTAACCTCTATAACATTTATTAATGAGTCAACTTTATCAGAGTCAATTTTATTTTGAGTAACCTCATTTGTCCTGCATCCGTTGGTTACAAATACAATAATCAAAAATGATATCAGGAACACTTTTCTATCCATTTGCAGGCTTATTTTTCAAAGAATAATTCAGTAGTCTGTTGTGTATGCTTCCTCCTCTGATGTCTAAAGGATGGGGTTATGAAACGTAGCGGATTTCGTGGCTGCAATCCTATCCATCGTTACTGACCTTACCAGCGGGGATTGAGGTTGCAAATCCCACTGAAACCGCTTTGTTTTATGACCGCGTGTTGTATGCTGGTGTTGCTTTTCTTTGTATCAAAAAAATATTCGAATTCCATTTTTATTACTCAATATCTCTTACAAGTCTCACATAATTATAAATGCGCACAGCATCGCCTTGAGGGCCATGTCCTTCAGGATAGTCAGCCGGGTCACCTATCATGATATCAGATTTTTGTGAACCGGCACCATGAACGTCCTGCCAAACACCATCCATATATGCCATGGCTCTTCCGAAGGGGATATAGCATGCTTCTCTTTTTGGTCCACCTGTAACTAAAACGGTTCCCGACCAGAAATAAGGATAGTCTTCCTGGTTGGCTTCGTTAATTATGGTGCTACACTTAAAATAGTCGGTATTGATCGCAGCAGAAGATGTTGCTGCCGGCGAGCGGGTATAATCCACAATACTATGCAATTCCTTTATATTAGGAAGACGCCAATCGTTATAGCCGAGGTAATTTTCAGCATTTTTTTCCTGAACCCAAGTCAACGCATCCTTCCAGTTCATGCCTTTTTTGCTGTCTTCCCGGGACCACATTAGCCCTGTTGCCAGATCGGAAATTGTTCCATCATTGTTATTTTGGAAATTGTTAATTCCATATTCTGTATTTCCCCGGACATAGCGTACATAAAGGTCGTTCAGTTCAGTCCAGATTGGTGGTAGGTATTTCTTGTAACCTTTACTCCTTCCATCGGCAAAGTTAACCCCAAATACAGTTGGCTGATTATGTTGAGTAGTACTTACGTATTCGGTGCCCGACCAGTCCTGACAATCAATAACCCTTTCATATCCTAAGCCACTGCCATATTCAAAATCAAAATAATCAGTATCAATAAACGGGACATACCCCTTGGTAGAATAAACGCTTGAACCATTTATGCCGCTAAAAAGGAACAAGGAATATAATTCCTTAATCGTTGGCATACGCCAGTCATCATATCCACCTGTATTATTGACCGATGCGCCTGCAACAGCTTCGTCCCATGTCATTTTTGAGCCTCGGGCCTTTAACCACATCAACCCTGTGATGTTATCGGTAATGGTACCGTCGCCATTATCTGTATAATCGGGCATTGCTCCGGTATAGTTTGCATCCTGTCCGTAAAAATCATCGCCTGCAGATGGTTTGGATATTTCGCCGTTGTTGTTATAAAACTTAGTCTGATTTGTTTCAACCACAGGATAACCTGAAATGTCAGGTAAATTTTCATCTGGAGATGTATCACCAACATTTATATTGCAAGCATAAGAACTTATGCTTAAGCCTACTATTAATGCAATGAAACCCTGTTTCATTAAATACTCTCCATTCTTCTTCATATTAATATGTTTAATTGTTATTTACAACAAACCTACTACTCAAGTATTCACGCTCCATTTTAAATCAACAGTTTAGATAGTCTTATCTATGAATGGTTTAATATTGGCTTTGAGTCACATTTTATCCTTTTACAATTGCGTACAACACATATATATGTCCATTTCGTGGAGAAGTGTCTTTATAGAAATGAAATCTGCCGGTGAGTCGTGGCTGAATTATCTGTTATCCCTCCGGGGTTATTAATGCACGGCCCCGTCAGTCCCAGTGTTAACCGCCCAAAATACCTCATCACTTCGAACACAAATAACAAAAGAGACAAACAGATAGATTGTTCCCCTAAGTTATGTATTCGTATCGGAAAAGCATCACCGGATCAAAGATGATTTTCCTGGCTATAATAAAAAATGAGAGCATGGAAACTCCCTTACAATGCGACAATAGGAGGATTGCCTCCCTGCTCCCATACAACTTCGGATCTCATCAAAGGATAATGGATCATGCTTGACAGTTATACGTTTCTCATAACTCCTCTGGTGCCAGCTCTTCTTATCCGATCTTTACCTATAGGGAATACATTTCATATTTGAATCACCCCAATAAAGATCACAGGGAGGAACGACGGGCATCCCTCCTGCCCCGGCAAATGAAAAAAGACGTATTTTTGACATACGTGAAAATATGAATCAGAAAAACCTATCAGGACCATTGCATAACATGAAATATGAAGACTTCCTTGTTAAGGACCTTGGCAGGGGAAATGTGATCTCTCCCCTGAAGCAAAGCCGGACAGCCGACAGCCCGGTATACAAATTCGTTGACGAGGATGAGAGAGTGCTGTATGACGTCTCGGTCAGCAGCATAAAAGAATCCATGGAGAAAGGTGAATCACCGGTATCATTTGAGATAGCCGGCCCGAGAGACACTCTCTTCTTTGAACCTGCCAAGACCAAGGCAGGGATAGTAACCTGCGGGGGACTATGCCCCGGGCTTAACAATGTTATCCGCAGCCTGGTACACCAGCTGTACTACAGGTACGGGATTACCAGGATTTTTGGCATCAAGTACGGCTACGAAGGCCTGAGCTCCGACTTCAACCACCCGGTTGTGGAGCTTACTGCCCCGATGGTGAGTTATATTCATCTTGCCGGCGGCACCATCCTCGGAACATCACGCGGCAACCAGGATGTCGGCAAAATGGTTGACACCCTGGAGATACTCAACCTCAATGTACTCTTCTGTATTGGAGGCGACGGCACCCTGCGCGGCGCGCATGCCATACACGAGGAGATAAAGAAGAGAAAACTCAAGATAGCCGTTGCGGGTATCCCAAAGACGATTGACAATGACATCGACTTCATACAGAAGTCGTTCGGATTTGAGACGGCCTTCTCGATAGCCAACGATGTGATAAGATATGCCCACAATGAAGCCAGCGGGGCCTTTAACGGCATATCGATCGTCAAGCTCATGGGCCGTGATTCCGGTTTCATAGCTGCAAGCGCCGCCCTGGCAATACAGGAGGTCAACTTTGTGCTTATACCCGAACAGCCGTTTGATCTTCACGGCCCCAGAGGCTTCTTAAGCCTACTCAGGAAACGTCTCGAAGAAAGGCATCATGCAGTGGTCGTTGTGGCGGAGGGAGCCGGGCAGGAGCTGTTTGGTGATGTGGAGAATGAAAGAGATGCCTCTGGAAATGTCAAATTCAAAGACATCGGACTACTACTCAAGGAAAAGATAACTGAAGAGTTTACGGCGTCAGGGTTCCGCCACTCGATCAAATACATTGACCCCAGTTATATCATACGCAGCGCTCCCGCCAACCCTAACGACAGCAAGTTCTGCAACCTCCTGGCCCAGAATGCCGTACACGCTGCCCTGGCAGGAAAGACAGATTTTGTTGTCGGCTTCTGGAACAACCGTTTCACGTTGATGCCTATCCCGGCTGTTGTAGCCAAAAGGAAGAAGATCGATGTGGAGGGTGAGTTATGGTGGAATGTGCTTGAGGCTACCGGCCAGCCGATAAGCATGAAAAACAGCTGACCAGTCACTGAAGACATCATCCGGAATATAGTATAAAGGCTAGTGCAGTACTCCTCTTTTTCACCACTAACCGTGGGAAGATCAGGTTGCCTTAATCACAGATCACACGGGTCAGTGGGTCAGGTCAGATATCGGCAGAAAAGGTATCTCCCTGGCTGAGGTCTCCTGTCAGCCAGCCCCTGCGGAGCCAGCCGGAACGCTGGGCTGCGGTGCCGTGGGTGAATGCATCGGGCACCACCCTCCCCTGGTATTTCTTCTGCAGCACATCATCACCTATGGAAGAGGCGGCATTAAGTGCCTCCTCTATATCTCCCTCCTCAAGCGTATTGAACATCTCGTCAGCATGATGAGCCCATACCCCGGCAAGAAAGTCAGCCTGCAGCTCCAGCCTGACGGTAAGCTTATTGGCCCTGACCTCACTCAGGCGAGACCTCTCTGCACTTACCTCATCCAGTATTCCCATCAGGTTCTGGACGTGATGACCTATCTCGTGGGCAATCACGTATGCAACTGCAAAATCGCCGTAGGCACCATATCTTGTCTGCAGATCGTCACAGAAGCTGAGGTCGATATATACCTTCTCGTCAGAAGGGCAATAAAACGGTCCGCTGGCAGATGTGGCATAACCACAGGCAGACTGCACCTGGTCGCGGAAGAGAACGAGGGTGGGCTGACGGTAAGTGGTTCCGGCATCTGCGAAGATCTTACCCCAGACATCTTCAGTATCGGCAAGGACAACCGACACGAATTGTGCCATCTGGTTCTCTTCCTCTGTTGCCTCAACCGGACCTGAATAGGTTCCGGAACCTGACTGTTCAATCACTGCTGACGGATCTCCGCCAAGAAGATAGACAAGCAACACTATCACGATGGTCCCTATGCCTCCCCCAACAACCTTGGTTCCTGTGCTCGTTCCCCTGCGATCTTCCACATTACTGCTTCCACGTCGTCCCTGCCATTTCATGTTCGTAAAGTTTAGTGAATTGGTACATATTGAATCGAAAGATACTAAATCAGTGAAAAATAAAAATGCATTGTTATGAACAAATCCCGGACGACAGTGTTTCACCAAAAAAACAAATAAAAACATGAAAACAACGGCAATTCTGATTTTCACATTCATTATTGGTCTTGTAACAACAAACAACAAAGCTATGGCACAGAATTATACATTCCCGGAGCTCCCATATGCATACAATGCACTGGAGCCGTACATTGACGCCCAGACGATGGAGATTCATTATACAAAACATCACAGAGCCTACTATGATAATTTCGTCAAAGCAGCAGCTGAGAATAAGATCGATAATCTTTCCCTGGAAGATATCTTTTCAAAAATCAGCGCATTCCCGGCCTCAATAAGGAATAACGGCGGAGGATACTATAACCATATGCTGTTCTGGAAGGTTATGGGCCCCAACGCGGGTGGTCAGCCTGAAGGAGCGCTCCTGGATGCCATAAACAAGACATTCGGCTCGTTTGACAGATTTAAAACGGAATTTGAGAATGCAGCCAAAACACAGTTCGGAAGCGGATGGGCCTGGCTGGCAGTCGACGCTGACGGCAGGCTGTTCGTCTCACAGACCCCGAACCAGGACAATCCGTTGATGGATGTTGCCTCCAAACACGGTACACCAATACTGGCGCTCGACGTCTGGGAACATGCATACTATCTTAAATACCAGAACCGCAGACCTGAATATGTAAGCAATTTCTGGAACGTGGTAAACTGGAAGAAGGTTGCAGAACTTTATAACGAAGCAGTGAAGTAATCTGTCATTTCTGAAGCGGGAAGCCCGGCAGTACAATATTGTCTGCCGGGTTTTCTTTTTCCTTCAACTGGTTGCAGCTGCCAGAGTCAGCTACTAAATAAACAAGAGCTGCCGGATCACTTGTCACCGATGAGCCTGTACCCAAGAGAAACCTGCAGAAAGTTATTCCTCCATGGCTCAATATACTCCACATCGTTTGTTGCAGAAACCAGGCCAATGACATATCTGACGGTGAGGTTGATCCTGAATGGCAGATTTGCCTCAGCTCCAAAAGCAACCCCCATGTCGAGTGAATTGTACCAGTCCTTTATGTCAGAGATCTCTCCGGTGTCATCATCCTGCTGTTTGGCACTCAAAAGCATTCCAAACTGTGGCCCGGCATGAATGTTTACATACTTTACCGGCTGGTACCTGACAAGCAACGGGAGATCAATGTACATAAGCATGTCCTTCACGTTGTAATAAGGATCATCCCAGTCAGAGCCCCGGGATGAGACAAGAAGCTCAGGTTGTATTGCAAGAAAATCAAGAATAAAGACGTTTCCATAGACTCCGGCGTTAAAGCCGATAAGACTTCTTACGGCAACACCTTCTCCTGATCCTGTAGTAACCTGTGTGGCAAGGTTAACACCGCCCTTGACGCCTGCTCCAAATCCGGGCTGTGCTGTCAGGGAAACGGTGATACCAAGTAACAGTAATGTCAGAACTGTAGCTTTTTTCATAGAATACTTCTTTAGGTTTTGAATTCAATATTTCAAATTTAAGCTCCTGAACTACTCAAGTCAATTTTTTTTAGCAAAGCCGTCATGGAAGTGCCTGGCATTTATGGCGTAAATACCTGATTATATGGCAAAATACCTTATGCCACATTATATGGCATCATACCTGTAATCTTTAGCAGGTCATTTAGCCGGGATATAAACTGAGCTGATATCACAGCAGTGAGGAATATGCCTGAGGTATAGCAGGTACCGTTTTGATCACAGATGTATCATGACCCGGTATAACTGAACAGCGGAGTGCCTGAAAGCGCCTTTTCCTTTATCAGGCGAACTTCATCGCTGTCAAGTGGTTCTAATCTATCTGCGATCCTCAGCGCCGCACGGAACAGCTCGCCCTCACCCGGGGGAATTGCTGCTGTGACAGGATGAGAAAGTGTAAAACGCAAACCCAGTGCTATATCTTCCGGTTCAGTCAGCGGCTCATACCAGCATTTGGGATATCTGGTACGGTCGGCACCCTCAGGCCAGGGGCCTCTCGCCATTGCCTTCAGGGCCAGGATACCCATATTCTTCTCCCTCGCCCGGGCCATCACCTGCGGCCCGAAGTTCCCGGCATTCCATGTGGCATAGTTAAACGGGAACAGTATGGTATCGAAATCGAACCCCTCCATCATTGCCAGCGCTGCCTCTACCGAGTGGGCGGAAAAACCCAGGAACCTGACCTTCCCCTCCTCCCTTGCTTCCAGGAAGGTCTCCATAGCACCGCCGGGACCCAGGATAGTATCGACCTCCCCGGGCTTTGTAACTGCATGATGCTGATATAGGTCGAAATGATCTGTACGGAGGTTGACCAGCGACTGTTCCAGTTCCCTGCGGGCTTCATCTTTAGTACGCTTACCCGTCTTGCAGGCAAGGAATACTCTCTTCCTGTATGGTTCCAGTGCCGGGCCAAGCTTAATCTCTGCATCTCCATACGAGGGAGCCACATCAAAGTAGTTTATTCCTGAAGCAATTGCCATTTCAACCGCACCGGCAGCTTCATCCGGGCTTGCGTTCATGACGACTATGCCCCCGAAGCCTATCACCGATAGCTTCTCCCCTGTCCTGCCCAATGATCTCTTCTCAATCTTCCCGGGCACTTTTTCCCTGCCGATACCCGACAGATCATCCGGGAAAAGAGTGACTGCCGGTACGGAAAGGGCAGCTGATACGATAAAATTTCTTCTTTTCATCTCAATCCTTTTTCAAAGGGTTAACAGTTCTGTCATAGAATTCCTGCTGGAGCTGTTCCAGGGTATTGTCATGCTTCAGATATCTTATGAGCTCTGCCAGCTGATCTGCCTCCTTTGTTACCAGGAGCTCACCGAGCCTGGCATCGGGCTGAGCCGGGTCGCCGGCATAATGGTTCGGGTACCTGGCATACCAGCCAAATCCCGAATATCCGAATGGCATCATGTCAAGCCGGCCCTGGCTGGCCCCGGACTCCACACCTATGGCCTCAGTATCCACAAGGTCGGGGCGGATAAAATACATCATTGAAGTTTCTTCCTCTCCTGCATGGCCATCCCGTGAGGCTTTTTTCAATTCCTTTATCTCCCTGTCCTTTTCAGGATCGGCTCCGGACCGGAAGAGGACTACAACGTAATCCTTCCTCTCTGCCAGCTGTGCCTGGCAGAAATACTGAAGGAAGTAGGTGCTTCCCCCGTGGCCGTTGAAGAGGATGATCTTTTTCAGCCCGTTTCTAGACAGCTCCGAGCAGGTCTCTTCCAGCATCTTCCACATCAGGTCGGTGCTGTAGGCCATGGTTCCCGGCTGGTGCCTGGCTTCGAATATCTGCCCTGTATAATATGGCGGAAAAACGACAGCGTATTCTTTCTCTGCCGCCATGATGACAGATGCCCGGGCCTCAAAAAGATCGGTTCCCAGCGGCAACTGCGTCGCATGCTTCTCGATAATACCAATGGGTATGACGCATACGCCTCCCGATGCTTCAACAGCCTTCACAAACTGCGGGGATGTCAGCTCCTCCATCCGGCATGGCAGTTTTCCCTGTCCTGCAGGCTGTGCGTTCAGTATCGCACAAGCCACAAGAACTGTTGCGAATAGTATTATCCTTTTCATCGATTATGTATTTGTGAACCGTTGAATTCAGTCTTGCATTACTGATGCTGAAGTTAAGAAAAAACTCGAATGCCGGTATGTATTTAGATTGCATGGTGACAGCAGTCGTTTCGTCCGTTACACCTGGTGCCTGAGTTAAAAGCTCTGTCTGAAAAAGCAAGGAAGCCTAACGGCTCCCTGGCTTTTGATCCTGGTCGGTCTGCAGGGACTCGAACCCTGGACCCTCCCGACTAAAGTCGGGATGCTCTGCCATCTGTCTGAAAAAGCAAGGGAGCCTAACAGCTCCCTCGCTTTTGATCCTGGTCGGTCTGCAGGGACTCGAACCCTGGACCCGCTGATTAAGAGTCAGCTGCTCTACCAGCTGAGCTACAGACCGCAATTGCGAATGCAAAATTAACAACTAAGATGAGATTTTTGTCAGATCACCTTAATTTTTGATCATTACCCGGATTAAACCGGGAACATTGCAGAAACTGTAATGACTGATATTTTGTGTTTTACAGTCTCTGCCCTGCCTGTTATAATCCGTTTGCAAACTCTTTCCTGTATTGGAGGGCCAGCTTCTCCGGCCAGTCGCCAATGGCTTCCATCCTGCCCATAAAGAAGCGAAGAACAGCCGGTTCCTCAACGAAGCGAAGACCTCCGATCATTTCCCGGTGGGCATACAACCAGTTTAACCTGTCAATGACATACTCCACCTGTGAGAGGGTAAATACCCGCCTGGGAACTGCCAGCCTGAGCAACTCGAGGTCGGAGAGGATATCCCTGCCCTCGCTGTCGCGGTGGCTGCTTACCGTTCCACGTTCCATGCCCCTGACGCCGGAGACGATATAATAGGCAGCTGCCAGGGCTCCTGCCGGATACTCCTCCTGCCTGACATGAGCGAGGAACTGCATGGCATCAATATGACACCCGAGAGCCCCGCCGGGCATAACAACAGGCATCCCCAACCTGTCAATCTCCTTTACCATATAATCGATGAACGAAGGGGACTGGTTCACGACGTTTTCCCTGGTGGTCTCTTCCAGACCTACAGCTATTGCTTCAATCTCCCTGACGGAGATACCTCCGTAAGTAAGAAAACCCTCATAAAGCGGGACAATCTCCTTCATCTTTTCAAACAGCTCTTTGCTGTTGGTGCATATTGCCCCTCCTCTTGATGAACTGACCTTGCGTGCTGAGAAATATACTATGTCGGCAAGGCTGCTCATCTCACGAAGTATAGAACGGAGATCGGAATCATGATATGCCTCTTCACGTTTTTTTATCATATAGGCATTCTCACCGATCAGGCTGGCATCAAGCACAACCATCAGTGAATACCTGTCGGCAACCTTCCTGACCTCTTTAAGGTTTGCCAGTGAGAAAGGCTGCCCTCCGATCAGGTTTGTCGATGCCTCCATCCTGATGAATGATACGGCCTCTCGGCCCTCTTTCCTGATGAGCTCCTCAAGTCTCTCTATGTCAATATTTCCCTTGAAGGGGTGATCACTCTTTATTTTCATAGCCTCCGGCTTATACAGCTCCACCACCTTACCACCGCGTAGCTCAATATGTGCCAGCGTTGTGGTAAAATGATAATTCATGGGGACAAAAGTGGAAGGCCTCACAAATATCTGGCTGATAACATTTTCTGCAGCCCTGCCCTGATGGACAGGCAGTACCATCTCTTTCCCGAAGACATCCAGCACGGCCTGCTTCATCCTTGTAAAGCTCTGTGACCCGGCATATGCATCATCGGCAATGAACATCTTTGAGACCTGCTGGTCGCTCATGGCATTTGTGCCGCTGTCAGTGAGCATGTCCAGGAAAATGTCAGGTGTCTCCAATAGGAATGTATTGAACCCGGCCTTTTTAATTGCCTTTAGCCGGTCCTCAACCACAGGAAGGTTGACAGACTGTACTACTTTTACCTTGTGCATTTCAAGAGGCACTGTCCGGCCGCTGAAAAATTTCACCTCGTTCTCACTGTTACTGGAAGTCATTTTCGTTTAGTTATTAATTAAATTAAAAATGGCCTACCTTATCCTGGTAAGCCATCGAAATCTGCTGTAATATCTTAAACAACCATTAATCCTGCTTACGTCGATACCGGATCCCAATACCGACAATAATAGAAGAAATGGTTATGGTAATAATGCATTGTCTTTAATATTTGAGCGGCAAATTTAAACGATTCCGGGAATTACAAAAGATATATTTAAAAATATTATGGAAATATGTTGTATAAGTACAACGACAGGTGCAAAAGAGTTAAATAATATTAAAACGGTAGACTTGACTAATAGGTAAAAACGACAAGACAGTTGCGTGGTATGGCCCGGTAGATGATCTTCGCCTCTGCCTTGGGAATCCATATTTTAACATAAGGCACATATGGCGGGATACGGAACCTGACGATTGCCTTCAGGGTAGCTGAGGCGTTTCTTGAGCGGTCTTTCAGGTCGAAAAAGAACTTCGCTCTCCTGTCAGCACCAATTGAATCTTCCAGCTGTTCAAAGAAGAAGCGGATTTCACTATCGGTATCGATGGTAAAGAATACGGGTTCAAAGTCAGTGGTATCGGGCCTGGCATCCACAACGGCCTCGGAAGTATCTTTAGGTGCAATTTTAACAGTTACCGGGTCTTTCATGAATGTAGCCTGCATCCCTGTGATTGTAACCGGTGTTGACAGCATACTGTATATCGCCTCCTGGTTTGTCCTGTGAAAGAATGGTGAGACATCATAACCGTCGATCCTGACTGTGCGTATCGGCAAACCCTTAATCAGAAGCTGTATGACGCTGTCGCGAACATTTATGAGAAGACCGATAGAATCTGCCTCCGCCATTTTTATCTGTGAACCTAAAAATGCCTTCTGCCTGAGAAGATCAATATATCCCGGGATGGCGCACTGGTTTACAGTATCGCTCTCCGATTGCTCAAGGGAGGCAAAGTAGGCATCATCAAATGCTCTTACCGCGTGGTTAACCGCTACCACTGAGATCACCAGGTAACAGAGCAGAAATATTCCCGTCACCACGCCGGCAATTATATATGTTTTCGATTTATCCCGGTTCATCGTTTATGGCGTTGTCAATAAATATAGACTTTTGAGCCCACGCTCAGAGCGTTGAATACAGCTTCCAGGTCGTCATCATTAAGCCTGATGCATCCGTGTGTCACAGGCATTCCCAGGAGTCTCTTGTACAGGGTTCCGTGTATAAGGTACCCGTCGCCGAGGCTCATGGCATAGTCACCGAGCACTCCATACTCATACCTGGATGCATCTGTCGGTCCTGGTACCGGCAGTCCCTCTTCCACGAAAGCCCAGTCAGGTTTCCTCCATACCGGATGAGTTATCTTGCCCTGTATTGTAAACCTGCCACGTGGTGTTTTGAATATCCATTCCTTCTCCCCGTCCTCGGTTTTGAGCAGTGTATAGCTGCCCGATGAGCAGAATCCTTCCCGGATAAGTTTCCGGCTCCTGTAAAGAGAGAATCTGTTGTCAACGGTATTTACGACAAGGTATGTCTGTGTCGGGATATAGTATGACAGCCTGCGTTCCAGCCTGTATATCTCATTTTTCGAATTTGTGATCTGTCGTCTTATTGCGCGATTCTCAAGAAGCGAGGAGTCTGCCATGCACTCTGCCCTGCTTGTTCCCCATGACCGTTGAAGAGCAGGTGCCAGATAAAGGGGTATCGAAAGAAGAATCAGAAATCCGGCAGCAGCGGCAAGGAGAATGAGCCCTTTTCTGATCCCGGGGTGAGCCATGACATATACCCTGGCAAAGTTCCAGTATCTGCCGGCAATTGCAGCCAGGCTTTCTTGTTTATGTTCTCCCTGTTCTTCCATGATCAATGTACTCTGGAGGCGAAGAACTCCTCAAGGGTTAATGTAGAGCCTATTATTGTCACAGGAGTCCCTCTTGCCACATATCTGTAGAGGATGTCCATATCAGCATTGCGCAGGGCAATGCATCCCTGGGTCCAGTTTGCTCCCTTACCCCCGTCACCATGGATCTCTATCATATCACCAATACGTGCATCAGCAGGGAGTTGCCCGTTTCTGATCCTCTCGTTAAACTCCTGAATGTCTGTTTTATTGGGGTAATTAATCATAAGCGCTTTATGGTATCTGGTAGAACTGCCTGAGAGCTTTTTGGTAATAGTGTATCTCCCTTCAGGTGTTGCCATATCACCTCTGCTTTTCTTATCACCCAGCCAGTTGCTTCCAAATTCTGCCTCAAAGGTATACTTCTTTTTGCCTCCCTGGTACAGATGGCACAAAGCCGGAATCTTCTCAATCAATATGGCATAGGATCCTGCTCTGCGACTCTCATTGATGGTTGCCGTGGCCCATTCCTGCCAGTCGGGATAATTTTTGAAGTACTCTTCCAGTGTCTTCCTTGCCAGATTATAACTGCCGGAGATATATTCACTGGCTTCTGTAATCTTAACACTACCATTGACATAATTTTCTTTCCTGAGGTCGATCTCAGCTTCCCGGAGCAGGAGCTTGCCGCGGGCATGTTTCTTCTTCAGATCCTGTGGTAAAGGCATGGCCAGGAAGATCTTCTCAAACGAAGTCATCTCCTGTTGCAGACGGCTTAACTCGCTTGAAAGACTTGACCTGAGACTATTGGAACGAGAAATAGTATTGCTTGTAGCCTCGTTGGCTTTTTTCTCAGCCAGGGCTGCAAAGGAAATAACCTGTTCGTAGTTACGCAGCAGGATGAACCTGTCGTTTTCGCTCCGCCATGTTGCCATAGCTGAATCATAGCTGTTCTGTGCCTCCCGGAACAATACCGGCGAGTATACCTCAGAATGATGGTCCCGTGCCCGGGCTATGGCTGCGCGAGCACGCTCCACCTCAACCTGCGGAGGCTCGGGAATAAGGGCTTTGAACAGCAGTACCGACAGGAATATTATGATAGATGCTGCAATGAGATACAGGGATATGCCTAGAAACGAGCCTCTTTTCATGGCGCGAAGTTAAAAAAATCCCCGGGCACAAGCCCGGGGATCATTATTTTTTACTGCAGGTATCTTTTAGATCTTGATACCGGCTTTGGCCATTGCTTCCTTAAGTTCTGCAATGATTCCGTTAAGGCTTTCACTGGAAGCTTTTACCTTGTCAACAACTTCCATATAGTTTGTTCCGCCATCAAAGAGGGTCTGAGCATCGGTAAGTGAGGTTTCAATTACTGTGATTTCGTTCTTGATCTCCTCAACAACAGCTTTGCCTTCCTTGCCTTTAGGTGCCTTGAGTACGAGAGCTTTTGCCTCATCAAGAAGAGTCTTGGCATCGGCCATCATTGTTTCAGCCTCAGCTTTGACTTCTGCTTTCTTCACTTCCACGTTACCTGAGAGTTCAGCGGCTTTCACTGCAATGGCATCAGCATTGTCTTTAATGACTTTGAAGTCCTTTGCGGACTTTGATTTCTGTGTTTCGATGTTCTGAAGCATAACTGTCAGAGAATCGTTAAGCGCAGCAAATTCGGCTGGGAAGTAGACGTCTGCCTGTACTGTCTTGGCTGAATCAAGGGCTGCAGTAGCAGCGTCAAGAGCAGCCTGGGGAACTTTAGCGCAACTTGAAATAAGAGCGACTACAGCAACTGTAGCAATAACTAAAAAAAATCTGTTTTTCATTTCTGTTTAATTTTGGTTCTGTTATTCTGGTTGAAAAAGTGTCTGTTTTCAGATCATAAAAACGCCGCAAAGTTAAGAATATTTCCATTACTATTTACATTTGCAAGGAGATTTTTATGTGTTTGCTGAATCTGATTTAAAATATCATTTTGCTGAAAGAATCATCATCGGTTGAAGGCAAAGGAACAGCAAACCGGATACTTGTCAAGGGAATTTTTAGAGTGGGGATAACCACTGCCGTCTAAGAAAGTATGTTTCCAGATTGCTCACGGCAAAAAAAAGAGGGTGTCTCAAATGGGTGCTCTATTCATTTAATAAAGTTCTCAAATGCAATAATGGTATTACTGTTACTTTCTTTTGTACCTCCAAAAGAAAGTAGTCAAAGAAAAAGAGACCGGAAAAGACAACCGCGCCCTGCTTGTACGCCCGCTACACGGGGCCGTAAAGGCGCCACAAGACAGTGTGCGGTTCGCACCTTTTCCGGGTTGCCCGCGCTTATTAGCTTTTGATTAAAACATTGAAAAGGAGTAGGATGCCTCTATTGATCCCCGCCGGGGATTACTCTCCCGCTTTGCGGGATCGTGATCCCCTTTTGGGGAGTACGTGCAGAGTAAATGAATACATGGACTCCGTCTTATCGGAAGCAAGCTACCTCAGTGCCATCAGCAAAACAAACGGCCCTGCTGTCGCAGGGTCATTTGTTAGTTGCAGAGAGTGGGGATTACTCTCCCGCTTTGCGGGATCGTGATCCCCTTTTGGGAGTACCTGCAGAGTAAATGAATACATGGACTCCGTCCATGTATTTCTGTATTATGTTATGCTTATCGGAAGCAAGCTACCTCTTCGCATCCCATAAAACAGAACCAGCCCGCCTAAAGCGGGCTGGTATTCATTTACTCTGCGGAGAGAGGGGGATTCGAACCCCCGGTACGGTTACCCGTACGGCAGTTTAGCAAACTGCTGGTTTAAGCCTCTCACCCATCGCTCCAAAAAACGTCCTCCCCTAAAACACTGTGGTTTTTGCATCATTTACCAGCAATAGCCATCAGCGGGGCAAAAATATAAAATCATTAAATACCATCCAATACTAGTTCCTCTTTTTCTCCAGCAAGACTATGTTCTCAACATGAAATGTCTGGGGAAACATGTCTACAGGAGCTACACGTGTCACCTCATAACCCTGTGAGAGCATCTCCGTGTCGCGGGCCTGTGTGGCCGGGTTGCAGCTTACATAGACTATCCTCTGTGCTCCCGAATGCAGCATGGCAGCAATGACATCGGTATGCATACCTGCCCTGGGAGGGTCTGTTATTATCACGTCAGGGCGTCCTCTCTCCTCAAACATAGCCTCATTGAAGATATCTTTAATATCACCGGCAAAAAAGGCGGTGTTGGCAATGCCGTTTTCCGCGGCATTGATCCGTGCATCAGCTACCGCCTCTTCAATGTACTCTATTCCCGTAACCCTGGAGGCACCGGACGACAGATAACAGGCTATTGTACCGGTGCCGGTGTACAGGTCATACACGTTCTCTTCGCCGCCAAGCTGAGCCAGCTCCTTAACGATAGCATAGAGCCTTGCTGCCTGCCTGCTGTTGGTCTGGTAGAACGATTTCGGTCCTACCCTGAACCGCAGGCCGTGAAGGGTCTCGGTAATATATCCGTTGCCGGCATAGTGGACGGGAGCCAGGTCGGCAATACTGTCATTCTTCTTGGTGTTGATGATATAGTATAGCGATGTGATCTCAGGGAACCTCCTGACAAGGTGGTCAAGCAAACGGGTTCTCTCCTCATCATTACTGTCTGTTGTCACAAGCACAACCATCACCTCACCGCCGGATGATCTCCTGACGATCATGTTCCTGAGGAAGCCGCTGTGTTGACGGAAATCATAAAAGAGAAGGCCCCTCTCCTTTGCATAACCGCGTACCTCGTTTCTGATGGAATCCGATGGTTCTGACATGAGCAGGCACTCCTCTATGTCAAGCACCTTGTCGAATATGCCTGGAATATGGAACCCGAGAGCCTGGCTGTTGCCCAGTTCCGCTCCTGATGCTGCCTCCTCATGTGTTATCCACCGTCTCTCTGAGAAGGTGAACTCAAGCTTGTTACGGTAATGGTAGTCCATTTCTGACCCAAGGATAGGATCAGGATCAGGTAATGACAGATGGCCGATACGTGTAAGGTTGTCAACAACCTGCTTCTCCTTGTAATACAGCTGTTTCTCATAAGGAAGATGCTGCCACCGGCATCCTCCGCATATGCCGAAATGCCGGCAGGGTGGTGATACCCTGTCGGGGGAAGGTGTGATAACCGACAAGGCTACCCCTTCCATATAGCGCTTTTTCTTTTTCGTGACACGGACATCAATAACATCACCGGGAATCACTCCAGGCACAAACAACACCATGTCATCGACCCGTGCGATAGCATTACCCTCTGATCCGATGTCGGTTATTGTGACTCCCCTGAGAAGGGGAAGTTGCTTCTTTCGTCCCACTTCCGTTTATCTGTAAGACTTAAAAAATTCAAGTCCGGCAATTACTGCAGGAACGATTCCCCCGGTATGATCGAGACCCTCCAGTGTCACATACAGACATGTCAGCGGATTACTTCCGGCTGCGATCATATCATCATGCATATTGGCTGAAAGTGCCGGGATAACATAGTTGTCAGCAGTTCCGTGAACAAAGAGCAGCGGCGAATCGCAGCTCCATCCCTCAATACTATTGGCTGCCAGCGCATTACGCACACCCAGGTAAGACGGGGAACTGGAATATCCGGTAATGTAACCGGCCTGGAAAAGCCCGGAGATACTTGTTGTAAGCTGACTGTTTATCTCCTCGGATGAATGTGTCCCATCGTACAACCCAGGTATGCGGCCTGCATAAGGATCATTGAAAAGATCGGTCAGCGGGTTTGAGTACAGTCCATACTCACTGTATGCGTTGGAGATATATCCGAGGAAGACTGGCATGGGATACTCTGCCAGGCCAATCACATACTCGTTGAAATAGCTCAGGTCATAAGGACCAGCACCACAGCAGGTAGCCCTGACATTAAAATCCGATGCATAATCACGCTCAATTGCTTCAAGAACAGCAAGTGTGGCCCATCCTCCCTGGGAGTATCCTATAAGGTAGCAATCATCGCTGATAGTTATATCCTTTGCAACATCCTCGTCGAACTCGGCAACAGAATATAGCATATCGAGCACTGTTTGAACCGTTGATTCTTTATGCAGGTACGGATGTGCCATATTCGCAGTAGCACCAAAACCAAGATAATCTGCAATTATCACCACATAACCGGTTGATGCAACACACTGAAGCATCTGGTAGGCCTGGTAGTCCGGGGCAGCGGTAGGAGCATTTGTATGAAGGGTGTTTGTCCCGTTCTGGAATGAGAGAATGGGATAGTCGCCCGGCACGGAGGGTATGATGACGAGTCCTGAGGCGACAATAGCTTCTCCCTGGAAGCTGGTATTGTATTTAATACTGTAAACGTTCACCCCGCTCTCTATTTCATCTGCCATCCCTGCCAGGTCAGGGTATAGTGCGGCAGCCCAGTTGATAAGTGTTATCATGTTGTCCTTTGACCTCATCAACTCCAGGGTACTGGAGACGAGGTAGGTGTTGTCAGCATATGGGTCGGGTTCTTCCTTGCTACATGACTGTGTCAGCAGCAGCGGCACCATCAGTAAAATCAACCACGCAATCTTCAGGCTCTTTTCCATCTCTTTCATTTTACACTACAAAATTAACGTAAATTATCCGCCCGGAGTATAGTATATGCCCTTTGTCACTACCGGCATGCCCCTGATCGTCCCGGGCGTTAAAAATTGATCCGCCAGATGGTGGATGAGTCATTTTAACAAAGGAGCCAGATTGCAGAAATGGCAATTACACTGTCTGACTGCATGACTGCATGACTGCATGACCGAGCAAAGCGACAGACCTTCAGACCCCTGACCGCAAGACTGTCCCGACCTAACGGTCGAGGATCTCCGCTACGCTCCGACAAGACTAGGGCCGATCGTTAAGAAATGACCCGGTGGGTCATTTTAGTGATGGAGCCAGATTGCAGGGCCGGTAAATGTACTGCACGACCGAGCGAAGCGACAGACCCCCGACCTTCAGACCTCAGACCTTCAGACCGGACCGATCCGCCAGCCGGCGGAGATGGTGCCAGATTGCAGGGTAGGCTAATGTAAGGCCCGACCTTCAGACTTCAGACCTTCAGACCTTCAGACATATTTTTCTATCTTTGCACCTTTAAAATTAAACCGATGGTCTCTGTCAACAATGTGTCTCTTCTTTTCGGCAGTTTTGCTCTCCTTGATGAGGTCTCTTTCCTTATTACGCGTCAGGAGCGGATAGGGCTGACAGGCAGAAACGGAGCGGGTAAGTCGACGCTCATGAAGATCATTGCAGGGCTTCAGGAGCCCACCTCAGGGTCTGTCGAGCGCCCCAGGGAGATGACCATCGGCTACCTGGAGCAACAGATGAAGGTGTCTGACAGCACCACGGTAATGGAGGAGGCTCTCACGGCTTTTACAGAGCTGCGTATGCTCGAACAGGAGATTGCCGACACTACCCGTGAGGTAGCTGAAAGAACTGACTATGAGAGCGAGAGCTATCACCAGCTATGCGACAGGCTGCACAGCGCCGGTGAGAGGCACCAGCTCCTCGGGGGGGGCGACTACGTGGCGTTGACAGGCCAGACACTCAACGGGCTCGGGTTCAGGTCTGCAGACTTTAACCGTCCCACCAGGGAGCTCAGCGGCGGATGGCGAATGAGGGTCGAGCTGGCAAAGATACTGCTCAGGAAACCTGATCTCATCCTTCTTGATGAGCCCACCAATCATCTTGATATAGAGTCTATTATGTGGCTCGAAGGGTTTCTCGAGACCTATCCCGGCGCTGTGGTACTGGTCTCCCATGACCGCACCTTTCTTGACAACGTAACCAGGCGGACAATCGAGATCAGCCTGGGTAAAATCTACGACTACAGGGTACCTTACACAAGATATACAGAGCTCAGGCGTGAACGGCGCGAGCAACAGACCGCCGCTTACCGGAACCAGCAGAAGATGATTGAAGACACTGAGAAATTCATAGAACGGTTCAGGTATAAGCCGACAAAGTCTGTCCAGGTACAGAGTAAGATCAAACAGCTGAAAAAACTTGACCGTATCGAGATCGAGGAGGAGGACACCTCGGCCATGAACATACGCTTTTCGCCTGCTCCGAGGTCCGGGACAGTGGTTGTCGAGGCAGAGGAAGCATCGAAGCGATATGGGAGTCACCTTGTGCTTGACAGGGTGTCACTGAAGATTGAGAGAGGCGAGAAGGTTGCCTTCGTGGGCCGTAACGGCGAAGGAAAGACTACTTTAGCCAGGATGATACTCGGACAGATTGATTATGAGGGTATAATGAAGAGAGGGCACAATGTCGGAACAGGTTATTTTGCCCAGAACCAGGATGAGCTCCTTAACGATGAGCTGACGGTTTTTGAGACTGTTGACAGAATAGCCAGAGGAGATATCCGGACACGGCTCCGGGATATACTTGGCGCCTTTCTCTTCCACGGAGATGACATAGACAAAAAGGTCAAGGTACTGTCAGGGGGTGAACGGTCACGACTGGCCATAGTGCAGTTACTGCTCGAACCCTATAACCTCCTCCTTCTTGATGAGCCTACCAACCATCTTGACATACGATCAAAGGAGATCCTCAAGCAGGCTCTTATAAAATTTGATGGCACATTAATTGTGGTCTCTCACGACAGGGATTTTCTTGATGGGCTGGTAAACAAGGTGTACGAGTTTCGCAACAGGAGGATCAGGACTCATCTCGGGGGCATAACTGAGTTCCTCAGGGCAAGGAAGATAGAGTCGCTGAAGGAGCTTGAAAGGCGGAACGCACCGGAGGGAAGGAGAGCCAAACCGGCAGACAGGAAGGAACCGTCAACTGAAAAGAAAGAGACAACCCCGGGAAAGAGAAGCACGGTCACCGGACAGGCAGACATTATCGCTGAAAAGAAGGGCAGAGACATTCCTCCCGCAGAACAGCAGGAGAGCGCTCTCAGGCAGAGCAGCAGGATGCGTTACCTGGAGAAGAAGGAGACAGAGCGGGTCCATCGCCGGTTGAGGAAGCAGGTGGAAGAAACAGAGGCAAAGATCACTGCCGTTGAGGAGGAGATAGGGGTAATGGATAAGAAGCTGGCTTCAGGAGATACAGGTATTGTAAATGATGCAGCTTTCTATAAAACATATGATGATAAAAAAAAGGAGCTTGAGTCTCTGATGCACCAGTGGGAAAAAGCCCACAGTGAGATGGAAGGTTTCCTGGAAGAATACATGAACAACGATGATAATATTTGAAAGAAAGTACCCGGTAAACATATTCAATACGGATCTTACAGGACGGCTCAGTCCGGGATCGCTTTTCAGCTTCTTCGAAGACCTGGCCGGCCGGCACGCTGCCGAGCTGGGCTGGGGACGGAATGACCTGATGACTGACGGCTTCTTCTGGGCTTTGTCAAGGATGGTGGTAAGGATTGAGTCGTTGCCCAATGCCTGGGATGAAGTCACCATACGCACATGGCCCCGCGGCACGGAGACCATTTTCGCCCTGCGTGACCTTGAAATGTATGACGCCTCGGGAAAGCGCCTGGCCGGCGCTTCCTCCTCGTGGGTGGTTGTTGATTATAACACACGCAGGGCACATCGCCCTGACAAAGCTCTTTCAAACCTTAACATCCGGTTCCCTGAAGAGAGGGCACTGGAAACCAATGCAGGCAAAGTACCTCCCCTTCCCGACGGAAAGAATGAGGTCACCATAATGAGAGCCAAGCTGGATGACATCGATGTAAACCGGCACGTGAACAATGCCCGCTATGTTCACTGGGCAGTAAACTGTTATGACCCTGAATTCATCAGCCACCATACGCCTGATACCATAGAGGTGAATTATATCCTGGAAGGGCACCTGGGTGAAATGATAAATATTGTCACCGGAAGAAACACTGACGATGGCATCTCATTCATTCACTCCATAACGAGAGAGAGAGACGGTGCTGAGCTGTGCCGGCTGAGAATGAGATGGAAAGAGAACATGCTTTGAAATCTTTATTAACTTTATGACATGTTAAGACGTCTTATAGATAAAACGGCCGCGGTCACAATGGTTGTTACCGTGGCAGCGCTTCTCTGGTCCTGCTCGGTGACACAGAACGCCATTGACACCAAGGACATGTCCTATCTTTATAACCCTGCCAGAAATGTATTCACTCCTTATATAACGGTTTATGACGAGGACGCCACAACATCGGTAATAACCATCAGTATCAGGAGAGGTGAGTTTTATTTCAGCGAGGCAAATCCCGAAGGTGTTCCGATGGCCTCAACGCTCATTTCTGTAAGACTGCATGACAATACTGCCGGAGGTATGCTTGTTGATACGGCCACCTTCAAGTATGACCTGAAACGGGAAGAGATAGGTGGTGATTATGCCTTCCGGGTGCCGTTGACAACCCATGATGGAGGTTCCTATACAGCAGAGGTAAAGATTATTGACCTTATACGGCAACGTACCCTGCAGACTTTCATTGACTTTGAACGGACGGGCATATACAGCAGGCTGAACTATAAGATACGTGATCATTTCAGCAAAAGAGAACTTAACAGTTACCTGGTAAAAAGAGATCAGTACATCAATGTCCTCTGTCCCTCACTGCAACCCGATACTTTATGGATCTTCTTCTACAAGCCAGTAAAGGATATCCCTCCTGCCCCGTCGACAATTCTTCCCGAAGTTACCCTCACTCAGGAGCCTGAAGTCATAGTGCCCCTGCCCTACTCAGACACTTTACCCCTTATGTTCCCCGGGGAGGGCATCTATATGGTCTCACCTGACAGCCTTATCCGTGAGGGACTGGTATTGTATAATTTCGGGCAGGATTATCCTTCGATGACCAGTCCGGAAACTATGATACCTCCATTGTCCTACATGGCAACACCGCAGGAGATGGATGAAATGCTTACTGCCGAGAAGCCTAAACTGGCTCTTGACAATTTCTGGCTAGCCCGTACAGGGAGTATAGAGAGATCAAAGGAGCTGATAAGGATTTACTATAACCGCACCCTCTTTTCAAATTATTACTTCAGTTCATACAAAGCCGGATGGCTGACTGACAGAGGTATGATCTACATTATCTACGGTCCGCCTGACAAGGTATACAAGAATGCCGAAGGAGAGAGCTGGGGTTACCGTAAGCCTCCTGTAAAAAGCAGGTGGGGATCACGTTATACGGTTGAAGATCAATACCTGTGGTTCAACTTCCGAAAACAGAAGAACATATTCTCAGAAAACGATTTTGTACTTAATCGTGCCTCCACTCCTGTAAGTTACTGGGACATTGCTATAGCCAGGTGGCGTGAAGGCAAGGTGTTCAGGCTCGACAATCCGGAGGAGCTCCAATGATACACAGTGAAAAAGAATTCATCTTTGGCATGCACCCGGTCATGGAGGCAATTAAGGGTGGCAGGCATATTGACCGTGTTCTGGTGCGCAGGGGACTGCGGGGAGGGCAGTATCACGAGCTTATGCAGATGGTGAATGAGTTCAATGTGCCCTGGCAGGTCGTTCCGCCGGAGAAGCTTGATTATATTACCCGTAAAAACCACCAGGGTGTTATTGCCTGGCTCTCAGCTATAGAATTTCAGAATATTGAGAACTTACTGCCAAGGATCTTTGAAGAGGGGAACGACCCGTTGCTGCTTATGCTTGACAGTGTGAGCGATGTACGTAACTTCGGGGCTATAGTACGTTCTGCCCTCTGTTTCGGAGCCCATGCTGTCATAATACCTGAAAGAAACTCTGCAAGGATATCAGCCGATGCAGTCAAAGCCTCTGCAGGGGCTCTGAGTACCTTCCCGGTATGTCGGGTAAAGAGCCTGACCAGGTGCCTCAATTATCTCAAGGATTCGGGACTGAAGGCTGTTGCGGCTACTGAAAAGGCAGAGAAGAAGGTCAGCAGTGCAGGCCTGACCGGCCCTGCTGTCATTATCCTCGGCTCGGAGGAGAAGGGTATCAGCCGTGAGCTTTCAGTATTATCCGACGAGCAGGTCTCAATCCCCATAACCGGCACGATAGGCTCTCTCAACGTCTCGGTTTCAGCAGGCATCCTCCTGTATGAGATCACCCGGCAACGAAGCAGTTAGGCGGCACAGACCATCCAGACCTAACAGTCGATGAACTCCGCTACGCCCCGACAGGACTGCATGACCGCATGACCGCATGACAGAGCCCCGGACCGCGGGGTGACAGACACGAGACCTTCAGACCTTCAGACCTTCCGACCTTCAGACCCTATTATCCCCCTTATCCTGTCGTCAAGCTGACGCTGGTCGGCGGTAAAGGAGGCCAGGCCGGCCAGAGTAAGAAGAGTGTCAGGGGCCAGTTCCCCGGAGATAAGTCTTTCCCTCCACGACGACACCACGGGGATCTTTCCTTCTGCGGCAATACGTTCGTTCTCCGCGGCACTCATCGCCGGGAACATGTCTCCCAATCCTGCCTCATGAGCCATCTCCACTATCTGTTTTCCTGTCACCGGGACCTGCCTGTTGATCTGCCTGCCAAGGTTGACAACGCTTGCCGGCACCTCCCAGAACTTCTCTATGGCCAGTCCTGCCGCAGCATCGTTGAGAGGGACATCATACAATTTACCGAGCTTGCTTTCAAACAGTCCGGCAAGGGATTTACGTCCGGCAGCGGCTACCTTTGGCGGCATGGTGTATACGTCTGTTCCTGCAAGAAGGTCCAGCTGGGTATAGTTCCTCAGGCTGGCAGCAATCTGTCTTGTCTTCCAGCTGTTTTCCGCTGAGAGCCTGGTGACCCACATCTGTGACGAAAGTACAGCATTCTCGCCGGCACCGCTGCCTTCACCAATCTTATTATCAGCTATGAACGCACCAATCCTACCAAGGAAGACATTCAGATAGTCAGGCCTGGCCACGAGCGTTACTAGTGCATTCTGCCTCGCACTGAACTCAAGGGTAAAGTTTATCCTGACACCTTTTTCACGCAGGCGGCGTGCCCCGATGAGGCCTTCCGGTGTATAGGGCACCTTGACAATAAACTGATCAGGGCAGATATCCCTGTAACGCAATCCGTATGAGATTATGGCATCGATATCATAAGCTGTGTCGGTGTGCAATTCCACGCTGACCATTCCCCCGAACTTCCCGGCAAGCCGTAACCCGTGACGGGCATTAAGGATAAATGCTATCTCCTTTACCTGCTCGTTCAGAGGCAGATGACTAACAAGATCCACAGCCCTGGGAACAAAATCGTCATAAATACCCTTTTGAATTTCATTATTGATCAGGGTATTATTGGTAGTCAGGGCAGTCATCTCCGCTGTCCAGTTGGCCTCCGCCTCTTCCATATCGCCTGTGTCAAGCCAGAGCTCGGTGCCGGTTGAACGCAACGACTGCCAGAAGGGGTCATGTCTTAAGGAGACCGGATTGTCATTTATTCCGGCTTTGATGAATGTTGTCAGCTTGTCATTGAAGGTTCCGCTCATATCTTATTGTATTTAATTAATGTTTCTTTTAAGTCCTTCAATATCACTTCCGGAAGGACTCTGAAATAATTTCAGCCCGAACTGCCCGGCAACAGCATAGACATACTCCATGACCAGTGACTGAACCCCTTCGAACGGCACCCATGAATTGATCCTGCTGAAGCAGTAAACCTCTACCGGGATTCCTGATCCGGCAGGCGGCATATCGCGTACCATAACAGGCATTTTCGGGTCGATATCCCTGTGATTTAGAAGGTATGCCACGATATAAGCCCTGAAGACTCCCAGGTTGGTGAGGGAGGTTACCTCTCCCTTCCTGACAGCTTCTATTTCCTGATTATTATCGCGGAGCCATTTATCCATCAAAGGTCTCCGGGCTACAACATCCAGGAGGTCAGGCGTCAGAAATGTCACAGACCTGGCATCGATACGTATCTCACGCTTGATCCTTCTTACCCCGGAGTCCTCCATCCCTTTCCAGTTCTGGAACGATTCGGAGATGAGGGCATAGGTAGGAACAGTATTTATGGTTTTATCAAAGTTCTCTACCTTGACCGTATAGAGGGTCATGTCGATGACAGTTCCATCTATATTACGTCCGGGAATGGTTATCCAGTCGCCCAGCTTGACCATATTGTTGGATGCCAGCTGGACACTGGCAACAAGGCCAAGCAGGGTATCCTTGAAGACCACTGCCAGAACGGCGGTAGCAACGCCTAGTCCTGTTATGACACTGTTAAGAGAGATCCTGAAGATGATTGAGATAATGATCAGGATACCTGTAAAACCTAACAGGACCTTCGCCACCTGAACATAAGGTTTTATCGACCTGCCGCTCGAAATAGGCTGCATCAGGTAAACCCTGTGCCAGCCCTCTATGAAAGAGGCAAGCGTCAGTGTTGAGTATACAACAATATAGACGGCTGCCGTCTTGTGTATGAAAATCAGCCAGCCCGGATTCTCACGAAGTAACCAGGAAGAGAGATAATACACAATCACACCCGGAACGATCATCGCCAGTCGCCTGAACATCCTGGTCTCAAGGAATTTGTCGTCATATACCGACCTTGATCTTTTCACCAGCACAGTAAAGAACCTCTCCAGTATCAACCTTGTAAAGATCTTCGATAGCCAGGCCAGCAGAATCACAGCCAGTACCAGGATAACCGTACTGACCCAGGAGACTGCCGGTGCCGACATTCCCAGGCTTGCCAGGAACTCTCTGACTGTCATAACAGGATCAAGGGACCGGAACATGCCATCAGTTTTTAATTGCCGCTGTGAAATTACAAATTATCTTTTTTTATGGTTGCCTCTTTATTACCTTTACGGATAAAACTGTCAAATTATGAGAATTATATCGGTTTCAATGTTTGTATTTCTGTCATTGACATTACAGGCGCAGCTGGTATTTGATGATTATTTCACAGACCGTACCATGAGGTTCGACTTTATGCTGGCGGGTAACGATACAACAACGAAGGCTTATCCTGTTTCAATCAGGGAGGAGCCTTTCTGGGGAGGTTCCCTGACAAATCTGACGGATCCTTTCGGATACGGGAATTTCAGGTATGAGGTTTTTGATTCTGTTACCAACACTCTCATCTATTCGCGGGGTTTCAACACACTGTACCAGGAGTGGCAGACGACAGCAGAGGCCAGATCGATGGAAAGGGTTTTTCATGAGGTGGCGACCTTCCCCTTCCCGAAGAACAAGGTTAATTTTGTCCTGAGTATCAGGGGACGCGACGGTCTTTTCACCAGGCTGTATGAGACCACCATTGACCCCGCCAGCTACTTCATAACAAGGGAAAGCCCCGTATCAGCCCTTGCTTCAAGGATCTACGGCTCAGGCGATCCTCACACATCACTTGACCTGGAATTCATCGCCGAAGGATACACCAGGGAGGAGATGGGGAAATTCAGGTCTGATGTCAAGCGCCTTGCAGACCTCCTGTTTAACGAGGCTCCATTTTATAAATACAAAGACCGGATAAACATATGGGCTGTGGAGGCTGTCTCACAGGAATCAGGAACCGATGTCCCAGGCGAAGGCATTTATGTCAATACGGCCCTCAACACAAGTTATTATACTTTTGATGTTGACCGGTATCTCACTACCCGGGATTTAGGAACTGTAGATGATTATGCTGCTGCGGCTCCGCACGACCAGATAATCATCCTCATCAACAGTCCGCGTTACGGAGGAGGAGGTATGTATAACTACTACAGTGCAGTAACTTCAGACAATACTTTCACACCCCAGGTCTTTGTTCATGAGTTCGGCCATGGATTTGCAGGCCTCGCCGATGAATATTATACTTCGAGAGTAGCCTATGTGGAATACTATCCTCTTGACGTTGAGCCCTGGGAGCCGAATATCACAACAATGGTGAATTTTGATTCAAAGTGGAAGAACCTGATAGCAAGATCAGTGCCTGTTCCGACACCGAACAACAAAGTGTATATTGGTGTCACCGGCCTGTTTGAAGGTGGCGGGTACTCAGCCAAAGGTATATTCAGGCCCTCGTTCGACTGCCGTATGAAAAGCAACCAGGTTGACTCGTTCTGCGAGGTCTGCCAGCGGGCGATAGAGGAGATGATACTCTTTTATCTGAAGTAGGTCAATATATACAAAATAAAAAGTCCACAGGAGGGAGTATAACAACATATATACTACCTCCTATGGACCCTGTACTTCTGCCTTAAGACCTTCAGACCCTCAGACTTCAGACCTTCAGACCTATTTCTTCCTCTCCCCTCCTGATGTCGGTGGTTTGGAGATTGAATCACGCATGCTGGTATCGGCTTCGATATTCTTCATCCTGTAGTAATCCATGATACCGAGATTACCGCTTTTAAATGCATGGGCCATCGCAAGGGGTATCTCCACCTCCGCTTCAATAACCTTCGCACGTGCCTCCTGAGCCTTGGCTTTCATCTCCTGTTCCAGGGCGACAGCCATGGCACGGCGTTCCTCGGCTTTTGCCTGGGCGATGTTCTTATCAGCATTTGCCTGATCCATCTGCAGTACTGCACCGATGTTCTTCCCTATGTCAATATCAGCAATATCAATTGAAAGAATCTCAAAAGCAGTACCGGCATCAAGTCCTTTCTCAAGCACGGTCTTGCTGATACGGTCAGGGTTCTCCAGCACCTCCTTATGACTATGAGCAGAACCTATGGAGGATACTATTCCTTCTCCCACTCGTGCCAGCACTGTCTCTTCGCCGGCGCCCCCGACAAGCTGTTTGATGTTTGCTCTCACTGTCACCCTGGCTTTTGCTATCAGCTGAATGCCGTCACGGGCTACAGCCGTGACAGGGGGTGTATCAATAACCTTGGGGTTGACCGACATCTGTACGGCCTGGAATACATCCCTCCCGGCAAGGTCAATTGCCGTGGCCATTTTAAACGATAGATCTATATTTGCCTTATTGGCCGAAACAAGTGCATGAACCACCTGTGCCACATGCCCTCCTGCAAGATAATGCGCTTCCAGCTCATCCCGGTTCAGCTTCAGTCCTGCTTTGTCAGCTTCAATCATAGCGCCGACCACTATTGACGGTGGTACTTTTCTCCATCGCATGAAGATCAGCTGTAACAGGCTTATCCTTACACCTGATACCAGGGCCTGGAACCAGAGTCCGATAGGTATGAAGTAAAGGAGTATCCAGAGCAGTATTACCGCTCCTACAATGATAATCACATAAATGCCTATTCCACTCATATCTGTTTATTTATTGGTTTCACAATCAGTTTGTTGTCATCTATTCTTATAACCTCTATTTCCTGTTTCGGGTTGATGAGTATATCAATTGATTTTGCCTCATAGTATTCACCGTTGACAAGGACTTTCCCCCCCGGGGCCAGCCGTGTCACCGTCACCCCCCTGTCTCCCGGTTTTACTTTTCCTTCGGTTGCACCCACCGTATCTACTTTACTGTCAATGGCAGTCTTGAGCATAAATTTCTTCCACGTGCCCGCCTTAAGCATCAATACAGTCATCACAACCATTATAAGGACAGTTATGCCAAGTACCAGGAGACCTGTTCCTGTTCCGAAGGTTATGAATGAAAAGACAATACCCGTGACAAGGCATACTGCCCCTCCGATACCTGCCACTGTTACACCCGGGATCAGCATGAACTCCACAATGAAGAGCATCAGGCCCAGTAATATGAGGAATATTATAAGTCCGAGAGACATCTCTTTGATTTTTTTATATCACTACAGTGTCGAGGCTACGTTCCCTGAGCCTGATACTCATATTCTCCAGGGTCAGGACATCTCCTATTTTGACTATGCACCCACCCTTTATATGTGTCAGTACAGCACATTGTTCAGCCTGTATCTCATCATGACCGCATACTTCAACGAGTGATTTGATAACATGGTCAAAGCTGTTGACACTGTCATTTATCAGGAGAAGAGACCTTTCGTTATCCTGACTGTTCCTGTTGTCATGTGGCTTTGGTGCTCTCTTAGTCATCAGGCGGTTTGCTTAACAGTTCCCTTGCCACTTCCACCGGTATCTCCTTCATACCGACATAGGCGGCAACCCTGGCTGTGCTGTAGCCATTACGTATCAGCAGTGAGACATAATCGTCAGCGCTTTCAAATGTAATAAAATTACCGATGAGAACCACTGTTTCGCCCACATTGTTTTCAATCATATCAAGGCCCCTGTTGCCGGCAAGCAGCTCCAGCTTCTCAACCATTTCCGGCTTAACGGGTTTGGTTATACGCATTACTTCAGCCCTGAAAGAGAGAGTAACTACCGGCACCGTCGGTTCCTGGCTGTTATTTTCTGCCGTCACGCGGTCCTGGCCTTCAACAGGTTTATCAGACCATTCCTTCTCAAGCAGGGCCGCTCTTTCCATCGATACCTGTGTCCCATCCATCAGGGCTATGATGAAAGCATCCGGAAAACCTGTTTTTCTGGCTTCAGGAAGTGCCAGTCTTGCATCATTAAGCCTGCGGAAAAACCCTGTGTAATAGTATGTTGTGCCGTTTTCTTTCTTCAATCTGCCATAGACCGGGTTTAATCCGCGGAACAGAGAGGGAGAAACCACATTCCTGAAGGCAGCAATCTGAATGGAATAGATCAGGCCCGGGGGCATATCAATGTCAACAGGGACTGGATTTCCCTCACTGTATGTCTGCACATTGCGCACCTCAAAACGAGACAGAAGATGTGAGGGTGTCGGCTCTGCCACAGGTGTTGAAGGTTGTTCACGGGTAGTTTTGTTATTATTTCCCAGCTTGAGGAAGAGGCTGTCAGCCTTTTTCTGGCTCTCTGCAGCCCTGCCGGCCAGGCCTTCATCTCTTCCCTGCTCCTCTCCCGGTATGCCCGTGTCTGCTATGCCGGAACCCGGCGTATCTTTTTCGACCCTTCCATTCAGTGAGTCAGCTTCATGCTGTTTCTGAAGCCCCTCTTCAAGGATCATGAAATACTCACCGGGCACCGCACTCACTTCACCCCTGGCTACCGGAATGTCCTGGCTTTGTTTGTTTGTCACCTGCTCTTTTGCCTGGTCCTGATGTGGAACAGCAACAGCGGCAGGAGCGGCTGCGGGCGCGCTGGTTCTGCTCAATGCCCCCTGCCTCATGCTGCATTGCTCAAGATACTTCTGAACTTCATATCCCTGGGCTACCTTTCTCCCGGCATCCTTTTCAAACCGTTTATAAGCCTCCGTGGCCTGGTCGAAGCTGCCATCCAACTGCAGGGCACGACCATAGAAGAACCATACCTCGTCAGGCACGCTCTTGAAGTTCACAGAGCTGTTGATGGCCGACCCGAGCAGGTTCACCGCCCGGGGAATATCTCTTTCCATCTCAACAAGGCAGGCACCTGTGTAGTACCTGTACAGGGGATCCCTGGAATAAAGCAGCAGCAACCCGTTGAAATGCTCATAGGCAAGCTCATAGTTGCCCCTGTCCCATGCCGCCAGGGCCTCACCTTTGGAAGGTTTTGCAGGTCCTTCCTGGGCCATGGCAGCGAGGACTGCAAATGCAAAGAGAGCGGCAAGGAACAGGACCTTCCGGGATACCTCTCTGTTAATAACTCGGAGGTATAAATATTTTGCGAAAGATGATAACTTCATACCTTTACCAGTCATAACAAAAATAATAAAAAGTCATGACTCAACCCATAGCAGGTACGCCGGCTCCTCAGTTTGAGGGTGTGGACCAGGGCGGAAACGTCGTAAAGCTCAGTGATTTCCGGGGGAAAAAAATTGTATTGTATTTTTATCCTAAAGACAATACTCCCGGTTGTACTGCCGAAGCCTGCAGCCTGAGGGACAACTATAATGAACTTATAAAGAAGGGATTTGTGGTTATCGGTGTCAGTGCTGACAGCATAAAATCACACGAGAAATTTGCCGGGAAATATGATCTTCCCTTCCCGCTCATCTCTGATCCGGAGAAGAAGATCATGACAGACTACGGTACATATGGAGAGAAGACTATGTACGGGAAGAAAGTAATGGGTGTGTTACGGACAACCTTTATCATTGATGAAGAGGGAAAAATAGAGAAGGTCATTAAGAAGGTAGACACCAAAGAGCATGCTCCACAGATATTTAAGTTGTATGAAAAGGTCTAACTGCATAAAGAATAAGTAAATGGAAAGAAAAGAAGTCAACAAGGAGAAGCTCAAGGCGCTTGAGGTTACACTTGGCAAGATCGAAAAGGATTTTGGCCGTGGCACCATCATGAAACTGGGCGATCACGCAATAGAGAATGTCCAGGTGATATCTACGGGATCAATAGGTCTCGATGCTGCATTAGGCATAGGAGGACTGCCGCGAGGCAGGGTGGTAGAGATCTACGGTCCTGAATCATCAGGAAAGACAACACTTGCCATTCATGCCATTGCCGAAGCCCAGAAGGCAGGCGGTATTGCTGCCATAATTGATGCCGAGCATGCCTTTGACAGGTTCTATGCCTCGAAGCTTGGCGTGGACGTGGAGAATCTCCTCATTTCGCAGCCTGACAACGGTGAGCAGGCGCTTGAGATCGCCGATCATCTTATCAGGTCAGGAGCCATCGATATAATTGTGATCGATTCCGTGGCGGCACTTACCCCAAAGGCGGAGATCGAGGGTGAGATGGGAGATTCAAAGATGGGTCTCCAGGCCAGGCTGATGTCACAGGCACTGCGCAAGCTGACGGCCAATATAAACAAGACCAACACCACCTGTATATTCATCAACCAGCTGAGAGAGAAGATAGGTGTCATGTTCGGCAACCCCGAAACCACCACCGGAGGAAATGCCCTGAAGTTCTATGCCTCCATCAGGCTTGACATAAGACGTACAAGCCAGATCAAGGACGGTGAAGATGCTGTGGGTAACCGTGTTAAGGTCAAGGTGGTGAAGAACAAGCTTGCCCCTCCGTTCCGTAAGGCTGAGTTTGACATTCTCTTTGGTGAAGGGATCTCGCGAACAGGTGAGATCATTGACCTGGGAACAGAGTTCAATATCATCAAGAAGAGCGGCTCATGGTTCTCCTACGGCGACACCAGGCTGGCCCAGGGCCGCGATGCCGTCAAGAAACTACTTGAAGATAATCCTGAACTGACAGACGAGATAAGGACAAAGATCTCAGAGTTTCTGAAGGAAAAGGAAAAATAAGAATAGAAGCAGCCCTGGTTATCGTGGCTGCTTCCGTTTTAATCCAATCAATCGCACAAATAAGAAATTATAACCAGTGTCATTGTTGCCTCCCAGTTATGTTGCATAGAACTTGAGGCACCTTTTACATCGCATTGCATAAGCCCGTTGCCTGATGCACCTGTAAATCTCCCGGTGCCACCGGTAAACTCGAACGCCGAGCATAGATAGGTCTGATCAAATGGAAAGTCAGACGTGAATACCATGCCATTTGTGCTGTCCATACACTTGAAAGTGAGGATATCTCCGTCAGAATCTTTAATATATCCTTCGGTACAGCTATGCGATCCATCGGCCAGGCTCCAGCAACAGCTAAGGTAAATATCGAACGCACCCAGTTCGGCGTCTGCTCCGGACCCCACCTGCTCCAGCTGACAAACCGGACTTTTCAGTTCTGTGTCACCTCCTTTTTCGATGATACCGGTTGTGAAGGAGGTCATAAACTTTGATTCAATTGAGAATGTAATGGTATCAACCTGAACCACTGGAAGCGGATCAGGTCCTCCAGGACAACCAGTCAGTACACACAAGAGTGTAATCAACATAATAAAGATTAATGCTTTCATGATCCTCGGCTTTAGTTACTGATCAAAGACTACTTTAACTTTGTCATATCAAAGGTCATGAAAGAGGCGAGGCAGTGCATAGAAGCAGGAGACCGAAAAGTTTAAATTTTCGGACAGCTTATGCAATTATTTTGCGGAAACTTATAATTTTTTGAAAAGTTGTATTATTTGGCTCTCAAACAGGGGTCTCAGCCTGACCCCGTGTTCCCTGATTTGTATGCCGGGAAATTCATTTGTCTCAGCATGGTCCTGAACCTGGGTTCGTTTCGCAGGTTTCTGAAATCATAGTTATTATAGATACATGGTATAAAAACGAACCTTGCCTGGAAGGCTTTTTCGAGCAGGTCGAGTGCTTCACTCTTCCTCCCCAGAATGGCAAGTCTTTTCCCGTAGTAGAAAAATTGCCTCGGTTCTGTTAATACCGAGTCCTCAGTGTTAAACCATTCGAGTATTCCCATGGCGCCATGCTGATCATACAACTGCAGCAGTGATTCGTTGAATTCCAGTCCTTCCTGGTTTGTTTTTATTAAAGTCTTTATTGCCTGCAGAGCCAGGGAATCTTCACCCAGGTACATATAGATGTAGAAATAATAGGCATATGGATTAAAGTAAGCAAGGTTCAATTCATTGTATTCATTCCATGCATCCAGGGCCTCATGAAACTTACCCTGATTATAATACAAGGTCATATTAAAACAGTTGATGACCGGGGAGAAGGGATCAAGCTCTTTTGCAATATTCAGCTGAAGCCTGGCTTCTTCATTTTCTCCCAGCAGATCAAGCAGTTCGCCATAATACAGATAAGCAGTCGAATAACCAGGGTTCAGTCCGACAGCTATCTGATACTCTTCCCGGGCTTTATCCCATTGCCATTCTCCCATGGCATAAACCGCTCCTAATGTAGTATGAGCCTCGGCAAGACCGGGATCAATCTCCAGGGCTTTTTGCGCCAGCTCTTTTGCTCTTCCAAATCCTTTGTCTACCGGCATCCAGTCATTATGTGAAAGGGTATAATATGTCTCCGCCAATCCTGCATAGGCTGCTGCATAACCGGGATCTGCCGCTAAGCTCTTTTCAAAATACCCGATGCTCCTGTTGAGGCTCTCTTGTGTCCTGGTGTTCCAGCAATACCTGCCCTTCAGGTAATAGATATGTGCTTCCGTGCTCTGTGTCGGCACTTTCTCAATCTGTTCAACCTCTTCAGCAGACAACACCGCCTCGAGTTTGCCTGCAACAACCTGTGCTATCTCGCTCTGAATACTGAAGATATCACTCAACTCCCTGTCAAACGTTTCGGAGAATAGCTGCCGGTCACGTTTTGCATCAATGAGCTTTGCCGAAACCCTTGTCATGCTTCCATCTTTACGAGCACTGCCTTCAAGAACATAATTTACACCTATTTCGTCAGCTAATTCAGGGATTGTAAGTGTGCTGCCCCTGAAATGCTCTGCAGTTATGCTCGATATCACCTTCAGGCCTTTGATCCTGGAAAGCCGGTCGCGGATATCTATCGTCACACCATCTGCAAAGTATTCATTATCTGTATCTGAACTGAGGTTTTTAAAGGGAAGGACAACAATTGATTTTTCTTCCTTGATACTCTCCTTATCAGGTTCAGCATTATTTCTGCCGGCAATCACAATGTAGAGGACCCATGCCAGTAACAGGCCTCCAAGTATCCCAAAGGGAATGATAAGGTATCTTTTGATTTTCCGCATACCCTTATTGCCAGCCTTGTTGTGCCAGAATCCCGTGCCTGCCGGATGAAGCAGATCAGGCATCTCAACGTTTGACTTATGAAGGCGCGATTCGGGATTCCTGGCCTCTCCAGGGGGGTACCCGTAATACTCATGGAAACACTTGTTAAAATAGGACGGACTTCCAAATCCTACCCTGTAAGAGATCTCCGAGACACTGCCAAGGTTTTGGCTGAGCATCTCATATGCCTTTTGCAACCTGACCTCACGGATAAACTGGCTTACAGAGAGGTGTGTATAGGATCTCAGCCTGCGATGGATGGTGCTGTGGCTCATGCCCATCTCACGGGATAGCTCCTGCACTCCGAACTGCTCATTTTCCAGATTAGACAGGATAATGTCAGTCAGCCTTTCAATAAATGCCTGATCCATTGAAAGTGCTCCCTGCATGGCATGCTTTCATCAGAAGTTAAAATTACTCTATTTTGAAACAAGAGTCAATAATCAGAAACATAATGGTTTAAAAAAATATATGCTAAGGTGCCTGTCTTACATTGTAAGATCATTATCAGCTTTGATCTAAATAATGTCGTGAAGAGTGTCAGTTATTTTTTTTCAGGAAAAAGAAGACTAAACGTAATTGCTGCCACAAATGCCAGCAGGTAGCTTGCAAGTCTTTCTGATATACCTGTCGGGTCAGCCAGCAATGTCTTCCATATTATTGCCGACAGGGTCCCTGTGATAAGCGAGGCATAGACTCCGGCCCTGGAAAAGCGCTTCCAGAAAAGCAGGAGGACCACTGCCGGTCCGAAAGAGGCACCTATACCGCTCCACGCATATGATACAAGACCATAGACTGTGTCTTCCATCACCAGTACAAGCAGAAAAGCCACCACACCAACCATAAGCGTCAGGAACTTATTGAGAAACAAAAGCCTCTTTTCGGATAATGGTCTTCTCCGTAGGTTAGTCCATATATCTTCGGTAATTGATGATGAAACAACTATCAGCTGTGAAGAGGCAGTGGACATCATGGCTGATACTGCACCTGAGAGAAGGATACCGGCCAGCAGCGGGTTCAGAAGGGTCATCACCATGACGGGCATCACTTTTTCTGCATCAGCAGCTATGGCAGCGGCACCATCACCCATCATCCCAGACATCACCATCCTGTATCCAATTATTCCAATCAGAAATGCTCCGGTATAGGCAAGGATAGTCCACGTGATCGCTACCACCCTGGCTCTTCGTGTGGCTGCAGGGTTGCGCATCGCCATCATCCTGTTCAGGAGCTGTGGCTGCCCGGTATAGCCAAAAGCCCAGCTAAGACCATTTAACACAAGAAGAAATCCCGCTCCCCCGGCCATGGTCGCGGATACCTCAGTCAGCGCCATGTCAGAATGCATCAGGGCCTCTGCAAACCCTACACCGTTTGCGGCAGCAATAAAAAGGGCAACGATGGGTAATACCACGCATGTGATTATCATCAGGACAGCCTGGAAAGCATCAACAGCAACTACAGTGATAAAGCCTCCGAGCATCGAGTACAGGGTAACAATGCCGGCACCTATCACCATCCCCCAGAAAGGTTCGATATGAAAGGTGTCATTGAATATCTTACCGGCACCGCTGAACTGGGCGGAGAGGTACAACACAAAGAAAATGATGATGATCACTGAAGAGAGTATCCCGATCTTTCTTTCCGAGCCGGGGAAAGACTTGAAGAAGAGGCCGGATACAGTCAGTGCACCGGTTTTCTCTGTCACTCTCCTTAATGGCTCTGCCATGAAGATCCAGAGGAAAAGGATGCCGGCAACGCACCCGAAAGCTACCCAAATTGCATCCCATCCTTCACTGTAGGCAAAGCCTGTCAACCCCAGCAGGAGCCAGGCGGATTCCCCTGTTGCTCTTTCAGATAGAGCAAGGAATAACCCGGGAATTTTCTTCCCTCCCAGGACAAAATCAGCATTTGTTTTTGACTTTCTTGATGCATAAAGCACTATTCCTACGAGGACGAAGAGATATACGATAAAAACAGTAATTAACATGGCACAGCCTTATATAGGTGAATCTGTCATTGTCAGGACACAGGTAAAACCTGATTTCATTTCAAATATAAAAATATCATAAATAAATGAAAATTGAAGGCCGGCAACGGATCAGTGCGATTGTGTCAAGACCGGCGGTCTGTTGTTATATGGAGTAAGTCCCAATTCTTCGACGACTGCCTTAAAACGTACATCATCACGCAGAATATCAAAATCAGGATTTGAGACTACCAGGTCAAGGAAGAAGTGCCCTTTCAGTTTCTGTTTCATATTCTTCTCAAGCCAGTAAATCGATTTTTCCTTATCACCAAGGATAGCATACCACCATGAAATATTGAACGGACCCCCGTTCAGTCCGAAAACAGGCAATGGTGAATTTATGTTGGTTTCTATCATCCAGGTAAACAGTCCTTTTATACCTGAATTGCGGTAAGCATCTGCAATTATATTATCGAAGGAAGCTCCCCTATCGGAATATTTGCTTACAATTCCCTGGAGGGCTTCAGTTGCTTTCTCTCCCTCCCCGAGCTTTGCATAATTGAGATAGAAAAGCCAGTCATTGGGGGGATAGCCCTCATGAAGATCTCTCGCAATCTTACATGCTTTAATTGCCTCTGTATGTTTGCCTTCAAAGTAATAGACATAGGCATTAAGGTTATGGAGGATCCAGAAGTGTGGCTCAAGCTGCAGTGCACGGTCAAGAAATATACGGGTCTCCTCAAGAGGACCGATAATCATAAGCACCTGTGCATAATACTGGTTTGCGACAGGATAATCAGGTTTTAGCTTCAGAGCCATTTTCAGTTCTGACCTGGCTTCCTCAAAATTACGATCGCCCCAGCCATGGTAGGCGCCAAGGACAGTATGGGCCTCTGCACAATCATTATCAATCTCCAGAGCTTTCAGACTGTAATCCCGTGCTTTTGGAAAGCCATCCCTTAAAGGTAACCATCCGTACGCTGACAGGTCGAACCATGCCTGGGCGAGACCTGCGTAGGCTTCAACGAACCCGGGGTCAGAGGCAACAGCATTTTCAAAGTACCGGATGCTGCCAACAAGACCTTCCTTGTCAATGTCTGTCCGCTGGTCATTGACAGACCTGTGAAGGAGGAAACGGCCCCTTATATATGAATCATATGCATCCGGATTTAAGGTGAGTACATCTCTTATTTGCATAACCTCACTTTCGGTAATCACAGCATTGAGCTTATTAGCTACACGAAGGGCTATGTCACCCTGGATTCCCAGCAGATTTGTCAGTTTCCTGTCAAAACTCTCAGACCACAGGTATTGATCACGCTGAGCATCAATAAGCTGAATGCTTATCCGTAAAAGTTCCCCATCCTGCCTGACACTTCCCTCCAAAACATTACGGGCATCTGTCTGCCTTGCTATTTCCCTGGTCGTCAGGTCAGTACCCCTGAAGTGCTCGGAAGTAGAGCGGGATATGACCCTCAAATCACTGATATGGCAAAGATTATTCAGGATGTCTTCCGTTATGCCATCAGCTAAATACTGGTTCTCAGGATTATCACTCAGGTTCTTGAACGGCATAACAACTATTGAGAGATCCTTAGACCTGAATAGAGGAACGTTATGGCCCAGGATAACAAAAACAACAGCTATTACAATAATTAAAGAGAGAGCTATAAAAGTATTGCGCCAGCTCCATATACCTGCAGTCGATCTTCCACCGGGATCAACCCCCTGCAAAGATGTCCCGATGCTCTCCATCTCCGCGATTATAAACCTCTTTTTCACCTCCCCCGGAGGATATCCGAAAAATTCATGAAAACATTTCGAGAAGTATTCAGGACTGCCGAAACCCACTTTGTATGCCACCTCAGACGAGGTCATCGAGCCTTCCTGAAGCATCTCCCTTGCTTTCCGGAGCCGGATCTCCCTTATGAACTTACTTGTATTGCGAATTCCCTGACCCCTCAGTTTCCTGTGAATCGCCGTCCGGCTCATGTGAGCTTCCCGGGCAAGTTCTTCACAGTCAAATTCCTTTTCTGACAGGTTCGCCTCAACTATTGCTGTGAGCTTTCTGATAAATTGTTGATCCGATGAAAGGTAATCGGTCATCCTTGATTTACTAAATATGTGAATTTAGGAAATTCTGCGCGGGAAGTCAATACCTCCTTTGACTCCCCGAGCAAATAGATGAAGTGAAACCCGCTCTTCGCTTCCTGCCTTATTCCCAATAACCTAAAAACAGACAACCGTTGAATCAAACCTCTGAAAGGCAACCGGTATCTCATCAGCCAGGCTTACATAATAGCGGTTGCCCGGTCCTACGAGTCCGGCCGGAACACTTTACAGAACCATCAGATGATATGGTTTACTACACCCGCCGTGTCAGAATGGATCAGACGACAAATAAGAGATATGGCCTTCTCAATGCGAAGGCACATATCATCAACGACCTGATTTACAGGCACTGGAACACCTGTGGCTGGTATATCTCTCTTACTCCCAGGCCGGCCGGTAATATCTGATCAGCAAAAATTAGTGGCACACTGTTCTGCCGACCGTCATCTCACCGGTGATATAGCTATAGGTCAGAAAACCTATATAGTGATGTCCCCAGTTGCCAATAAGGTTATAGTGCCAGATAAGGATTCCGAATTCAGGAATCCAGTACTTATCAACTTCCTGCATTTTAAATACCTCTCCGAAATAACCGGTGACTTCACCTTTGACCTGGGCAATCTCCCATTGCCATACGCCATCTTTATAATGGTCAATGATATGAAACCTGGCGTCTCCGGTTATGTAATCGACCATTTCATCTCCGCAGTAAACAGGTGTATAATAAGCAAGTACATCTGTGTACTGCACTGACCGGGTGTCATTCGTCTGACCTGATACCGTACTTACGGCCATGCCCAACAGCAAGCAAACCGTGATTAAAATTACTTTTGTTTTCATATGTCTTTAGTTTAATGGGTTAAACTCATATGCATTCCCGGGATGTTCACCTGGCATCGTAAATTGTCACAACCGGCGGTTTAATTTTTTTGTCACCACGGACTGAGACATATTACAGGATCAGGAAAATATTTCATCCCTCATGATCAGGATATTAATGTTTGCATGCGGAGTCGTGAGACCCGGCATTGCATTCAGGTAAACAGCTCTAATCCATAAACACTGCACACACAAAAGCCCCACCAGGACAACAGGGAAACTAATGTCTCTGATCTGTCTTTTCTATGTGCTTCACTGGTCAATAATACCAGGTCTAAGTTGAGATAAAGAAGCCAGAAAGGCTATAATACAGGGCTCCTTTCTTTTAAAACCTGTGCCAAGGTTTTAAAATATGTTGCATTTCAGCGGGAAGGTCTGATATCATATGCCCCAAGACCTGCCTTTTCAAGAACGGCTTTAAAGCGCGGGTCATTACGAAGTATATCAAAATCAGGGTTGGTGGTGATAAGGTTAAAGTAATGAAGCGGTATTTTCTTTTCGTCAAGAGTCTTTTCCAGCCAGGAGACGGACTGTTCCCTGTCACCGGTAATAGCATACCACCATGCAATATAAAATGGATGACCGTTCAACCCTTCAATCGGAAGGGGCTTGGTCTTATTAACCCTGACAAGCCAATTGAATATACCTTCCACTCCTCCTCCTGTGCAGACATCCATTACCTCTCCTGCATACTGATCCCCATCAGGAAATAATCTGAAGATACCTTTCAGTTCTTCAGCAACTTTCTCTGCCTCTCCCAGTTTTGCATAGTGCAGAATAAACAGCCAGATATTATCAGTGGAAGCCGGATTCAGGTCGCGGGCAGTTTTGCACGCTTCCAGGCCCTCAACGTATTTTTCTTCGAAGTAATATATCCATGAATTAAGGTTTTGAACCACCCAGAAATAGGGTTCCAGTTCAACAGCAATATCAACCTGTTTTCTTGCCTCCCGGATAGGCCCGGTTATCATCAGAAGCTGTGCGTACCACTGGTGTGCCGTGGAGAAACCGGGATCAAGATCTATTGATATCTGAAGCTCCTTCCCGGCTTCTTCAAATCTGTGGTCAGGATATATCAGTAACGCGCCGTTCACTGCATGAGCCTCTGCACAGTCTGGATCTTTATCAATTGCAAGGGCACAATAATGCCTTGCTTGCTCAATGCCATCCATATAAGGTTTATACCACCCCCATGCACATAAATTGTACCAGGCGTTGGCAAGCCCGGCATATGCTTTTGAAAAGTCCGTATCAATGGCTATTGCCTCTTCGTAGTATTTGAGGCTTGACAGCAGACCCTCCCTGCTTATATCAAAGCGCTGGTTACTGTTTGCCTTGTGCAGCAGGAAGCGGGCTCTCAGGTAATTGTCATAAGCTTCAGGACTGGCAGTAGGTGTTTCCTTTAGCAGCCTGGCTTCACTATCAGTAATCACCGTCCTTAGCCGGTTTGCTATTTGCATAGCTATATCCCCCTGTACATCAAGAAGATCAGTTATATCCCTGTCATAATTCTGTGCCCAGAGGTGCTGATCATGAACAGCATCAATAAGCTGAACACTTAGTCTGATCCTGTTCCCCTCACGTCTTATGCTTCCTTCCAGAACATTACGTACACCAACTGCCTGCGCTATATCCCCTGACGTCAGGTCGGTCTCACGGAAATGCTCTGATGTGGTCCTGGAGATGACTCTCAGATCACTTATATGACAAAGATTGTTCAGTATATCTTCCATAATCCCGTCAGCGAAGTACTGGTTGTCAGGATTATTGCTGAGGTTCCTGAAGGGAAGTACCACTATCGATTGCTTCTTTGATTTGCTTGAAAAAACATGAGACAACATCATAGCAGATACAAAAACTGCAAGGGCAGTAATAAGCGCTACTGCTATCACCGGCTTTCGCCGTATCCCGGTTCTTTCATGTGCTCTGGTAATCTCCGTTACAGGTCGACCTGCCTGACTACCATGATCCTCCTTTCTGTTGGTACCGGAATTACCGGCCTCTTCATTATTGGCTCTCTTTCTGGCTTCACCTGGCGGAAATCCATAATATTCATGAAAACATTTTGTAAAATAGGCAGGACTTCCAAATCCGACTTTGTATGCAATCTCAGAGGCAGTGCCTGAACCATCCTCAAGCATCTCCATCGCTTTCTGCAGCCTGATCTCACGTATAAACTGACTGGCATTCTGGTTCCTAAGTTGCCGGAGCCTCCGATGAACCGAAGACCTGCTCATGCCTGCTCCACTGGCAAGTTCCCTTACATCAAAATCCTCACGAGAGAGGTTGGCTACGACCAGCTTTGTCAGTTTTTCCAGAAAAATTTGATCTCCTGAACGAAGGGTATTCATTGTGATCATTTTCAATGTGTAATTTACTAAATTATTGCCTAACCTGCAAAACTCTTCCTGTCCCGGCTCCCCGTCTAGTACCTGCCCTGGCATATCAGGCCGTAATTTCAATGAGCCATATCTGCTGAACGCTGGTTTTATTTTTTTACTTTTGAGATTGAAGATTATTTTGATTTACCAACAAAACAGCCAGTACCATGAAAAAAAACCTTATCCTCTTCCTTGCCGTCACCATGGCATTACTTAGCGGATGTACAGACAACAAAGGAAAAGAAACCGGCACGATAATAGATGTTTCACTGACAGAAGCTGAAAAAGCCGGCGGTATACTTACTCCTGAGATTCTCTGGAAATACGGCCGCATAGGTTCGATTGTTCTCTCGCCCGACGGAGCCACTGTTCTTTACACTGTTACCTACTATGACCTGGCGACTGAAGCCCGGACAACGAATATCTACTCCATACCTTCAGCTGGAGGAACAGCGACTCAGCTTACTGATGCCGGCGGCTACGGACCACAATGGATAGAAAACGGGGAGAAAATAGCCTACATCGCCGGCAGCAAAGTAATGACGATGAAGCCCGACGGCAGTGACAAGAAGGAGATTACCGGGCTGCAGGACTTCGAGATACTATCCTTTTCGCCTGCAGGGGATATGGTTTACTTCACCCGCCGTGTAAAGATGGATCAGACAGCCAATGAGAAGTATGGCCTTCCCAATGCAAGAGTACGTATCATCAACGACCTGATGTACAGGCACTGGAACACCTGGAGCGATTATTCGTACAGTCATCTCTTCACGGCCTCCTTCGACGGCAAGACTATCAGCAATGAGAAAGACATCATGGAGGGGCAGCGGTATGATGCTCCCGACTCACCATGGTTTGACGAGGCTGACATTTGCTGGAGTCCTGACGGAAAATTTATTGCATATGCATGCAAGAAGCTTACCGGCAAGGCATATGCACTGAGCACCAACACCGACATCTACCTTTACGATATTACAACAGGTGAGGAGAAGAACATTACCGAGGGTAACCCTGGTTATGACAAGTTGCCTCTCTTTTCTCCCGACGGATCTATGATTGCATATTCAAGCATGAAGGAAGCCGGTTATGAGTCGGATCTCGAAAGGCTGTTCGTTTATGACATGACTACCGGCGAGCGGAAATGGTTATCCGAAGGCTGGGACTATGATGTTCAGACCATGCAGTGGAACGGCAATGAAGCTATCTGGTTCACCAGTCCGTACCGTGGCACACAGCCGGTATTCAACATATCTCTTGCCTCCGGCAGTATCACAAGCGTCACCCATGGTAACTATGATATGGGATCGCTGCAACTGAGGAACGGGGTGCTTGTTGCCGGAATGATGTCTATGGCAAGACCCACCGAGGTGGCAAGTGTTGACATGGCAACGGGCGAATTCAACATGATCACTGACGTTAACGGCCATATCTATGAGAGCATAAAGATGGGGAAGACAGAGGAGAGGTACACCAGGACCAGGGATGGCAAGGATCTTCAGTCATGGATAATATATCCGCCCGATTTTGATCCGGCAAAGAAATACCCTGCCCTGCTATACTGCAAGGGCGGTCCCCAGGGATCTCTCGGTCAGGGATGGAGTTACAGGTGGAATTACCAGATAATGGCTGCCAACGGTTATATCGTGGTGGCGGTCAACCGTCGCGGCAACTCAGGCTTCGGCAGCGAGTGGCGTGAGCAGATATCAGGCGATTATGGCGGCAAGAATATGCAGGACTATCTTGATGCTATCGATGCCATGGCCAAAGAGCCGTTCGTTGACAAGGATCGTCTCGGTGCCGTGGGAGCCAGCTATGGGGGATACTCGGTCTTCTACCTGGCTGGTATACATGAGAAACGTTTCAAGGCTTTCATATCACACTGCGGAGTCTATAATACCGTTGCTGAGTACGGCTCCACCGAGGAGTACTGGTACCCGAACAAAGATTACCAGGGAGCTCCCTGGGACAAGCCCCAGCCTCCCGGATATAACCAGTTCTCACCTAATACGCTGGTAGATAAGTGGGACACCCCAATACTTATCATCACAGGCGCCAACGACTTCCGCATACCCTACAGCCAGAGTCTCGAAGCGTTCAATTCGGCACAGCTGCTTGGAGTACCCAGCAGGCTGCTCTTCTTCGAGAATGAGTATCACTGGGTCACCAAACCACAGAACGCCGTGATATGGCAGAAAGAGTTCTTTGAGTTTCTCGACACCTACCTCAAATAGGTATCAGGAAGCGGGAATCAAATATCGATATTATCTAAGACCGGGCCGGGCGTCAGGAGATGACCCGGCCCGCTCATTTCAGCCCGGGAGCCGGACTACAGGGCAGGGAAAAGAAAAAGCCTTCCCGACCTTTAAGTCATGGATCTCCACTCTACTCACACAAGACTAGGGCCGAGCGTTAAGAAATGACCCGCCAGCTGGCGGATGGGTCATTTTAGTGATGGAGCCAGATTGCAGGGCCGGTAAATGTACTGAACGACTGCAAGACCGCATGACAGAGCGTAGCGACAGACCTTCAGACCTTAGACCTTGAGACCTCAGCCCTTAACCCTCATCTGCCTGTCAATCATTTCAGCAGCCTTAATAAGCGGATAGGCTGCCGGGGATGCCGTAAGCAATGGATGAGTACCTATCTGTGTGATCAGTAATGAGTTGACAGTCATTCTGTTTTGAATGATCATACCGATGACATTCGTCAACTCACCGGCACTCAGGCCGCCAATGACCTCACCGCCTATAATGACACCTGAGTTATGTGCAGCGATAAGTTTGACAGTCTGTTTGTGAGCACCCGGGAGTGTGCCTGGGTGACGGTCAATACCCTCAAAAAGACCCGTAAGTACATCAATATTTTCAGCCCTGGCTGCACCTTCTGTCAATCCTGCAGTACCGAACCCGGTATTGCCTATGGCAGTCGCATAGATTGCTATCGTACCCGAAAACGTCTTGACAGTGTTTAGTTGAAACAGGTTCATCCCTGCAATACGTGCTTCAGCACATGCTGTTGAAGCAAGCATTGTCGGCACCCTGCGCCGGGTAACAAAATCGCGCTTCTGGGCACAATCACCCACGGCGAAGACGTCAGGTTCATGTGTACGCATATATTCGTCAACAGCAATAAAAGATCCCTCATCTACATAAATACCGGATTCCTTTGCCAGCCGGGTATTGGGTTTATAACCAATAGAAAGCACTACGGCATCAGCTTCGATGACCTCACCGTTGTCAAGTTTCACTGACTCCACCTTATTATCACCGCATATTTCTGTTACACCTGTTCCTGTTCTGACGATCACACCTCGTTCTTTCAGTAAGGTTTCTATCTTATCCGATAGCTCAGGATCGAAAGCGAGAGCAAGTATATCAGGCAGTTTCTCAACAAGCACCACCTCATGTCCACTCCTGGCAAATTCATCAGAAAACTCAACACCAATGAAACCGGCACCTATGACAACCACACGCCGGCAGCCTGCCAGCTTTTCCTTCATCTCGTCAAGATATACCCTGTCCTTGGGGACCGTAAAGACATTAGCCTTATCACCGCCTTTAAGCCATTTTGGGATCACCGGCATTGATCCGGTGGCCAGAACAAGTTTCCTGTAGGTTATTGTCTCCCCGTCAGCCAGCCTTGCACTCCTGGTCTTGTTATCAATGGCAACCACCTCTCCTGTCACCGACTCTATGCCGGATTTTTCCATCATTGTATCTACCGGCATTATATTCTGCTGTGATGCATCAAGGGTACCAAAAATGTAGGGAATCCCACATGGAACCATTACATCCTTCTGCTTCTTTATCATTGTAAAACTCTTGTCAGGATAAGTTGATTTTCCTGTAAGTGCTACCACCATTCCGGCAGCGCTGCCGCCAATAACCAATACGTCTGTCTCTTTCATTATAATTATATTATCCAGATTTATTTATGCTTTATTTTTCCCTTTTTCTGTCGCTTCTATTACTTGTCCTGCCAGAGTCTCAAATGCTTCAACAGCAGTTTTATCCATCTGCTGAAAGACATTGCGGCCCTTTTCGGCTGCTTCGCCCACCTCCAGTATGAGAGGGATCTGGCATAAAAGCCTTGTGTCATACTCTTCTGCCAGCTTCATTCCTCCTCCCCTGCCGAAAATATAATAGTGCTCATCAGGGTGCTGTGCAGGTGTGAACCATGACATGTTTTCAACCACACCGAGGATAGGTACTTTCAGGTCTGGATTCATGAACATGGAAGATGCTTTGCGCGCATCATTGAGGGCTATATCCTGTGGCGTTGTAACTATGATCGCACCTGCCAGGTCAAGCTTCTGCACGGTCGTCAGTTGTATGTCACTTGTTCCGGGAGGGAAATCGACAATCATGTAATCTATGTCGCCCCACTGGGTATCCTCAAAAAGCTGCTTCACGGCGTTGGCAGCCATGGGTCCTCTCCAGATAAGCGACTGGTTTCTGTCAATGAAAAAGCCAATAGAAATTATCTTGATTCCGAACTTCTCTATCGGAAAGATCATCTCCTGGTTACCATTAGCGGTAACATCGGGACGGGCATCCTCTATGCCGAACATGGTTGGTATTGAAGGACCAAAAATATCAGCATCGACAAGAGCCGTTTTCATCCCGTTGCGTGCCAGGGCAATAGCCAGGTTGGCTGCCACCGTTGATTTTCCCACCCCACCTTTACCTGAGGCCACCACAATTATGTTCTTTACCCCGTTCATGGGTATCTTCTCAAATAATTCATTCATATTCTGCTATTTCTGTAAGTTTATACCATATCTCTCTTAATCTCAGGCTTATCTCCGCCTCCGGAAACATCTCCGTTACACTTTTGCCTGCAACCATGGCGTCGGTAACACGTTTATCGAATGGCAGCCTTCCAAGGACTGAGCCTCCCTGTACCATGCACCACTCTTCAATGGTGTCAGTCATCGCCTCATTCAGGTCGTATTTATTGATTATCACCCCTATCTGACTGCTGAACCTGGATGCTACTTCATATACTCTTTTCAGGTCTGCAAGGCCTGACATGGTGGGTTCTGTTACGATAACCAACCTGTCTGTGCCTGTCACCGTAGAGATGACCGGGCAACCGATACCGGGAGGGCCGTCAAGAAGAATGACGCTCATAGCATGTTCACCGGCTACCCTCTTTGCCTCATCCCTGACCATGTTCACCAGCTTGCCGGAGTTTTCCTCCCCGGGTGCAAGACGTCCGTAGACCATCATGCCGTTCCTGAAGCTCCCTGAATACATCCTGCTTTTATCGCTGCGTATCATTTTAATAGCTCCTTCAGGGCAGATCCTTGAACAAAAAAAGCAGCCGTCACATGATGTTTCCGAGATGATTACTTTTCCGCTTTCCAGCCTGATGGCATCGAAACGGCAGTAGCTTTCACATATGCCGCAACCGGTACATTTCGTCTGATCCGCGACAGCTTTGTGACCCCCTGTGTACACCATCTCCCTGTCGTGCTGAGGATCAAAGAGAAGATACAGGTTAGCCGCATCGACATCACAGTCGGCTACCACCAGTTTCTCTCCCAGCGTTGCAAAGGCAGCCGTTACGCTTGATTTGCCGGTACCCCCTTTACCGCTTATTACTGCCAGTTCCATTGTTGTCCTTAATTTTTTCGGCAAGGTCGGTAAACAGCTTCTCCATCCCAGGATATCTATCTGTGACCAGCCCTCCTTCGGAATAAGTATGTGCTATTGCCGGATCGAATTTTATCTCGGCAAGGAGCGGAATCTTCTCCCTGTCAAGGTATTCCTTAACCTTGTTGTCGCCTATCCCTGCCCTGTTGATTATCACGCCGCATAGCCGGTCCATCGACTTAAGGGTCTCATAACTCTGTCTCAGGTCGCTCAGTCCGAATGGCGTCGGCTCTGTCACCAGTATTACATAGTCTGCCTTATCAACAGTCTGTATAAAGGGACATGATGTGCCCGGAGGAGCATCAAGAATAATCGTTCCTTCTTCGCCTGCCTCCTTTATTGCGGCTTTAATGACACGTACAGGCGACATCTCGTTCACACGCATACGTGCCTCCACAAGGGTGGATCCTCTTTCTGTCCGGAAAGTCGAGACCGATCCGAGGACAACGGGCTTTTCCGTTATTGCTCCCGCATCACATGCGAATGAGCAGGCGCCGCATCCATGGCACAGGTTCTCAATGACCTCAATAATATGCGCCGACGGGACATAAAAGATAGCATTGTAATTGCACCACCCGCTGCAACGACCGCAAAAGGTACATGCATCCTTGTTGATAACCGGCACCTGGTGTGTGACCTCTGTCTCACTGATCTTCTCCGTCCTGAAAAAGAGAAGATCGTCCGGCCTCTCAGTGACAGAACGTTAAAAAGGTTGGTTGCTACAAATGTCTTGCCTGTACCACCTTTCCCGCTGGCAACAGCAACCCTCATCGTCTTTTCATCTTAATCGTAAGCCAGCCTGGTCTTCTCATCAGCAACTGCAGGCTGGATAAACCGTTGCATTGCTGCCCCCTTCCAGGTACCCAGGTTCATATGAGTGGTGTAATATTTCTGCGGTATCGGGTGCGTTCCGACAACTACTTCTATGCCATACTTCTCAGGAATGAACCTGGTGAAATAGTCGAGCCTGGGACACGGCGGATAACCGACTATCAGTCCGGTTGCCAGGTGAATTGTGCTTACACCGTTCTTTATCATCTCCTCGGGAGCATACTCTATATTGCCACCCGGGCATCCGCCACAGGTGGTGAATGCTGCTATCTCCACATCCTGATCCCTGTACCTGTCGAATGCACCTTCACGGTTGCGAAACGACCGGAAGCACTTACCTCCTGCACAGGTATGGTACCGGTCACAGATAATAATACCTATCTTTTTCTTTTCCATGATACTGGCTTAATGATCGCAGTAGTTGGCTCCGGCCTGGAGTCTTTCATTCAGAAGGTCTTAAGCGAGTTCATCAGGACTTTTTACAGGAGCCCCTACAAATACATTTATTGAATGCTGGTTAAAAAGGCCAATGGCCCT
>QKGI01000078.1 GCA_003250475.1 Bacteroidota bacterium | reverse complement strand
CCGGGTCTTTTCTTCATGAGAAGCATCAGTTTGAGCGAATAAATTTCGGCAGGGAGCAAATGCTACGTCCTACCCTAACGGGTAGTTTTGATGAAAGAGATCAGTTAATAAGTGTGGTAATGAATTATCTTCCAGCCTGAACTTACTCGTACGATGTTCTTCTGAGTGCCTGGATCCTGTTCTTTACATCAAGCTTTATATAGATGTTCTTAATATGGAATTTAATTGTGTTGGTTGAGACAAAAAGCCTTTCAGCTATTTCTTCATTGGTCATTCCCTCAAGGATCAGGCACATAATTTCAGCTTCACGCCTGGTGAAGCTGAACTGATCCATCAGCGACTGTATCCTCATATTTCCTGAAATCCTGTTATTGCCGGGCTCCGGTCTGTCGTTTCTGACCGTCAGCATATAATTCTTCAGCTCGAGGACCATTCTTTCGATGCGTTCGTTTTTCCTTTTTATTATCTGGAAACTGATTACAGCGAGGGCGATGGATAGTGAGAGTATTGCGATGATTATAATTCGTTGTGACCTTATCTTGGATGCTCTTATCTCGTTGGCGTTATTCAGAAGTTCGATCTGTTGCTCCTTTTTTTCGGTCTCGTAGCGGGTGAGTATCTCCGCGATGTTTTTTCTTTTTGTCTCGTTAAAAAGACTGTCTTTCAGAATGACCGATTCTTCAAAATGCGCAAGTGCTTTACGGTAGTTACCCAGACCCCGGTATGCAAAGTACCTAGATTGTTCGATTCCGTTGCGTTCGGAAAGCCAGGTGCTGTCACAAATCTCTGATGCGGAATCGAGATAAATCAGTGATGTCTCGAAGTTACCCATAATGGCATAGCAGTCAGCAATTCCCCTGTATGAGTTCAGGATTCCATATCTGTCATTGAACTTTTTGTCAATCGTCAATCCGATCTGCTTAAGCCTGAGCGCCTCCCCGCAATCACCCTGACGCTCAAAAACTGAAGCCAGGTTGGAATAACCGACCGAGATGCCCTGGTAATAGTCATTTTCGGATGAAATGGAGATCAGTTTGTTATAGAACAGTCTGGCGGAATCGAGAATATTGTCAAGCTCATAGAGGTATGCCGTCTCGTTGTAGATATTGGCTATGGTCTTAAATGGAGTAGTCTCATCTGACATCTCCAGAGCCATGCGGCAGTAACGACGGGCTTCCGGCAGCCGCCTCAACACCCTGAGTACCTGTGCAATGTTGCGATAGCTCTCTGCCATCCCCGCATGATCATCAAGAGCCTCCCTGATCCTCAGCGCCTCCTGGAAATAGTTGAAGGCAGAGTCGATGTGACCGGAATACTCATATGATATGCCCATATGATTTAACGCAATGCCCAGCAATGTACTGTCATTTATAACCGATGCCAGGTTAACTGATGCCGTGAAGTATTTCAACGCCTCAATGTCTCTGCCTTCCATTGACAGGCATCTTCCGATGCGGTCATTGAAGCAGGCCTGTTGTCTGGTGTCATTATCACTGACAGCATTCTCAAGTGCCTCCTCATACAGAATACGGGCGGCAGTAAACTGCCCTTCATCAGAAAGCGCTTCTGCCTTTTGTGTTTTTTCAATATAAGCCGGGTTATTACCCTGTGGACAGATGAAGGTTGCCGGAACAAGCAGGAGGATAGTTATTGTAAGGAGATGGATCCTTGGAGGTGAGGTCTGAAATGTCATTATATCTGATTAAAAGAGGTAATATCTGATCATTTATGCAAAAACAGGCCCTCCCGGGCTGACCTGTTACCTTTGGTGTTTAACGCTTTCATCACATCCGGTTAAGCGTCATTTCTCCCTGTTTCTTTTCAATGGTACGAACCTTACTGGTGTGAGCCTCTGTTCCGTGATCTTTCCCTTTCTTTTAAATAGCAGAACCAGTTCCTGTACTGTAGCCGGATTCCCTACCGGCATGACCAGCCTGCCTCCCTCGGCAAGCTGTTCTTTAAGCGGCTGCGGGATATGATCGGCTGCTGCCGTCACAATGATTATATCAAACGGTGCATGTTCCAGCCATCCAGTATAGCCGTCACCAAATTTTGATATTATATTACGGTAACCGAGGAGTTCCAGTCTTGCTGCTGACTCTCGTGCAAGCTCAGGGACTATCTCAATTGTATAAACCGTATCCACTATCTCTGCCAGCACTGCAGCCTGGTAACCTGATCCTGTCCCTATCTCAAGGGCTCTTTTCCCTCCTGACGGTCGCACCAGCTCAGTCATATATGCCACAATGAAAGGTTGCGATATAGTTTGATTGTATCCAATTGGCAGAGGCCTGTCGCTGTATGCTTCCCGTGCATATAACGAAGGAACAAAGAGATGTCGCGGCACCTTGCGCATAGCCTGTAGTGTGCCGCCATCACTTATACCTCTTGCAATGATCTGGGTATTAACCATGCGGTTACGCTCTATAGCATACTGATCTTTCTGCAGGCAGAATAGAAAGCCGGGAAAGATCATCACTATAATAATCCAGAGTCTCATAACAGCATATATCGATACAATTTAGGAAAAAATCGGATGTCATGAACTGATATTAACAGTCAGGCCGGAATGCTAAAAGCGGAAAGTATAGGTGTATTTTAATAATAATGTTCTGCCTGAAGTCAGTGGCAGTCGCGGTATCTCACGCCCGGGGTTGGTGACCAGTCCTTCATCCCACACAATATAAAGATCATTCCCCTCCCGCGGATTGTATCTGAAACGTAAATTAGACCCAATTCTGTCAACTGCTGTGTTATACTGGATAAAAGCTATCAGCGAGGTTTTGGTTGTCAGGGTCCACAGTCCTTTAAATCCGGCAATGTGATTGATAAAGCTGGCGTTGCGACTTCGGAAGGTAACATAGTCAAAAGAGTATGTAAGTCCGATGTCGATGTCAGATCCTATATTCAAAGTGGGTGCGGTATATATAGATATCTTTGTCCCGTCGTAAAACCTGCCTGCTTCAGCAGTGAAACCGGCTGACAGGGCGTTGGCATATGCTGTGTAGTAGCTGCCGCTCAAATATGCAAACGAATATCTTCCGGCAGGTACTGAAGCCTGGTCATTCCCCAGTGTCAGCTCGTCATACAGATCCTCAAGTAACCAGTTAAGAGAGATATCTCCGTAGTTACCCTTTTTCCCTTCGAAGTACCATGTCATAACAGTGTTAACAGTCTCACGCAGGCGAGTGGCTGTGTTCCAGAACGTATAACCTGTCAGCATTATCTTATGGTACCTGAGGGGGGATTCCTGCCCGGGAAACCATCCATACTGGGAGATAGCTCTCCATCCCTGGTAGTTGTCTTTTATTTCAAAGCCAATACCCGGATTAAACCGGTCTCCTGACCATGTGTAAGCCAGATCATAAGCAAAACCCTTTTGTTTGCGGCGGACCCAGTTCAGCAAAAGGCGTGACGGTGCCAGGTCTAATATCCTGTTTATTGAGTCATTCTCAAATGTTTGTGCCCACCGGACAGTTAAATAGTCGTCGCCAACCACTCTCACCTGCCCGTCCAATCCATACGCCAGGTTATATGTGCCGTCTGTTCCCAGGCGGCTGGTCACCATCGTTCCCAGGTATGAATTCTTATTCAGGATCTTTCTCTTGGCTCTTATCACTCCGAAATTTTCTCCGGGTGTGTCGTCAAAGGCTGCTGTCTGCATATCGAGAACACCAAGATCCCATTCTTTAACCCTGCCGGTTAGCCTCGCTCCTCCGTAGATCCTGACAGGTTGACCATCGCTCAGACCGATCCGGCGACTGTAAAAAAGATTGTTGCCTCCCAGGAATGAAAAATCAAACACATCAGCCTTCTCAAGAAAGAAGACTCTTTTTTCAGGGAAGTACAGTGAGTATCTGGTTAGGTTGATTTTCTGATCGTCGGCCTCAACCTGTGCAAAATCGGTATTCACTGTCACATCGAGGGTAAGGTTATTGGTGAGGCTGTACTTAAGGTCAGCACCGGCATCGTATTTGGCTTTGGTGGATGCCACATATTCAGTTCCGGATTCATTGAGTTCATTGAACCGTTCAACACCCCCTGATAAATAAGGGCTGAGGTATACCGTTTTTCTCGGGCTTATGTTTCTGAACCTTACTGGAGCTGTAAGTGATGCCTTCATATAAGCGTTTGGGAATTCCGCAGACACGGAAGGGAATGTAATAAATTCCCCCGTGGATGGCATGTACCTCACCAGTGTCAGACCCATTATTGTCTCGTTGTCTGTAGTCTGAAACCTGAGGCTTGAGAAAGGTATCCGTATTTCGGCAGACCATCCCCGGTCATTTATCACCGAGGCTGCGTCCCAGAAAGTATTCCAGCTGAAGCCGAAATCGCTTGAGGGGTCGGCCACATCGTTTTTTGTCGTGCCATCGGTACGCACTCCGTTTGGATTGGTCCAGAACATCATACTGTTCTCCCTGTCATTAAAAGAATCAATGAACACTCCCAGCCAGTCTGAGGTAGGCATTGAATAGTCTCTCTTTTTTCCGATGGCACGCATATCTGACGGATCACCGTAATAGAGACAGGCGCCTATGTAAATATATGTGTTATCATATGCAATTTTCAGGATGCTTTTCTCAGAAGGCTCAGCACCAGAGTCCGGCAGGTAAACAACGAGAGGGACTTCCTCAACGGCGTGCCATTCCTTTTCATCAGGCACGCCGTCAAATTTAATCGCACCGTTGAGCCGGGGAACGTTATAATATTCCTGAGAATAACAGGGGCCTGCTAAAAGTAGGATAGCACCAATAAGCAGATATCTGGCCGGTTGTGATTTCTTAATAAGGATAAAGTTCATTCCCGTTCAGGTTTAATGCGACGAACAGACTTCTGTCTTTACTAAAGAAAGAAAAAAAACAGACATATACAGTATCCATGTCAAATTTTTATCTGATCCATGACTTTATTACCTTTAGCTTCGCTTACAATTCAACAAATTCAATTGTTATGCTTAAGAAGCTGGTAGTCCTCACAGGTGCGGGTATGAGTGCTGAAAGCGGCCTGAAGACCTTCCGCGACAGTGGCGGGTTGTGGGAGCAATACAGGGTTGAGGAGGTGGCGTCGATTGAGGGATGGAACCGTAACCCGAAGCTCGTCCAGGAGTTTTACAACCAGAGACGCCGGCAGCTGGAGAATGCCGTACCCAATGAGGGTCATATGGGATTGGCTGCACTGGAAAAGGATTATGATGTGTATATCATCACCCAGAACATTGATAATCTGCATGAGAGGGCAGGAAGTACCAGGGTGCTTCACCTGCACGGGTTGCTTACCCAGGCGCGCAGCAGCAGCAACCCCAATCTTATCATGGAGATAGGGTATCGTGATATCATGCATGGAGAGATAGCAACGGACGGCAGCTTACTTAGGCCGAACATTGTCTGGTTCGGGGAGGCGGTGCCTGCTATGGGAAAAGCTGCTGACATAGCATCCAAAGCTGAGCTTTTTGCTGTTATCGGGACGTCACTCAATGTATATCCGGCTGCAGGGCTGATACACTATGTTCCGGCTTCCACTCCTGTTTTTATTATTGACCCCAAACAGGTGATGGTGCACACATATCATAAGACGGAATATATTGCCGAAGGTGCCGGAAAGGGAGTCGCTATACTGGCAGACAGGATCGCTGCCCTCGGCTGAACCTTCCGCTTCCCTTCACCTTTATTTCTGCCCGGCAGTTCCACTCTCCCCTGAAAGGTGTAGGTTATCAATACGTTCACGGATCCTTCTCATCTTGTCAATCCTATCCATCGAGAGAGTCTTCTGCCGGAGGTCGATGAATTCGAAAAGCAGTAACGACTTTTCCGAGTACTCCAGACAACCCGGGGTATTGCCCCGGGCAAGCTGCAACTCTGCTTCGGCATTGAACAGCTCGGCAAGTATCTCAAGATGACCGTTGGTATAGTTATGATCCTCGAGAAGCTTCCTCGTCAGATCTTCTTTTGGAATCGATCTGAAGAAGGAAGCATCTTCCTTAAGCATGTCATAGTAAATCCTTTCAATCTTACCGGAGGCCTGGACATACTCACCTTTCCTTACAAGCCCGAAGATCGCGGCAAGCAAATCGCCGAGCATCTCAATCATCCTCAGAATGTAATCTTTCTGGTACATAGAACAATATGCAGATTATCGTTACATGAAAAGGAACAGATGCAACCTGCCCGGGGTCATGAGTGACCGCCGACAATGATCCTCATAATCCTCAGGTTGAGTACAAAGAACATGATGATCTGCTTCATGATACTACGGCGCCAGAACTTTGTTGCTCTGGTAGGGATGGGGGGATATGCCTCCTCATTAAATCCGCGTACAATATTCTTGGCCATAACTATAATTATTTCAGTTCAACTGTAAATTATTCGGGAAGGAGCCACCAGAACGGATATCCTTTTGCTTTATGAAGGAACAGGTAATGGAGCAGAAGTTTGATCCAATGTCCGGCAAGGCCTATTTCACCTACCGTGTAGCTGAGATCACGGCCCCACTGCGGATATTTCTCCCAGTCTGGCACGATGGGGAAGACGGTCATGGTAGCTGCCTGTCCTTTGCGCATGCTGAATCCTGCGGAGACAATGCAGGCTGCCCCCATCTTACCCATTGATGCTTTATGTTTAAAGTCAGTACGGCCTTTATTGATCAGGTCCGCAAGGTTAAGCGCTATGATCTTACCTGTCACTCCTGATGGCATACCTGTCCTGGGGGGAGAGGGGGTTATCAGGAGTCCGTCAGGACTCTTCATCGGTTTGGATATCTGATGAGGCGGCGCAAATGCTATGCCAGGGGCAAAATGGTTTTTGTATACCGGGTTCCGGTATATCGAAGGCCAGTCCTCAACGCCCCATTCCTCAAAGGGTTTGCCTGAATAGTCAGCGTCAACCTTCATGAAACCGTTTGGAGCAAAGAGAGTGGTTGTTATATCTTCTCCCTGTTTGTTATAGGCTTTCATGCCGACACCTGAAAATGCGGGTATCAGCATTGCAAAATCAAATCGCTGGGTCTGCTTCTTCCCGTCGAGGGTCTCATAGTGCACAAGACCCTCCTCAACCCTGGTGACGCCGGCACGCTTGATCCACCTGATGCCATATTCGGCCATCACTGATTCGGAGAATACTTTTGTGGAGGTGATATATCCTCCCCGTTTGATAAATGCACCTCCCATACCAAAGTCACCCAGTTCATATTCATTGGTAATCCATATCATCTCGGCTTTATCGAGAAGCTTCCGTTGTCTTATTTCGTAGGCCACGTTGAGAGCATATTCAAAAGCGGCTCCCTGGCAGGTGGCGGCCGGGTGGCCTGTGCCGAAGAGCAGGGTGAGCTTCTCTCCCTGTTTCATCCTTTCAAAGCATTCCTGAAGTCCCTTCCATGTTTCCGTGGCATGATCGCATGAGCAGACCGAATGTGTGAATTTAGCCGGGCCCAGGCCTTCCGTTGCTTCGAAGTTTAATTTAGGTCCCGTGGCGTTGATAAGATAATCATATTCTATCCTTGCTTTTTCACCACGGCGTGCAGGTTCGGTATATTCTATGGATACAAATGCCCTGTCTCCGGAAGCATCTCCCTCCGGATGAATTTCAAGGGCTTTAGCCTGTTCAAACTGAATGTTCCACCGTTTATAAAGAGGCTTGAGCTTGAACCGGACCTGGTCAATAGTCATCTTGCCAACTCCAACCCAGATATTGGATGGTATCCATTGCCAGTATTCAGAGGGACTGACCACAACCACTTCATGAGCACGGCCCAGCTTCCTGCGGATATGGGCTGCAGCAGTATGTCCCGATATGCCTGCACCTAAAATAACAACCCTTGACATGATAAAGCTTCGTTTAAGATTATTCTAACTAGAGTTATTCAAATCTAATAAATATCCTTCTATTTTTTATGAATTCTGGCATTGGTTAAATTTATTTAAATTGTTAAAGAAGGCAGGTCACCCGTGTCTGAGTTACGGGGTTAATTATTAGATTGCCATCCAAAATTCATGCAATGCAAAGACATACTCTCTCACTGTTGCTGATATTATGCACAGCAGGCATCTATGCCCAGCAGAACAAGGTTACAGACCGGATAATCGGGATAGGTACAACTGATAATCAGACCATGCATCATCTTGATGTTGTTTCGAACCGTTTTGGCGGGAGGCTTATCGGTTCCGATGCATATGAGAATGCTGCCGAATGGTGCGCCTCGGAGTTCAGGAGATGGGGAATGGAGGTTATTATGGATGAGGCAGGGACGGTGCCGGTAGGTTTCAACCGCGGCCCGTGGTTTGGGCGGATGTTGTCAGACAACGGTATGATACTTCACTTTGCCACCCCTTCGTATACCTCAGGCACAAAGGGAGTACAACGCGGCCATGTTCTGCTGGAACCCAGGAGCCGGGAGGAATTCGAACGAATGAAGGGAGCACTTAAAGGAGCATGGGTCCTTATAGGCGGAAAGAACAACGGCTGGCCAATCGACCGGTCAGCCGGCGCTGACTCGGCAAGGCTGACCATTATTGCGTACAACGACTCGGTGGCTAAAATAAACCGTGAAATAATGCGTGAAAACATGATGAGCCGTCTCGATCCCCCCAAGGAGACACTGCCGTTGAAGGAGGAACCCGCATTATTCTATCGTGAGATGTGTGAGGCCGGCATTCTTGGTGTCATACAGTCTTCGGAGGTACCCATAAGGGCTCTTTATGACAGGAAAAACCTTGACCGTATGACCTTTGACAACCTCCCGACAGTCTGTGACATTAAACTTGACGAGCACCAGTATGATATCATAGCACAGATGGCCAGAGAGAGACAGTATTTCCTGCTGGAGTTCGATATTCGTAATCATTTCAAACCGGGTCCGGTCAAATACTATAATGTTATAGGTGTGATAAGAGGCAGAAAATATCCTGAAGAGTATGTAATGATGGGAGGACATCTCGATGCCTATGACGTGGCTACAGGAGGCGTTGATGACGGTTCCGGTATGAGCCCGGTGATGGAAGCTGCACGTCTGATCATGGCTGCCGGAGGTAAGCCTGAACGAACCATTCTGGCCTGTCTGTGGGCAGGGGAGGAGTTCGGGTTGCTCGGATCAAAGCACTGGGTGGAGGGTAACCCGGGAAAACTGACACAAATTTCCGGCTATTTCAACCGTGACGGCGGCCCTACTCCGATAATGGGCATTACTGTTCCTGAAGCCATGTTTGACGACTTTGAGAAGGTGTGCAAACCACTGTCGGGCATTAACCCGGATTTCCCATTTACACTTAAGAAACGTACCGATCCGCCACGTCCCAGGCCCGTTACCGCCGGCGGTTCAGATCATGCTCATTTTGCGATGAATGGAGTTCCCACATTTCGTTTTGACGAGCCCGATGTCAAGGGTTATAATTTCAACTATAGCGAGATATGGCACACAGAACGTGATACCTACGATAAAAGCATTGCTGAATACCAGGAACATGCTTCTGTGGTTACCGCCGTGATTGTATATGGACTGGCCAACCTTGACCATCTGCTGTCAAGGGAGGGGTTATATGCAGATAAACACTGACATAGGAGAGAGGTTTTCCAAATATTCATACATTTATAGAGTATTTTGATACTCTATGAACTGTTTTCTCACAGGTGCCAACGGTTTTATCGGTTCAAGACTGGCGGAAAGACTTGCAGAACAGGGGCATACTATCAAATGTCTTGTCCGGTCACCAGGTAAGCTATCATCAATCTCCGGGCTGAAAGGTCTGACTGCCGTCATTGGAGATCTTGAAAACATCTCAGCACTTGAAGAGGGAGTGGCGGGATGTGATACAGTGTTTCACCTTGCCGCCTATGCCAAGCCATGGTCTAAAGACAAGACCCTGCCATACAGGGTGAATGTCACCGGTACGGAAAACCTTCTCAGGGCTTCGCTCAAGGCAGGAGTAAAACGTTTTATATTTACCTCCTCTGCAGCAGTCATAGGACCGTCACCGGGACCAGATCCGATAGACGAAAGCTATCCGAGGAGTGTGCCTTTTTTCAATGAGTATGAGGAGACTAAGGCGGCCTGCGAAAGTCTTGTCATTCAGTATTGCAGGGATGGCATGGAGACAGTGATCGTAAACCCTCCCAGGGTATACGGGCCAGGGCCTGTCAATGAGAGCAACTCGGTGACAAGGATGATCAGGCTCTTTGCCCTGGGCAAATGGCATATCGTTCCGGGTGATGGAACATGCATAGGTAATTACGTCCTGGTTGATGATGTGGTGCGGGGTTTTATTCTCGCTGCTGAGAAGGGAAGACCAGGGGAGAGATATGCCCTTGGTGGCGAGAACCTGACTTTTGACCGGTTCTTCAGCATACTTGCAGAGGTGACGGGGAAACGGAACTGGCTCATCCACATGCCTGTATGGCTGATGGTTGCAACAGCAAGAATCATGGAATGGCAGACATCGATAACAGGGATCCCTCCCCTGATAACCGCACCATGGGTGAAGAAATACCTTAACCACTGGAGTCTCAGCAGCGAGAAGGCGGTGACCGAGCTGGGATATCAGCAGACTTCTTTCAGGGAGGGAGCGATGATTACCCTGGAATGGCTTAAACAACAGCGACAACTAAAATGATTATGGCCAGTGATCATTATGCGATAGTCACAGGAGCCAGCTCCGGCCTCGGTAAGGCGCTTGCAGAAAGGCTGGCTTTACAAGGACACAATCTTCTCCTGATTGCCCTGCCGGGAACAGGGCTTCCTGAACAGTCACTCGACCTTGCTTCCAGGCATAGCATTTCAGTACACTTTCACGAAACCGACCTGTCTTTGTCAGGGGCTCCTGACGAGATTAAGGGATATGTCTCGGAACAGAAGCTTGGCATTGATATGCTGATAAACAATGTTGGCATTGGATACGGGGGAGAGATAGGGGAGTACAGCAATGGCCAGATTGAAGAGAGTATCTTCCTCAATCTCAGGTGTATCACGTTGATGACAAACACTTTCGTTGGCGAACTGAAGCAGAGGGAGAGAGCCTTTATCCTCAATATCGGCAGTTTCGGAGGATTCTTGCCGATGCCCTACAAAAGCATCTATTCGGCAACCAAATCATACATTTATCATTTTTCTCTGGGCATCAGTGAAGAGTTGCGCGGCACGGGTGTGCATGTCAGCGTAGCGATGCCCGGGCCTATCGTAACCAACCACCGGGTAAGGAAACGAGTAAAAGAGATGGGTTTCATTGCACGCTCAAATCTTATAGAACCTGATGCTGCGGCGGCATATATTCTCGACCGTATGCAGAGAGGCCACATGGTTATCATTCCAAGCCGGACGGTAAGGCTGAGTTACGTAGTCGGTTCGCTTTTACCCTACAGGTTGCTGATGCTGATAATCGGTAAAATATTCAGGGGAGTAAGTTGATGCCTGCAGGTCATCCGGCCAGCATGTCCGGAACATTAATTTTCTTTATATGGAGATGATCTCCGCCCTTAGATTGAGTGCATCAATCTGCAGCATTTTGCCTGAAATTACCTCTCCTGCCCCGGTGATAATCTTAATGACTTCGCAGGCCTGGAAGGATCCGATAATCCCCGGAAGTGGCCCGACAACTCCCTGCTCTGAGGGGCTGGCGCCGGCAGGGATATGCTGCTCTTCCGGGTACAGATCCCTGTAGGAGGGACCGTTACGGTAATTCAGTACAGAAATCTGCCCCATGAACTGGCTGACAGCTCCGTAAACCATGGGAATGCCTATGGCCCGGGTGATATCACTGAGCAGATAGCGGGTAGAAAAGTTATCGCAGCAATCTACGGCAATATCAAAATGTGAGAGTATCTCCCTGGCATTCTCTTCTGTAAACCGGACAGGGAAAGTCAAAATGTCCGTATGCGGGTTTATCTGTCTGAGTCTCCCGGCAGCGGCTTCGGTCTTTGACCTGGTGACGTCGCCGGTCACATACAATATCTGTCTGTGAAGATTCCCGGTGCTGACCTCATCGGCGTCTACAATTCCAATGGTGCCGACGCCGGCGGAGGCCAGGTACATCAGCACCGGCGACCCCAGTCCGCCTGCGCCTATAACGGCAACTGAAGCCTTTTTCAGCTTTTCCTGCCCTGTGACTCCCAGCACGGGAATGATCATCTGGCGGCGGTAACGCGATTCCTCCTCAATGGTAAGCGGGCCCATCACTTCCTGTGTTTGCAAATCTACATGAACATCTCTTTATTATAACCTCCCTATGAAGCTGGCTAGTTTATCACGTATCTCGGACGCAACTGTCTGAAGTGACCCGTTCTCAACTGCGACCATTGATGCCACCGGATCAACGGCACTCACCTCAATAACTCCCGGTTCATGTTCCTCGACTATAACATTACATGGGAGGAAGACCCCAAGCTTGTCCTCGCACAGCAACGCCTTATGTACATAATGAGGGTTGCAGGCCCCAAGTATCCTGTATGGTTTGAAATCAACATCTATCTTGTTTTTAAGGGTCTCCGACAGATCAATGTCAGAGACCACCCCAAACCCCTCGGTTTTCAGCCCTTCTTTCACCAGTTCAATTACATTCTCAAGGTCTCTCCCCTTTAATGTCTTTGAAAAACAATACTTCTCTGCCATGTTATATATTTATTACCAGGTTAACTTACGGAAATTCCCTCCCCCTGTTCCTGACACTAATATACACCTTAATTGCTACTGCCGGTTGCAGCAGGCTTATGTTTGTTTCTTGAAGAGTCTTTTAAGGCAATGCCTGTGCTGATGTTCTGATATTTTACAACCTGATATGGCAATTGACGGCAAAGGCAGATATGAGGCCATAATCAATGGCCTGACAGGATTTTTCTTCGTACCGGGGTTTTAATTATAATGGGAAATAAATGCCGATGGAATAAAGGAGCATTACCGGTGGTTGTTCCACACTGGAGTTCCAGCCCGGGCCCTGGCTGAGGGGAAAACCCATCCCAAGTGAGGCTGAAAGGAGTCTCCTGGCTCTGAATGTAAAGGTTGCCCCGGCAATATCCTGTGTAAATGTCTCACCAAAGCCCTGGTGCCAGTATCCGAAGTTAATGAATGAGCTGTTAATGGCCGGCTTCAGGTGGTAGTTAAAACCTGCCCCGTAAGCGATATATCCTCCGCCGAGCTGCAGTCCGAATCTGGGCGCTATCAGATACTCGAAATCGAATCCTACAAGTGCTCCTCCACCCTGGAGTACGCCTACAGTAACGGCAGCACGCTTCTCAGGAGGGGCAGACTCACCCGGTACATAATCATATTGCGCCTTCAGTGTTAATGCTGACAGGGCAAAGATCACAACAGACAGTAAATATTTCATCACAGTTAGATTTGGGTTAATATTTTAGTTACCCAAATTTACAAAAGAGACTGTAATCTGATTTTCATTTTATTTAGATTTTTCACATAAATGTGGAGTTATTGATAAGTTGCAGTCATACAGGCTTTTCTCTCTCTCAGCTGTCCGGGATATCAGAATCCAGGCATCATGTTGAATGTGGACAATATTAAAATTCAGGGTGGCCTGTTACATCTTAGATCTCCTTCAGCCTGAAGAAGACAGTTGATATTGTTGCAGCTTAAGGTATTTTGACCAGGAAAATTATTCCGGGTTGCTTCTGATAAGAAACCGGAGGACTCTCTTCGTTAGTCTTCTTTCCTGTACTCCTCCAGAAGAGACTGAAATACTTCTTTAACAGAAAAAATTCCTGTTGACCTGAAGGCATTTGATCCGGCAAAGGCATAACCATGCTCGAAATTCCCTTTAAGAGCATTGATAAGTGCAACTATGATGCAGTACGGACTTCTTGAAATCTCGCATGTCTTGATACATTTGAACGGACATTTTTTGGGTTGTCTTTTGCCCAGCCTGACCTTTTCAATAAAATTGCTCAGTATAGCACGCCCAGGCATTCCTACAGGACTTTTAATTATCTCAATATCTTTCTCTTCTGCGTTAATATACGTTTGTTTAAAGGCCATGGATGCGTCACATTCCGTTGTTGTGACAAACCGCGTTCCCATCTGAACACCTGATGCTCCCAGCTTCAGAATTTCATGTATGTCCTTCCCTGTATAAATGCCCCCTGCGGCAATCAGCGGGATAGGCTGATTGTACTTATCTTCAAACTGCTTAAGTTCGCTGACAATTTCAGGTACAAGCTTTTCCAGAGTATAGTCATTGTCATTTATCTGTTCTTCTTTGAAGCCCAGATGGCCTCCGGCTTTCGGACCTTCAACGATGACGGCATCAGGCAGATAATCGTAGTTTGTTTTCCACTTTTCACAGATTATTTTTACAGCTCTTGCTGATGACACAATAGGTATCAGTTTGGTTATACTCCCCTTTTTCAGAAATGATGGCATATCAAGCGGGAGTCCTGCTCCGGCAATAAGAATATCTACTTTTTCAGCTATGGCAGTTTTTACCATATCAGCAAAGTTTGTCATTGCAACCATCACGTTGACACCAATAATTCCTTTTGTTTTTTCTCTCGCTTTCCGGATCTCTTCCCTAAGCCCTGCAATGCTTGCTTCAAGGTAGTTAGCTGAAAAATTCTTATATAGTAATCCCAGACCGGCACTTGATATTATACCTACACCTCCCTCATTGGCAACCGCAGATGCCAGTCCTGACAGTGAAATTCCCACGCCCATTCCGCCTTGTATCACTGGAACAGCAACTACAAGATTTCCAATTTTTAATGATTTCACGTTTATCGATTTTTATGTGGCTGTAAATGTAATCTTTAAATGATCCGATAATCAGAAAAACAAATAATTAACATAAATATAGATAGGGTTTTAACTTTCTTTATGTTAACCTCAGGAACAAAACTGGCAATAGTATTTTCAGGAATGAAGCAGAAGTCGTGGCCTGATGTTCAGTCGATATAGGCATCTGAAGTCTTTAGCAAATCCCTGATAAGAGCAAAAAGCTCTTTGGTATTGCGTTTCTCAGACAGCTCCGGCAACCTGTCCGGTTCGAAGAATTGCGCTTCCTCAGTCTCACAGCTTCCTCTTAGTTCACCGCCGATCAGGTCACACAGGATAAACATTTTGTAAAAATGAAATTCAAGAGGAGGAAAATTATGTTTGTCAGTGTCGATAACTGCAAGAAGACGATTAGCTCTTACTTCCAGGCCTGTTTCTTCGGCTACCTCTTTCACGGCTACCTCTGTTGGCGAGTAGTTGATGTCTGCAAAACCGCCTGGTAATGACCACCTGCCATCGGACCGTTCTCTTACCATCAGTATCCTGCCGTTATTTAATACTACCGCCCTGATATCTACTTTCGGGGTCTGAAAACCTGTATCATCAGTAAAAAGATGACGTATCCTGTCAGCCGGCGCATCAGTAAGGTTTGATGCGAGTTGCACGCTAAGCTCTCTCAGCTCCTCATAGCGCTGCTGGTCAAAGTCGTTATCCGCATAATGCAGTCCGGTCTGTGCTATGGCCTGTATACGGCGGGTGATCCTTAAACTTTCCCGGGTATTGATCTGTGACATGGTTTAAAAATATAAAAATGCACCGAATTACTTAGGAAAGAAGAATGAAATCATTTTCTTTACCTCTCCAACCAAACCAGAGCGTATGCCAGAGTCGGAACGCCGGATGCAAACTACATATTCTCAATAATGGCAGGAATGAACCTGACATACATCGATTTACTTGTCAGCGGCGTCTTGGCAACCATCATGTTTGGGGTCGGTTTGTCGATTAATTTTGATGATCTAAGGCAGATATACCGCTCACCAAAGTCATTTATCCTTGGATTGTTTTCACAGATGATCCTGTTACCGCTTATTGTCTTTGGAATAGTAAGTCTTACAGATCTTCCGCCGGCAATAAAGGTAGGATTCATAATACTTTCCGCATGCCCTGGAGGAACTACCTCGGGATTTGTAACCGTGTTGTTCCGGGGCAATGTTGCGCTATCAGTATCCCTGATCTCGGTTAACAGCCTGATCACCCTTATAACCATACCCCTGCTTGTGAATCTCGGCCTGACTCTCTTTACCGGCAGGCATTCACCGTTTGAGCTCCCACTGATGGAGACATTCCTTCAGATATTTTTTATCACGCTACTGCCGGCCATGACAGGTGTCTTTCTGAGGTATTTCCGAGAGAAGATTGCAGAAAGAATCCAGAAGCCTGTCAGGACAGTGATGATAATCCTTTTTGCGGGTGTTTATGGAATAATTGCTTTTGCTGACGAGTCAAAGGGTGGTTCAGGCATCACTTATGCAGACCTGTGGCACATACTCCCGTATGCTGTAATAATAAATTTTGCCGGTTTTGCTGCAGGCATGATTATGGGTATCGTCGGGAAGGCGGGACTGAGAACTTCATGGACCATTGGCGTTGAGGTGGCTCTTCAGAATACAACCCTCGCGCTACTCGTTGCCGGCACGCTTATACAGAGTAACGAGATGGTCAAGCCGGCACTGGTTTACGCCCTGTTTTCATTCTGGACGGCTCTTCTGTACGGAGTTGTGGTCAAGAAATACAACAAGGCAAAATTACTGGGTGAATTCAACCAGGATAAAGTCCATAAGAAAGGCTAGCCGGTTAACAGCCGGCCGGCTGTGGCTGACAATGAAATTATCTATGGTTCTCCGGCAGATTGCAGGAAGAGGTTCAGTTCTCTCTATTAAAGGAAGCTTTTGAGTAATTCAGTCCCATACTGTCAAACCTTTTTGTCATCATCAAAAGGCGTTTGCTGAAGTCTTCCCAGTTTCTTTTTTCCGGCGGAGACCATACTACCTCCGAGAGGGCCGTAAGTCTTGGCAGTAACATATATTCAGCTCCTCTGCCATCAGTCACAAATTCAGTCCACAGGCAACCCTGGGCCCCGATGATAAGACTCCCCTGTCCGGGTGTCAGTTCGGCGGGCACAGGCTCAAACGAGTAGACCTTCTCCAGGGTAAGAAGGCCACGGTATGATAACGGCTCTGTTGCGGGGTCTCCCTGGTAAATATTGAAGTAACAGTGAGACACGGGAGTCATCACGGCGTTGTGACCCGATCTGGCTGATGCCACCCCTCCCTCGAAACCCCGCCATGACATCACGGTGGCTTCCGGGGCAAGTCCACCCTGAAGTATCTCATCCCATCCTATAAGTCTTCTCCCCCTTGAATTAAGGAACTGTTCTATGCGCCTGACAAAGTAACTCTGCAGTTCGTCCTCATCTTTAAGTTTCTCCTTTCTTATTCTCTGCTGGCAATGGGGGCATTTACGCCATTCAGTCTTGTTTGCTTCGTCGCCGCCGATATGTATATATTCCGAGGGGAAAAGACTCATCACTTCCGAAAGCACATCTTCGAGAAAGGTAAAAGTCTCATCTTTCCCTGCACAGTATATATCAGTTATGGGCCAGATGCTCCCTGGCGGAACCGAGAAGGGTCCTCCTGTGCATGAGTACTCAGGGTATGCTGCCAGCGCCGAGCTGACGTGAGCCGGCATCTCTATCTCGGGTACGACGGTAATGTATCTCTCAGCAGCATAGGCCACCACCTCCTTTATCTCCTCCTGGGTGTAATAGCCACCGTATGTGGCTTTTTCCCCTGGCTGCTGCGGCTGTCTTGAGCGCCAGGGTTGGTCTTCCCTGTCAACACGCCATGCACCGATACCTGTGAGACGGGGATATTTTTTTATCTCAATACGCCAGCCCTGGTCGTCAACAAGGTGCCAGTGAAACACGTTCATCTTGTGCATGGCAATGATGTCTATGTATCTCTTGATAAACCCGACATCAAAGAAATGACGGCTTACATCAAGGTGCATCCCTCTCCATTCAAGCCTCGGATAGTCAGTCACCGTCACACAGGGCATGGCCCATCTTATACCGCTGACCACGGTATTGCCAGATGCCTCAGGCGGCAGCAGCTGCCTGACTGTCTGTACGCCCCGGAATAATCCCGCGGGTGTTCCTGCGGTAAGGGTCACCCTCCTTTTTGCCACCTCCAGTATATACTCTTCCGGCTTCCAGACAAGGGAGGTATCAATAATGAGGCTTATATCCCCGTCAGTACCTTCTCCTGCTGACAGTTCATATCCTGTTGCCGGACGCAATAGCTGGGCAAGATATTCTGCCACGCCTGCTGCCTCACTGTTACCGGACCAGGTGATGTGCCCCTTGGGTTTAAGGACGAATACCCCGTTATGGCAGGCAATATCAACAGGTTGTGGTATAATAGCCGGCTCATCTGCCCCGGCAGGCCGGCATGAGGTAAGTAGTGCAGTGGTAGCCATGACCAGGGAAATGATTGATAGCTTCATGATATTTGCTATTTGATTATTTCAATATTAAAAATCTCATGCCTGTTGAACTGCTGCCAATATTTGATCGTGTTTTGTCTTACAAGCTCCCAGTAAATATCGCTGTCAAGTCCGTAAATGAAATTTATCTCTTTCAACTCCGATGATATCCTGTCAGCCAGTTCTTTATTCAGGGAGATACGTATGGTCCGGTTTTTATGGGTGAAGTCGGCAGCTGCTATAAATGGTTTTTCCTGGCTGACAGTGAGCAATCCGTGGCCTGGAGTGGCGCCGGTGCTGACCTGTATGCCGTCGTTCATGCAGCTCAGGGGCGGAATGGAGCCGGTATGGGTGGTGACACTCATCTCATCAACACCGGTACAGAAGTATTCCCTTGCCCGGATGCCCATCTTTACACCTATTATTGCAAAAACGCCAAGGTGCCGGTGCAGTTCATTTGCTATAACACCTGAGGTCCATTCATCTTCACCGTAACTGTTGCGAATCTCTTCAACAAACGGCTGCAGATCTGACATATAGAATGCTGTGTCGGAGGGCATGGTCTTGACAACCTGCATCCTGGCAACCGTCTCCCCCCTGAGTATGGCCACTGCTGCTCTTCGCAGGGCGGATATATCTGCCGGAGCACGGTAGATGGCTTTTCCTTCGGCGGCAGTCTGGCTGAAGAGTTCGGGATAGTGCAGCAGCAGTGCCAGCATTTCATCAAAAGCTGTATAGACAAACTCGTGTGAGGGCATCGATCTGATAAGCGCCTCAACCCGTTCTGCCCCCGGTGTCCGTATAGAATCTATCTCCCGGAGGAGCTGATCATCATAGAATCCCTCTCCACCGCTGCCGGTAACAACTACAGGCAGGCTTCCGGCCAGCACACTTGCGGCAGCATCCGGATCAGACCTGAAATTAAAGCCTTCTCTTCCCGGAAGCCCGCTGTTGCTCCACAGTATACGGGTCACTTTCTTTGTGAACAGGTCTGAGCGTTCCATTGCCTCAGCTGCCGTCTTCAGTGTTCCCATGGCAATAAATGTCACAGGGGTGGTCTCGGAAACAAGGATATCCTCAATTAAGTTTACTGCTCTTTCTTTTTCTGACACCGGTAATCCCTCATGCCACATACCGTCTGCCAGATCCCTGATCTTTCTGTAGGCAACAGGAGCTTCAAAAAAGCCGTCAGAAGCGGTAATGGCAAGTATCCTTACATCAGGAGATGACATCAACATGCATATAGCTTTAAGGTCGTCAATACCTCCGTCACTGTCAATAATAACATAGTGACGGGGTTTCCACGGATGTGCCCCTGCCGGGATCATGACCAGGAAAACGATGAAGAGAAGAAGGGTGCGTCTCATTATTTGCCTTTTTCCAAATGTAATAATTTCACCTGAAAGGTTACCTGCAGAGTTTTTACAGTCGTGGTTCATTCATATCCGGGTTGACCGGATTTTGTTTTTTATTATCTTGACAACCCTAATACTGCTTTTGTGAAGAGGAAGATCGTCTTGTGGTTTATTTCTGGAATTATTGCAGGAGCACTCATTTTTTTTCTTACAGGGAAGGCCGTTAAGGCTACCTCGACGAATGCTTTCTGTGCCTCGTGTCATGTGCATCCGCAGGCCATCCTTAGCTGGAAGCAGGGACCCCACTATACCACCCGCTCGGGTTATCATGTCTCCTGTACCGAATGTCATCTGCCACCTGAAGGGGAGGGCTATCTGGTGGAAAAGACCAGGACGGGACTGCGCGACCTCTGGAGTAACTGGACAAAAGACTCAGCGGATTTTGACTGGGAGGCAGCCTCAACAACAGAGCGCGCCACGATGCACGTATATAACCTCTCCTGCATAAAATGCCATGCGAACCTTTTTCCTGCTGTACTTAGCCGCGAGGGGTCGGAAGCACATCTCTACTACAGCCAGCTCCGCAAAAAAGGTGAAGATTTGCAATGTATAAGCTGTCATCTGAATACAGGGCATTATATGGAAGGATACCTCCACGGCAGCAACACAGGTTTTGGTACCGGAGCAACCAGGTCTGACACTATCTTCAATGCACCGGCCGAACTGATATCTTTTGGCGATTTTGAAGAGCAGATACCGGGCTCTGCCGTGTCGTTCAGGATGATTGCACTCCCCGGGGGGTCTTTTACTATGGGGAGCCCTGAGGATGAGCCTTTGCGTGATCCCGATGAAGTCGCCCGTGAAGTGGTGGTCGACTCATTCTTTATTGCGGAGACGGAAGTCACATGGGATGAGTACATGGAATTTTACAGGCAGACTGCAACCGAGGGCCGCTCAACAGATACTGAGGGGGCGAGAACGAGAGTAAAAGATGTTGATGCAATAAGCGGGGCTACACCACCCTACGGAAAACCGGATCAGAACTGGGGGATGGGCCGCAGACCGGCAATTTCCATGAGCTGGCATGCTGCGGAAACTTACTGCAAGTGGTTGTCAAATGTCACAGGAAAACATTACCGCCTGCCTACCGAGGCCGAATGGGAATACGCCTGCAGGGCAGGGACACAGACACCTTATTTCTTTGATGGTGATCCGGCCAGGTTCGGGAAGAAAGGAATATTTGGAGGGAAACCTGACACATCGGTAATAAATTCCTATGTGATTTACCATGAAAACAGCCCGTCAAAGACCATGGAGCCTTCTGCCGTAAGAGCAAACCCGTGGGGATTGAAAAATATGAGCGGAAATGTTGCTGAGTTTTGTTCTGATCTGTACGATGGGACTGGTGAACATGTTATAAGGGGAGGGTCATACCGTGACGGTGCTGCCGGGGTAAGGAGTGCAGCGCGTGACCACACCCGTACTGAAGAGTGGCTGAAAACGGATCCCCAGATGCCGAAGAGCATCTGGTGGTATTCCGATTGTTTTTACGTAGGATTCAGAGTAGTGTTAAGCTATGAAAGCACAAAAAAGTAACGGATCCGACCATATTATGCCATCTCATTCCTCCCTGGCTTCTTTGTTGGCATCTCCTTTTCCAGATAATAATTACAATTCAATGCACCGGTGTTTACCGGCAGCAAAAAACCTTTAACAGACAACTGATTACAGAAAACATAAATAGTAACTTTGAAACCTCAACCAGACTTATGAAAAAATCATCCTTTACCAGAAGAAGCTTTCTTGGCACTGCAGCTGCCGCCGGAGCTGCAGGTATTGTCGCCCCGGCACTGATAACCTCTTGCACATCCGCAAAACGCAGGGAAGTGATACTTCCTGTAATGTTGGATTCGGCTCCTGACGGTCCGCTTCTTAAGGCGGGGCTGATAGGCTGCGGCGGCAGGGGTACCGGTGCCGCCCTTAACTTCCTTCATGCAGGGCCCAACCTTACAATAGCAGCTCTCGGTGACGTTTTCACCGACAGGGTGACGGCATGTCGCGAGAGACTGGTTAGCGAGGGTGTTGAGATAGCCGATGAGAATTGTTACACAGGCTTCGACGCCTTTCAGAAGGTTATAGAGTCAGGTGTCGATATTGTCATCCTGGCCACACCTCCTTATTTCCGTCCTGAGCATTTTGAGGCTGCTGTCACTGCCGGAAAGCATGTCTTCATGGAGAAGCCTGTGGCAGTGGATCCGGTGGGTGTAAGGCAAATCCTTGCCACAGGGGAGAAGGCCAGGGGCATGGATCTCTGCGTGGTAACAGGTACACAACGCCATCATCAGCATGACTATGTGGAGACATGGGGCAAGGTGCAGGAAGGTACGATAGGTGATATTGTCTCTGCCAATTGCTACTGGAACCAGGGTCAGCTGTGGTATCGTGAACCAAACCCCTCATGGTCGGAGATGGAATACATGATACGCGACTGGGTTAACTGGTGCTGGCTGTCAGGAGACCACATCATTGAACAGCATGTTCATAATATAGATGTTATTAACTGGTTTACCGGCAGGAAGCCTGTTTCGGCAGTATCGTTCGGAGCACGTCACCGCCGTGTCACAGGTGACCAGTATGACCTCTTCAGCACTGACTTCATATATGACGGCGGATTCCATGTCCACAGTATGTGCCGCCAGATTAACGGATGCGATAACAATGTCTCGGAATGGATACAGGGAACAAAAGGAACATCCAACTGTCAGAATACCATATGGGATCAGGCAGGAGAAGTATTATGGCAGTATGAAGGCTATAAGCTCGATGATGAGGGCAAAATGACCGATCAGCTTATAAGAAGCCCGTATGATCAGGAGCATATAGATTTTGTAACTGCCATACGGACCGGCAGGCCATTAAATGAAGCAGAATCCATTGCATATTCGACCATGGCAGGCATGATGGGACGGGTCTCGGCATATACCGGCAAGAAGGTCACATGGGATGAGATGATGAACTCAGAGCTTAAACTCGGACCAAAGGTGTTTGAGATGGGGCCTGTTGATGTTTCAAAGAGCGTACCCGTTCCGGGTGAATAAACCAAATTGTTATAATGATGGATAAAAGATCACGACGTAGTTTTATCAGCAGCACAGCTGCAGCCGGGGCAGCGCTTTTAGCCGCTCCGGCACTCGTCTCCGGAAGAGAACGGGCTGTACCCACAGCCGTTGTTGACAAGCCGTTCAGGCTGGCCTATGCCCCTTCGATAGGTATGTTCCGTGAACTGTGCGGAAGCGACGACCCTCTTGATAATATCCAGTTCATTGCCGATAAGGGTTTCAGGGCCGTCTTTGACAACGGCCTGCCCGGACGTAACCCGGGGGAGCAGGAGCGTATCGCCTCTATGATACAACGCATGGGGCTGCTTATGGGGCCATGGGTTCTATATGCCGATTTTTCCAAGGCATCTTTTGTGCTTCCTCACAGGGAGGTGCGTGATTTCCTGTCTATGAAGATGGAAGAGGGGATTGACATAGCCAACCGTACAGGATTTAAAATGGCTCTCATAGTGCCGGGCAGGTACGATGAGAAGATCCACCCCGAGCTGCAGCTTGCCAATGTCATTGACAACCTGAGATACTGTGCCGAACTGACCGAGCCGGAAGGTATTACACTGGTACTGGAACCTCTTAACACCCTCCGTGACCACCCGGGACTCTGGCTGACACGGATGCCCCAGGCATACCAGGTGTGCAAAGCGGTCAACAGCCCAGCTGTGAAAATCGTTGAAGATATTTATCACCAGCAGATCACAGAAGGCAACCTGATTCCAAACATCGATGCATGCTGGGACCAGATAGCTGCTTTCCACGTGGGTGACAATCCCGGACGTAACGAACCATCCACCGGTGAGATCAATTATAAGAATATATTCAGTTATCTTCACTCGCGTGATTATGAAGGAGTGATCTGCATGGAACATGGCCGCAGTATCAAAGGTCCGGAGGGTGTGACCAGGGTTATTGAGGCCTACAGGGAATGCGATCCTTTCTGATAATCACTTATCAATCCATTACTGCTGTTTGACCAGAGATAAGACGATTATTAGCGATAAGTGGATAAAGGCATCCATCATCGGCACCATATGGGCTGCAGCTGAGATTGTTCTCGGAAGCTTCCTGCATAACCTGCGTGTACCTTTCAGCGGTAACCTCCTTACCGCTGTTGCCCTGGTTATCCTTATCTCTGTCAGTTACAGGTGGCGTGAACATGGACTCTACTGGAGAGCCGGGATCATCTGTGCTCTCATGAAGACAATGTCACCAAGTGCCATCATCTTCGGGCCGATGCTCGCCATAATAATGGAATCACTGCTGCTTGAAACGTCGATCCGTATCTTTGGAAGAACATTTCTTGGGTTCATTATCGGGTCAATGCTCGCCATGTCATGGAACCTCTTCCAGAAGATATTCAACATGATTATCTTCTATGGTGGTAATCTTGTTGATATTTACAAGAACATTACTGATTATGCATCCAGGCAGCTGAACCTGCAGTTTGATGCTTTCTGGGCTCCCCTGATCCTTCTCCTTGTGATATATGCACTATTTGGAGCCGTGACTGCCGTTGCCGGGATCATCACCGGCCGCAAGATATCTGCGCTGCCCCCGGAAGGACCACTGCCCGAACCTGCCATAATCAGGGCATCTCCGAAAAAGCCGGATTCGCAATTTGACTATTCTGCCGGATGGCTGGTGGCTGATATACTGCTTGTTGCAGGCATGCTTCTTATAGTCAGTCTACTCAACTGGATATGGTGGGTCATCGCTGTGATACCGCTGATCACCATCCTTGCCTTGCGCTACAAACGCGCCATGAGACAACTGTCGAAACCGGGTTTCTGGATCACTTTTGTCATCATAACAATGCTCTCGGCCCTGGCGTTTACGGCATTCCAGCCCGGGAAGAATGATCTGACCAAAGCCATACTCATAGGCATCCAGATGAATTTCCGGGCTGTTATAATCATTGTGGGATTTTCGGCACTGGGCACAGAGCTTTATAATCCGAAGATCCGCAGCCTCTTCAGCCGTACCTATTTCAGACAGTTGCCCGTGGCTCTTGAATTATCTGCTGCCAGCCTGCCGACAATGATTGCAGATATGCCGGATCTGAAGACAGCATTTAAGAGACCGGTATCTATACTTAACAGGATGATCACACGCGTTGAAAGAAGGCTGACAGAGATACGGTATGAGCGGGTAAAGAAAAGAAAGATATATATTATTACCGGGGCCATAGGTGAAGGCAAGACTGCCTGGCTTATCAAGCTGTGTACTCTTCTGAATGAGAAGGGCATCAAGACTGGCGGCATACTGGCTCTTCGCATTATCCAGGACGGTATAACAACCGGATACGATATTTCGGATATCTCCTCAGGAGTACGGAAACCTTTTCTGAGACTGACAGGCAGCGAGACCATTGGAGTGGAGAGGTTCACTGTGTCACAGGAGGGGGTAGTTGCCGGACAGAATGCCCTGGACCCATATGCCAACAGTGACAGGGAGGTGATTATAGTTGACGAGGCAGGCCCGCTGGAGCTGAGAGGCCAGGGATGGAGCAACCGTATTGATGAGCTGATTCAGAATACCTCTGCCACCATAATAATAGCTGTCAGAAATAGCCTTACCGGCTCAGTGATAGAGAAGTATGGCATCGCTGAGGCACAGGTCATAGATGTGGGAACAGGTGACCCGTGGAAGATTGCTGAAGAGATAGTAGCCCTGAAAAAATAGCATTAATGCAATGAACAGGATACTCGGAAAAATCCGTAAGGAGCTCGTTGAAGCATCGGATGTAAAGGTCAGGCAGACGGGACAGAGATATTTCAGGGAGCAGGTCTCCATGTATGGTGTCAGGTCAAAGACAGTGGGTGAGATCGGGAAAGCCGGTTATAAGCTGGTCAGGCAGCTTACGAAAGAAGAAGTGTTCTCGATGTGTGATACCCTGTGGCAGTCCGGAATGATGGAGGAGACATTCATTGCCTGTATGTGGTCTGAGAAACTGGCCAGGCAATTTGTCCCGGATGATTTTGCCGTACTTGAAAACTGGGTTCATCACTATGTGAATAACTGGGCCTCATGTGACACCCTGTGCAATCATACTGTCGGAGGCTTCATTCAGATGTATCCTGAATTTACCGGTGAATTAAAAAAATGGGCCCGCTCTGAAAACCGGTGGGTGAAAAGAGCGGCAGCAGTCTCCCTGATCATCCCTGCCCGGAAGGGCATGTTTCTTCCTGATATTTTTGAGATAGCAGACATACTTCTTACTGACAGGGACGATATGGTGCAGAAAGGTTATGGCTGGATGCTTAAGGAGGCGAGCAAGCCGTTCCGGGAGGAGGTATTCGGATATGTCATGCGGCATAAGGCTGTCATGCCCCGCACAGCACTCAGGTACGCCATTGAAAAAATGCCACCGGACCTCCGTGCAAGGGCAATGGAAAAATAGCGCTTTCCATGGCCTGCGTGCAGAGGTTATAAAAAGGTCTGAAGGTCTGAAGGTCTGATGTCTGAAGGTCTGAGGGTCTGTGATAGCCGGCAGGGTATGAAAGAATGGTGGTCTTTTTAATGCAATTCACATACGGATCAATTCCCGGTCCATTCCTTTACGGAGATAACCTGGGAATAGCTTTTGAGTGTCGCCAGCGTCGATGCGTGCACATCGGCAGCGCTCACCTCGCGGTCACCATACGTCAGGTTACGTGTGGCACAGGCATCGTGCAGAAGGATAACCCGGTATCCGAGATCATGTGCGGCACGCACGGCTGCCTCCACGCACATGTGCGTCTGCATCCCGCAGATCACCAGTGTGTCGGTACCCAGACTGTCAAGATGTTCCTTCAGTGCGGTCCCGAGAAAGCTGTTTACCTCTTTCTTGACAAAGACAGCATCACCCGGGGCGGGCCTGACAATATCATTGATCTCCATCCCTGATGATGCCTGATGTTTTATGTATATCACCGGCTGTCCTTCTGCCCTGGCATGAGCGGCGGCTTCTGTAGCCTTCCCGGCAGCAATGGCCGGGTTAACAAGCTCCGATCGTCCTCCCGGGAAATAAAAATCCTGGATGTCAATTACCAGAAGCGCATAGTGCGGTTGCGCTACGGCAACACCGAGCATTGATATCAGTACCAGTGATAACAGTATCTGTTTCATAATGCAGGTTTTAACATTAACTCAAAATTAGCTGGAATTTCATTAATCCTGAGGAACATCTGAAATTAAAAATTGTTATTATTTTCAATGCTGAAAACAATATCCATCCCTGATGAGACTTAACAGATATTTGATTGCCCTGCTTCCAGCAATTCTTTCTTTTACTGGCTGTAATAAAGAGAAGACTGATACCCCGTATGTGGTCATGGTGTCACTTGATGCCTTCAGGTGGGATTATGATTCTATCTACGGCACCCCTGTGCTTGATGACATAGCTGCTAAAGGGGTGATGGCCGGGAGACTGATACCCTCGTTCCCCACCAAGACTTTCCCTAATCACTACACTATTGCCACCGGGCTCTATCCTGATCATCACGGGCTGGTGAACAACAGCTTCTACGCCCCTGATCTTGACCTTGTATATCGTATCGGTGACCGTGCCATGGTCTCGGATGGCGACTTTTACGGAGGGGAGCCGATATGGGTTACTGCTCATAAACAGGGAGTTAAGTCAGCCTCTTTCTACTGGGTAGGCTCTGAGGCGCCAATAGAGGGTATTCATCCCGACTACTGGAAGACCTATGATGATGAGGTTCCTTTCGGTGACCGTGTTGACACGGTGCTGAAGTGGCTCTCCCTTCCTGCGGAAAGAAGGCCTCATTTCATCACTCTTTATTTCGAGGAGCCGGATGCAACAAGCCATACATATGGCCCTGTCTCACCTGAAACAGGCGCTGTTGTCAGGAGCCTTGACAGCCTGGTCGGAACGCTCCGCACAGGTATTGCCTCCCTGCCTCATGCAAAAGATATTAACCTCATCGTTCTGTCAGACCATGGCATGGGTGCAGTAGACGAATCCAGGTACAATTATATCATGGATACACTACCCCAGGCGATGGTGAGGAGGATATACGGAGGAAACCCTGTTTGGGCAGTTGAACCTGTCGAAGGGATGACAGATAGTGTTCTTTATTATCTCAATCTGCAACACGGTATGAAGGCTTACCGTAAAGAAGATCTGCCTCCCTACCTGCATTACGGAACCCATCCGCGCATACCTGCAGTGGTGCTGATTGCGGATCCCGGCTGGACTGCCGGGCTGAGGCCTGAGCCGGGTCGTTACTCGAAGGGTGACCACGGTTACGACTGGAAATGGAGAGATATGCACGCCATCTTTTACGCTGAAGGGCCCGCTTTCAGGAGAGGGTTCGCCGCAGATACCCTCTTTAATATTGATGTCTATAATATCGTGACGGACATCATGGGTCTGAACCCGGCGCCTAATGATGGTAACCGTGACAGAATATCACCCCTTTTCAGGTGAGGAATAATTTATAAAATCGATATTTCTCCTGATCATCTTATAGCCGGTCCGTTTTATCGGTGACATTTTGAATGTCTTCTTGAAGTCTTCAGGAGTCATGTTCAGCCAGTCTGTTCTTGTCAGCGATGTGACAGGAATCTCTGGAGCAAGTTCCTTGTCGGTGTATGGAACGGCTTTGTTGTTCCAGGGGCATACCTCCTGGCACCTGTCGCAGCCAAAGATTATGTTTTCTGTCAGGCCCCTGAACTCTTCAGGCAGCTCTCCCTCATGTTCTATCGTAAGGTATGAGATGCAGCGACGAGCATCTATTGTCCGGTCTTCACATATGGCACCTGTAGGACAGGCCTCGGTACAGAGCGTGCAATCGCCACAGCGATCCCTGGCCGAGGTGTCATCATACAGGAACTCTACAGTGGTGACAATCTCACCCAGAAAAAAGAACGATCCGATATCCTTGTTTATAACCATACTATGACGTCCCCGCCATCCCAGTCCTGCACGGATGGCCCAGGCCTTTTCAGTCAGGGGCCCGGCATCACAGAATACCCTGGATACTGCGTCAGGGACTTCCTTCTTAATGATTTTCTGCACCCTGTCAAGCTTCTCCTGTATCACCACGTGGTAATCTTTAACCCTGGCATAACGGCTGACGAAGTAGTTATCCTCGCCGGCGGGAACCTCGTTGCTGTAGTAGCGCAGTCCTGCAACGATCACTGACTTTGCTCCTTCAACAAGGGTGGTTATGTCACCGCGTTTATCGAGGTTTCTTTCAAGATATGACATCGTGCCGTTCTTTCCGGCTCCGATCCATTCACTGATATGCTGGCTGTCTTCGTGATGTGGTGAAGCCTGGGCAATACCGGTAATATCGAATCCTTCAGCCTTCAGGCTTTCGTGGATCTTCCAGGTAAGCGCTATTTTACGTGCGTCAGTCATAGCTACTGTCTCAGAGTAATCCTAATTCAAGTTTGGCTTCGTCAGTCAGCATGCTGCGGTCCCACGGCGGACTAAACGTCAGGTTGAGATCACAGTCCTTAACCCCTCTGATACCGGCAACCTTGTACTTTACTTCTTCAACGAGATCCTCAGCCATTGGGCAGTTTGGGGCGGTGAGCGTCATGGTGATATGCGCTATCTGTTCCTCGTCTACCCTGACCTCGTATATAAGTCCAAGGTCGTAAATATTTACCGGTATCTCGGGGTCAAAGATACTTTTAAGCACTCCGACAATTCGTGCTTCAGTCTCTTGTATCTCTTGAGTGTTCATCAACGTTCCTGTTTTGATTTGTATGCAAGGGCATAAAGCCGCATCTGCTTCATCATGGCAAGAAGGCCGTTTGAACGGGTCGGGGAGAGGTTCTCCCGCAGGCCTATCTTTTCGATGAAATAGATGTCAGCGCCGAGAATCTCATCAGGAGTGTGGCCTGAGAAGACTCTTATGAGGAGAGCCACTATGCCGCGTGTGATGAGGGCATCGCTCTCTGCAGTGAAGGTAATCACCCCGTCTTCATATGCAGGGTATAACCACACCCTGCTCTGGCAGCCTTCAATGAGGTACTCCGGGGTCTTGTGCGTCTCGTCAAAGGGGGGCAGAGACCTGCCCAGTTCGATGAGATACTCATACCTCTCCATCCAGTCGCTGAAAACAGCAAACTCCTCAATGATCTGATCCTGTATCTTGTTTAATGTCATAATCAAATATTCATGCCAGCATCTCAACTGTTTTCCTTACACCACTCACCAGCGCATCGATCTCTTCATCAGTGTTGTAAAACGCTATCGAGGCTCTTATATTTCCTGTTATGCCGTACCGTTCCATCAGGGGCTGGGCGCAATGCGTACCTGTTCTAACGGCTATACCCATCTTGTCAAGTATCATGCCGGTGTCATAGGGGTGTAACCCTCCGATAAGGAAAGAGATGACAGACACCTTGTCCGGGGCTGTTCCATAAATGCGAAGACCACCCACAGATGATAGTCCTGCTGTTGCCCTGGCCAGCAGGGCCTGTTCCCTTTCTGCCACAGCCTGACGGCCGAGGGCAGAGAGATAGTCGAGGGCGGCGGCCATTCCTATTGCTCCCGTAAAGTTGGTTGTACCAGCCTCGAACCTGAATGGCAGGTCATTGTACGTGGTTTTTTCAAAGGTGACACTGGCAACCATGTCTCCCCCTCCCTGGTAAGGAGGCATTTCATTAAGGAGTTCCTCCTTCCCATACAGCACACCTATGCCGTTGGGACCGTACACCTTATGCCCGGAGAAGACATAGAAGTCACAGCCGATATCGGTCACATCGACTATGCCGTGCTGTATGGCCTGGGCACCGTCGACCAGCACAGGTATGCCATGGCTGTGTGCCTCCCTGACTATCTCCCTGACCGGGTTGACGGTACCGAGTACATTGGAGGCGTGTGCCACTGCCACTATCCGTGTTCGCCCGGTGAGCATGCCACGGAAGGACTCAAGGTCGAGGATACCGTCGTCTGAAAAGGGTATGACCTTCAGCCTGGCCGACTTCCTCTGGCAGAGCATCTGCCAGGGAACTATATTGGCATGATGTTCCATGCCGCTGATGATAATCTCGTCGTCTTTGCCGACGAACCTTTCACCGAAGGAGAATGCTACTGCGTTGATTGATGCGGTGGTGCCGGCTGTAAAGATTATCTCCTCTTTTTTCTGTGCGTTGATAAATGCCCTGACAGTCTCACGTGCGGCTTCATAGCGCTCTGATACCCTGTCGGAGAGGTAATGAACACCCCTGTGCACGTTGGCGTTGGTAGTCCTGTAGAGCTCATTAATAACCCTGATGACCTGTTCAGGCTTCTGGGTGGTGGCGCCGTTATCAAGATATACGAGCGGCTTCCCGTATGCCTTTGTCGACAGGATAGGGAAGTCGGACCGTATTTCTTCAATGCTTTTTGAAAGCTTCATTATATCATTCAGTTGCATTGTATGGCGCACGAGGCACATCGCGACAGTTCGCCGCGGAGACGCTGCAGAACAAGGTTGTCTATCCGGTCACGCAGTGCTTCGATAGATATATTCTTGATCACATCATGGGCAAAACCGAACATGAGCATCAGCTTTGCCTCATGTTCATCTATCCCGCGGGAGCGGAGATAGAAGAGGGCATCCTCATCAAGCTGACCGACAGTGGCACCGTGGCTGCACTTGACATCATCGGCATAGATCTCAAGCTGAGGTTTGGTGTCCATCCTGGCTGTGTCTGAGAGGATGATGTTGTTGTTGCTCTGGTACGCGTTAGTCTTCTGGGCGTTCTGGTGCACCATGATCCGTCCGTTAAAAGCCCCGCTCGAATTATCATCCAGTACACCCTTGAATAGCTGGGTGCTGTTACAATTGGGTGCTGCGTGGTCAACCTTCACGAAGTTGGCAACATGTTGCTGCTTGTCGGCGAAGAAGAGACCATAGCTGTGTGTCTCGCTGTTCTCACCCTCCAGGCTGTGCCAGGTGGCATTCCGTACCAGCCCGCCGTGTAGTGTGATGTTGTTCGACGAGGCGTAGCTGTCACGTTCCTGGTGGATGAAGGTGTGGGTTATCTTCCCGGAGTTGTTATGCTGGTTCTGTACCCTGATGATCTCGAATCGGGCGTTCTGTCCCACGAAGACCTCTGTCACCGTATTGGTAAGGTAGTGTTGCGGCGAAAGTGCATGGTCACATACCAGCAGCGATAGCTGGGCTCCCTCCTCGACGATGACCAGGTTACGGTCCTGGGCAAAGATATCCTTGTCGGAGTGAAGCAGGTTGACAATCTGTATCGGCTTGGTGTATGACGTTTTACGGGGGGCATAAAGAAAGAGCCCGTCAGAGGCCAGTGCCGTGTTCAGGGGCACCAGCCCGTCGTTTTCATTACTGGCATATTTGTTATAGTGCTTTTCAACCAGGGCAGGGAACTGTTTAGCAGCTGCCTTCATGCTTCCTACCCAGATGCCTCCCGGTAGCATCACCAGCCCCTCTTCACCGTGAGGGAAAAAACCATTGAGCAATACCATATTCCACACATCGAGATCCTCGACCTCGCAGTGAAATTTCTCCGCCTCCTTGAAATCCGCAGGAACGGGTGAATAGTATTTCTCGTACCTGTACCCGAACGACTTCTCCAGGTTGGTGTATTTATAGGCTTCGTTTTTCCTGTCGGGGATACCCATACGCAGGAAATCGTCAAAGGCACCGGCACGGTACCTGTTATAGATATCGGGAGAGTCCTTCAGGAATGTCTTATAGCTGCCGGACCATAGCTCCGTCAGAGCTTTTATTACTTCCGGTCTGTAGTCCATGTCTCTTCGCTGACGTCTGCTTCTTTCCTTATCCAGTCGTATCCTCTCTCCTCTAGCTCGAGAGCCAGTTCCGGTCCTGCCGATCTTACAATCCGCCCGTCGTACATCACATGTACAAAATCAGGTACTATATAGTCAAGCAGTCTCTGGTAGTGGGTAATGACGATCACAGAAGTATCGGGCCTGCGTATTTTGTTGACGCCGTTGGCCACTATCCTGAGAGCGTCTATGTCCAGCCCTGAGTCTGTCTCATCCAGGAGCGCAAGTCTCGGTTCGAGCATAGCCATCTGGAAGATCTCGTTCTTTTTCTTCTCTCCTCCCGAAAAGCCCTCGTTGACACTCCTGTTCGTCAGGGCAGAGTCTATCTCCACAAGCTCCTTCTTCTCACGCATCAGGCGCAGGAAGTCGGAAGCTGACAACGGTTCCAGCCCCCTGTGCTTACGCTGCTCATTGATAGCCGTCTTCATGAAGTTGACCATGCTTACACCCGGTATCTCTATCGGATACTGGAAGGAAAGGAAGATACCTTCGCGTGCTCTCTCTTCCGGTGACATACCAAGAAGGTCCTTGCCCTCAAAGACCACCGTGCCATGAGTTACTTTCGCTATCTCACGACCGGTCAGCACATTGGCAAGGGTACTCTTGCCGCTGCCGTTGGGACCCATGATGGCATGTATCTCTCCGGGTTTTACCTCAAGGCTGACACCCTTGAGGATCTCCTTATTATCAATTGAGGCTTTAAGTTCCTTTATCTGTATTAAAAATTCGCTGTTCATATTTTGTCTGTACTATAATCTTTTATTAACCAACACTGCCTTCAAGGCTTATCTGCAGCAGTTTCTGCGCTTCCACGGCGAACTCCATCGGCAGCTTATTGATGACTTCGCGGGCATAACCATTGACAATCAGTCCTATGGCATCCTCTGTGGATATTCCCCTCTGGTTACAGTAGAATATCTGGTCTTCGCCTATCCTCGAGGTGGTGGCTTCGTGCTCCACCACAGCCGACGGGTTGTCCACCTCTATGTAGGGGAAGGTGTGTGCCCCGCATTTGTCTCCAAGCAGCAGTGAGTCACACTGCGAAAAGTTACGTGCTCCTTCAGCCTTACCCAGCACCTTCACCAGTCCGCGATAGCTGTTCTGGCCGAAGCCGGCAGAGATACCCTTTGACACGATGGTACTCCTGGTGTTCTTTCCTATATGGATCATCTTTGTCCCGGTGTCAGCCTGCTGGTAGTTGTTGGTGACAGCCACGGAATAGAACTCGCCTACGCTGTTGTCTCCCCTGAGGATACATGACGGGTACTTCCATGTGACGGCTGAGCCTGTCTCCACCTGGGTCCATGAGATCTTTGAATCATCACCCTTGCACATCCCGCGCTTGGTGACGAAGTTAAAGATACCTCCTTTACCATCCTTGTCGCCGGGATACCAGTTCTGTACAGTACTGTACTTGACCTCTGCACCCCGTTCGGCCACTATCTCGACCAC
>QKGI01000130.1 GCA_003250475.1 Bacteroidota bacterium | reverse complement strand
CAAATTTCCTTTAAGAGTTATCTTTGTGAAACCCCAAAAGAGTGAACTATTCAACATACATAGTAACTTTATTAACAGTTCTGTTATTGTGCTGCGGCTTTCCGGGATACTCACAGGTCATACCGGAGCCTGTTGCTGACGAAGCTGTTTACCTCTTTCTTGATGAGCTGGCCGTCGATGGTGTCATTGAAATGAACAGGGCGGTGAAGCCCTTCAGCAGGAGGCTCATCACCGGGAAACTCAGGGAGGCATCAGCAAAGAAGGAGTCTCTTACCACGAGGCAGCAGAAGGAGCTTACATTCTGGCTTGGGTCATACAGCCCCGCGGAGGATGACGGCAGGGTCAGGCTCAGGTACAATCCCGCCACAGCACAATACCGCGATTCTCTCTTCAGCCTGGCAGTATCGCCCCTGCTGGGTATGACCGTCGGATCGACATCCGGCTCGCAGGCGGAGACATCCATAAGCTGGAAGAACGGGGCAAAGATATACGGCAGTTACGGCCGGTGGGCTTTCTTTGCTGCCCTGCAGGACAATCACCAGTCTCCGATGCTGGGTGAGCCACAGTTCCTGACGACGGAGCGGGGCGGACATATCAAGAACGGCACTGATTTTTCAGAGATGACCGGTGGCATGAGCTATACGTGGGAGTGGGGCGATATCTCCTTCCTGAAAGACTCTCCCGTGTGGGGCAGCGGCTATGCCGGCACCAACATCCTGTCAGGCCGGGCGCCCTCGTTCATGCAGGTGAGGCTTCACCTGAAACCGGCGCGGTGGGTGGAGATGACCTGGCTCCACGGCTGGCTTACCTCGATGGTTGTAGACTCCACACGTTCATACTGGGTCACCAACGCCTACGGCACCGAATACCGTAATGTCTATCACCGCAAATACATCGCTGCAAACATATTTACAGTCACACCTGCCAGGCAGTTGCATGTCTCACTGGGGAACAGCGTCATCTGGTCTGACCCGCGACTGACACCTTATTTCCTGATGCCCGTATTCTTCTATAAGTCGGTAGACCATGCCGTCAACTCGGGCATCAACAACAGCAACTCCCAGATGTTTTTAGATATAAGCTCCGACAACATCAGGCATGTCCACCTGTACGGCACTCTCTTCATCGATGAGCTCTCCACGGCCAGGTTCGCCACTGATGACTATAACTTCTTCTCGTGGAAGGGGGGGCTGCGTGCCGGTAACTTCCGTTTCACCCCCAACCTGTGGTTCACGGCGGAATGCACCTTTACCTACCCTCTCACCTTCCAGCATAATGTGCCGGTCACTACCTTCGAGAACCAGGGATATAACCTGGGGCACTGGCTGCGAGACAACAGCAGGAGCTGGTATTTTGCCATCGATTACAGGCCTGTCAGGGCAGCTGTTGTGCGGCTCTGGCACGAACGGTCGGAGCGTGGTCCCGATTATCAGAGCATTGGCGGGAGCAGGCTGGGCCTGCCTTACCTGGGGTCGATAGAGTGGAGCAATGTGGCTACGGGACTGGATATCAGCTACATGGTAACCGGGGGTGTACAGGTCAGGGCCACCCTGACAGGAAGGGATGTCAGCGGAGTGCAGGACTGGTATCCGGCACATCTCTACGGTAAGACCACCACGGTGAGCGGGGGTATAGTGTGGGGGTTTTAGGTCTGAAGGTCGAAAGGTCTAAGGTCCAAAGGTCCAGACCAGAAGGTCATCTATCAATCCCTGACCTTCAGACTTCAGACCTTCAGACCTTCAGACGTCTTTCCCCTACAGATAATCTGCAAAGTGTTCCCTCAGGGCCTCAACGGTAAATTGCTCAAACTTCTTGACCATTTTGATCAGGTGAAAAGCAATCAGGCCCTCTTCATATGTCATATAATAGGTGCTTGCCACACACTGGGTTCCCTGTATCTCCAGGGCAGAGAACCTGATAACGATATATTCATCGTTGACTTTATTGCACTGGGTAGCCGACACGGCCGGGGTGATCTCTCCTGACAGCTGGTAAATAATGCTCAATCTGAGATACTTGCGTTTTTCGTCGATTGTGATTTTGGTTTTTAGTGATTCTCCCGGAACCCAGAATGAATCATTTTCTTCATCAACCACTTTTATGAATGCTGAGTTAAAGCACTCAACCAACGACTTAATGGAAACATCACTTTCAGCTAATTCTTTCATTATAAACGCATTAAAAATTTACCTACTCTGTTAACGAGGATTTTCGGTTTGCTCCGTCTGATCCATGATAAAAAATACCAGGATACTTTCATAAAAATAAATAAAAACCTGAGAATATCTTACAGAATCATAAAGAGTTGGATATAATTGTTAAAAAGTCTGAAGGTCTGAAGGTCTAACGTCTGAAGGTCCGGCTATGCGTCTGCTGTCCCTGCAGGCTGGCTCCTTCGCTATCCCGACATGCTATGTCGGGACTTAACGCTCGGCCCGGTCTGGCGTCTGAAGGTCATGCTATGCGTCTGCTGTCCCTGCAGGCCGGATCCTTCTCCGCCAGATGGAGGATCGGCCCTGGTCATGCGGTCTTATATAAATATATGACCTTTCGACATAAGACCTTCCGACCTTCCGACCTTCTTACCTTCCGACAAATTTTATTAATTTTGCCCGGCAATACGGATCATGATGGAAGAAAACC
>QKGI01000053.1 GCA_003250475.1 Bacteroidota bacterium | reverse complement strand
ATCCGCATCCCAGGCAATACCGTTCAGGACGTCAGTTTCCTGGGAACGCTCTTCACGCCGCAGCAGGTTATTCAGTCCAACATATCCAAGTACCTTTCCTGTAAGCGGATCTATCCTTGCTATCCTGTCGGTCTGCCAGATATTGACCCACAGCTCCCCGTCAATCATCTCCATCTCATTAAGATTGTCAACCATCCCCTTGTTGTCCCATACATCCACGGAAGACAGTACATTGAAATCCTGATCAAGGAACCACAGTACATTTGTTCCATCACTCATCACCAGTCTCTCTCCGATGGTAGCCAGGCCCCAGCCCTGCGTCTGGTAATATATCCTGTTAACCTGTTTCATGGTAGCCTTTTCATAGACAAATCCCACCTTGGATGTCCATGTCAGCTGGTAGATCCGGTCGCCCAGCAAGGCTATGCCCTCACCGAAAAGTGAACCGTCAAGATTGACCTGACTGATCACTGTGCCTGTCTCCGGCTCAACCTTTCTCAACGACGACTGGCCTTGCTGACCGGTACTTTCATAAAAGAAGCCATCATCATACAGCAGACCCTGGGTGTAGGCCCTCCTGTCATGAGGATAGCTGTTTACCACACGGTAGCGGTAAATCACCGGGGTTATGTCAGAAAGGAGCGTGACAAACAGTGTTATCGTCTGAGGCTTGCTGGAAGATGAGTAGGCTACTGCCCTGAGCGATATCCTGCCGGGATTTCCGGCAGGCTCAATCTCTGCCGTTGAAGGCAGCTCATACAGCGTCGAGGCAAGAACACCATCAACCCATAACTGCACAGAATCTGCCTTGGCCTGTCCTGCCGCTTCGGCAACTGAAAACCGGATCGTCTCCGAGCATTTAAATGTTGAGTTATCGGCAGGAGCCACCACTTCTATAAGTCTTCTTGAAGGACGGGTATCAACCCCGGCTGAGCTATCCGTTGAGCCGGGGAGGGTCCTATTTCCCTTTCCCGATGAGCCTGAGCATGATATTATGGCAATGACCACAAGGAGAAACAGGAAAAAGTTAATGGCATTACGCTTCATCTGTTGTACAATTATTTCTTTCCGAATAAACTGAAACGACGTGTTTTAATGGCTCTCATTGCCTGCTCTTCCCTCTCCGACCAGGGATCGATCATGTTCAGTACCTCACCCCACCCCGGAAAGCCTCCTGCGTTCTTGTCGTCAATAAATATGTCAACATTTATCTTACGCGGTGTTTCCGCTGTCCATTTCTCTTCAGGATAATTACGGTTGATGGCATAAAACTCAATCCCGTTCTGCCTGCAATAATCTACTGCCTCCTGCAACTCCTTCCCGGTGCGGAAGGTCCATAGGATAAGCAAGGCTCCCCTCTTCTGAAGCTCCTTTAATGTGATGAACGCAAAAAGAACCTCCTTGCCGATGGCCGGATATTCATGCTCAACAATGGTGCCGTCAAAGTCGACCGCAATTTTTATATTTGTAAGATCCCTCATAATTCAGATGCAAAAATAATCAAATAATAGTTGACTGGATTATTGTAATTTAGCACAGCCGTTTAAAAAGCGTTATGATTAAACATATTCCCAATACCATCACCCTGTTGAACCTGGTGTCAGGGTTTGCCGCAACCGTCTGTGCAATAAAGGGTTATAATGAATATGCCTCCTTCTGCATAATGGCAGGGATGCTGTTCGATTTTTTTGACGGGTTTACTTCCAGGCTCCTGAAAGCATATTCTGCTATAGGTAAGGACCTGGACAGCCTGGCCGATATCGTCACATTTGGTATCGCCCCGGGAGCTATTGTTTTAAACCTGGTCGCCGGAGGCGTCTCAGGGTATGTGTTCCCCTTTGCTGTGGCAGCGCTGATCCCTGCAGCATCTGCATTGAGACTTGCCAGGTTCAATAATGACACCACCCAGGCAACATCATTCCGGGGGCTGGCCACGCCTGCCAGTGCCTTTACAATAGTGTCTGTGGTGCTGGCTTCATCATATACTGACTCCGGACTGTATGACAGGATGATTGCCTCACCGTTGTTTCTGACCCTCCTGGCGATCTGTCTTGCCACGATGATGCTGTTAAACATAAGGATGTTCTCCCTGAAGCTGACAAGCCTGAAGTGGAAGGGCAACGAAGAGCGCTGGATCTTTGCAGGGGTTAGCATCCTGTTAATGGTTATCTTCAGGATGGCATCGTTGCCTATGATAATGGCGGCTTATATTATTATATCAGTTCTATTCACCCTGCCGGGCATCAGGAGGACACCTCATATCCCTTCGTAGATCCTCCATCACCTTGTCCTGGCATCGAATTGATTCTTCATGTATCATCCGTATAAGTCTTCCTGTAAATTCTTCATCAAGACCTTCGCTGATACCGTTCTGCGTTCTTGTCTCAAGTATCTCAATCCATCTCTCGAGCTGAAACACGGCAACATCGTTGAGACATTTGAACTCTCCCATCTCGATGCTTATTCTCATCCGGGCAGCCACGAGTTCTATTATCTGCTGATCAATCGAGTCTATCCTGTTTCTCAGCTCCTCAAGCCGGTTAAGGAAGCCTGTATCGCTGGATGTCTTTGAACGAAAGACCAGTTTATCCATCATCCCGGTAAATGCTCCCGGGTCAAGCTGCTGGTCGCGGTCGCTCAGTGCATGCCGGGGGTCATGATGCACCTCTACCATCAGACCTGCCATGTTCATGTCGATAGCTTTCTGGGAGGTCTCCGGCACCAGTGCGGCCTTACCTGACATATGGCTGGGGTCACATAACACAGGTAGTGAGGGGATCCTGCTGCGCAGTTCGATGGCCAGCTCCCACTTTGGTATATTACGGTAGCGGTTCTTTTCGTAAGGGGTAAATCCTCTGTGTACCGCTGCTATCTTTCTTATGCCGGCGCTGTATACTCTCTCGATAGCACCGATCCACAGTTCAACATCCGGACTCAGCGGGTTTTTTACCAGCACCGGGATATCTGTACCGGCGAGCACCGCGACGATCTCATCAACACTGAAAGGATTTGATACGGTACGGGCTCCGAGCCAGACGACATCGATGCCGTCCTTCAGGCATGCCTCAACATGCAGTGGTGACGCAACCTCCACAGCCACAGGCAGTCCTGTCTCCTCCTTTACCCTCCTGAGCCAACTGAGAGCCCTGAAGCCCTCACCTCCGAATGAGGATGGTCTTGAACGCGGCTTCCATAGCCCCGCCCTGAAAATATTAACTCTGCCCGTAGCCCTGAGGGCTTTTGCGATGGTAAGTACCTGCTCTTCACTTTCTGCACTGCACGGACCTGCTATTATGAGAGGCCCCTCACCATAACCCCACGATCCCGTTGGCTCAATTTCCATCACATTTCTTCAGGTTTAAGCTATTACCTGCTTCCTTTCAATACATATGTTCATCACCGGACATCTCCTCGGGGGTGATCCTCCGTCTGTTTATCGAACTCCATGCATACCAGATATAGGCCACAACAAAAGGTATGATGAATGAAACGAACATCATTGTACGCAGGGTAAAGGGACTTGATGAGGCCTTTGCCAGTGTCAGCGAACTCTGGAGGTCGGCTGTTGACGGATAAAAGGCTGTTCCGCCGTATCCTGCAATAAAGAACAGGGCCATCACTACCGGGATAGTGCCGGCGCCGGCATACCATATCGCCTTGCGTGGGTTTTTAAATATTGCCATCCAGAGTGAGACAAGTACCAGTACCACTCCGCCAAGGAACAGTACCAGGATAACAGGATTACCCAGCAGGTTATGCAGATAATGATACCTGACCATAGTGACCTCTCCTGTCACACCGTCGGCAGCAAAGCCTTTCCCGAGGAGCATCAGGCCAACGAATGAGAGAAAGAACACCAGGAAGGGAACCGCATTGCGGGGCATGGCCTTCTTGATGGATCCTGCAAGGTCACCATCCTCAATGGTATTCTCAAGGTACATCAGTCCCAGCACCCTCACCAGAAAGAGTACGGCAAAACCCAGCAGCAGGTTGACAGGATTTATCAGGGCTTCGAGTCCGTGCCATCCCGAACCCCAGGTAACACTGTTGAAGAGATCAAGGGTAAAATCCGATCCGGTAAAGAAAGTCGCTACAGCCACACCTATGAGGAACGGACCAAGGCAACCGTTCAGGAAGAGGAAGGTGTCAAAGAGGCTTGTGCCGTATATATTTCCCGGCTTTGAGCGGTACTCATAGGCTACAGCCTGTATTATAAAACTGAATAGTATTGCCATCCAGACCCAGTATGCACCTCCAAAGCTGGTGGCATAAAAAAGCGGGAAAGATGCAAAGAAGGCGCCACCAAAGGTGACAAGGGTGGTAAAGGTAAACTCCCACTTGCGGCCAAGGGCGTTGACAATCATTTTCCTCTGGGTGTCGTTCTTTGGAAGGGAGAAAATGAACGACTGCCCTCCCTGAACGAACATGAGGAATACGAGGAGACCGGCCAGGAGTGATATGATCAACCACCAGTAGCCCTGCAGAAATGCGTGTGTTATCATCAGTGTCATGATTTTGTCCTCCTAATGTTTTGGTCCTGTTTTAATCTGTTTTACCATTATGGATATCTCTGCAACGAGCAGAGCAGTAAAGAGGACGGCAAAGAGCCAGAATGTTGTCTGTACTGCCCCTGCACTGATATTCGATACTGCCACGCCGACAGGCATAAGGTTCTGGATGATCCAGGGCTGGCGGCCCATCTCTGTCACTATCCATCCCAGTTCGCTGGCCAGGTAAGCCAGCGGTATGGAGAGGAGTGCCAGCCACAAGAACCAGCGGTTACGTTCAAGCGCCTCCCTGCGGTAAAACCAGAGGGCAAGTATAAATAACAGGATAAAGAAGAAACCAAGACCGACCATCACCCGGAAACTGTAGAAGATTACCGGGACAGAGGGCACCACCTGCCATGGGTGTTCAAAATAACCGTAGCCGAAGTACCTGAAATAGTTATCCGTGAAATCGCTCTCTTTGAACCTGGCGCTGAGAGCCTCCATGGTTTCAGTGTCGCCGATCTCTTTTGCCATCTTATAGTCGGTAAGGACCTGCCGGGCATATTTGCCCCGCTCCATCATCTCGCTGACTGAAAGAATTCCTTTCTCAGGATTACCATTTACTAGATCCTTCAAGCCGGGAACATAACCGCTTCCCTTTCCTGTGGTCATTATCGACAACAGCCTGGGAATCTCTATCCTGAGTTTCACATCATGCACTTTCTTCTCTCCCAGCCGTTCCCCGCTGTCTGTAAGAGCTCCTATGACCGTAAGACCGGCATCGCTCTTTCCCTCATAAAGAGCCTCCATGGCAGCGAACTTGACAGGCTGTACCTGCGCCAGTGTCCGTGCTGAGGAGTCACCGGTAAGAGCCACGGCAACAGAGGCTACCAGGCCGAAGATACCTGCAACGAGTATGCTCTTGCGTGCCAGGTGTTCCTCCCTCTTCCTGATAAGGAACCATGCACTTATTCCCAAAACGAAGATTGATGCCAGAACGAAACCTGAGGTCACCGTGTGAAGAAACTTGTCGACGGCTACCGGGTTGAGCACCACCTCCCGGAAGCTGGCCATCTCATTACGGGCAGTGTCAGGGTTGAAAACCATACCCACAGGATTCTCCATCCAGGAGTTGGCTACCAGGATCCAGAGGGCGGAGAGGTTAGCTCCCACGGCCACCAGCCATGTCGAGGTGAGATGGAACTTCTTCCCGACTTTGTTCCAGCCGAAGAACATCACAGCTACAAAGGTTGATTCAAGGAAGAAGGCAAGAATGCCCTCCACAGCCAGGGGAGCTCCAAAAATATCACCTACAAACCAGGAGTAGTTAGACCAGTTGGTTCCGAACTCAAACTCCAGGATGATACCGGTTGCTACACCGATGGCGAAATTAATGCCGAACAGTGTCATCCAGAACTTTGTAATCTTCTTCCATACCTCATCACCCGTCCGGACATAGATGGTCTCCATGAAGGCAAGGATGAATGAGAGTCCAAGTGTCAGTGGCACGAACAGCCAGTGGTAAACTGCCGTAAGAGCGAACTGGGCCCGCGACCAGTTTACCAGGGAGAGATCAATGTTTTCAATCATAGTTTCAGTTATTGCCGGTTAATTGTTCCAGTACATAATCGCCTCTCTCCCTGTCGGATCCGAAGTTAACCTTCAGAAAGTCAGGGAAGAAGAATATCTTAAGAATGAGGAACATAATAAATAGCTTTATCAGGATTATGACCCATACCCGCTTCCCCCACCACGACATGGTCCTGAATCCGTCGTAATAGAACCTGAAAATGTTGGAAATGGCCGTGGTTATCCTTGTCATTTTGCCTGCTGCTATGTCTCCTTGTTATCTTTTCCGAGGCCCGAGGTTATCTTTCTTACCGGACCGAAATTATTGAAAAACTCGCGGGCAAAGACCCTTAAAGCCGTATAGGCCGGCACAGCCACTATCATTCCAATTATACCTGCGAAACTTCCCACAGCGAGTATCACGATGAAGATCTCGATGGGATGGGCATTAACACTACGGGAGTAGATGGTCGGTGCTATAATATTATTATCAATAGCCTGGGTTGCTGCAATAACGATCATCATATAGATGATAAGCATCATCGGAGCGGGATAACCTGCAGTAGTCACTGCCGTGGCAATACCCATAAGGACAGTAATCAGGCCGCCCAGCCATGGCCCGAGATAAGGGATAACGTTAAAAACCCCGATAATAAGCCCCATCACAAGGGCCTGCTGAAACGGGAAGCCGACGATGGTCATCCCAATGGTAATATTGATAAGTACAATGGTACTCTGCAGAATTATACCGATAAAATAGCGGATCAGGAGCTGCTTGATGGAATGGAGGACATTTCTTATCCTGGTTTCATACTGGTCAGGCACCATGACCAGTATCGTCTCCTTGAAAAGTCCTTCATCCTTCAGGAAGAAAAAGGCCAGAAAAGTCACTGCAACTGTTGCCACAACAGATTTGCTGATTACTGTAACAATGTTGCCGGCAAAATCTGTAATAGAGGCCGGATTGAGGATTGTGGCTATTGTTGTAACTGCAATATCATACAGAGTTTTGTCCGGCGGCATATCATGATATACCTTCCTTAGCAATGTATCAAGCCTGTCGAGCTGGTCTCGCAATCCCTGTATAATCGATCCTGCGTCAAACCCTGACAGAGCGTCTATCTGCTTCGTTACCAGGGGAATGAAAATCGCAAAAAACAGCGCCAGAAGACCATAAAGAAACAACAGAGTAAGAATCGAACTCAATGCTTTTGGAAACCTGAACTTCCAGAAACGAATGCTGTTCAGGAGATCAACTACAGGACGTCCGATCAGTGAGATTACCCCGGCAATAAGGATGTATATGAAAATGTTCCTGAAGTACCAGAAGAGATAAACCAGCAATGCCAGTCCTATCAGAATCAGAATATTACGTAGTGTGGTATTCATGCGGCCCTTTGGTCTGGTTTGCTTTTCCTGCCCGTGCAGGAATGAACTTTAAATACTACATCTCAAAATTAATATTAATTCCCGGTTATGCAACCCATTTAGTCATAGTGTCATTATGTCATGCCGGCCGGATAATTATATGCCATTATGTCATCACAATGTAATCGGCACGTGAATTGAAATATGTCTGGTGTATATGAAAATAATGTTAAACAAAAATAAAAAGGAGGTCGCTATGTTACCAATGATCACTAGAAGGAACTACAAACCGCTCACACTGTCGGATTTCTTTAACGAGGACTTTTTCCCGACATTCAACCGGAATTCAAACAGTCTGCCTGCAGTAAATATCAGGGAAGACGAAAAGGCATTTTATCTTGAGCTTGCCGTCCCCGGGATGAACAAGAATGATCTTAAGATAGAGATGCAGGATGATGTTCTTACTATCTCTGCAGAGCAGAAGGATGAAAAGCAGGAGGACTTTGAAGGGTACAAGCGCAGGGAATTCAGTTACAGCTCTTTCTGCCGCAGCTTCTACCTGCCTGAGGATGTCAACGGTGAAAAGATCGGTGCCCTTTACAAGGATGGCATCCTGAACGTTGAGATACCCAAGCTTGATGAAGAAAAGAAAAAAGAGAAAATCCGTACGATCTCGATATCATAACAGGGTATCACAGACAGTATTGGCGTAATCTGCAGTAAGAGCCAGGTATTGAACCTGGCTCTTTTTTCATTGTATAATCTTTTTGCTGAATCTAAACCCTGGCCCGGCAACAGAGGCAGGATCATAAAGATACTTCCTTCCTGCTACAGGTGGAAAGTCCCGTTTTTTAATTGCCGGAAGGGAGTGCTGCCAACTCCCTGGCGAAACGTTCTCCGTATTCCAGAAGCGGCTTTTCCTTGTCGCTTTCAGGAATGAACTTGTATGCTGCCGGTTCTTCAAAGAACCTCATCCTGAGATTCTTAAGCATCTCAGCAATGAGTCCCGGAGCCTCTCCGCTCCATCCGTAAGAACCAAATGACCCGGCCAGCTTTCCCCTGTCGCGCAGCGGACTGACCATTGCCACCAGTTTGTACACCGGCAGAAGGGTATTCTGGTTGATAGTCGGCGAACCTATAATAATGCCGTCGGCTATTGTCAGCTTTGAATCCATCTCGCCAACTTCTGCTGTCTCTATATCCATCAGTTCAACAACAACATTCTTAACCGATGATGCTCCCCTGGCAATAAGCTTCGCCATCTCACCAGTATAACCGTAAGCTGATACATAGGTTATCAGCAGTCTCTTTTGTGGGGTATCTGCAGTGAGCGCCAGGTAGGATGAAGCAAGGTCATATGTCTCATCTACAGTCTTCTTCCATCCTGTCCTCAGGATAGGACCATGACCGGTGGCAATCATCGAAATATCAAGCGGCCTTATCTTCTCAATGGCCTTGATCATGAACTTGCTGTAGGGTTTCAGGATGACATCAAAATAGTACCTGAAATCAAGGCTGTAGTCACCAACGAGGTCATCAAACATCTCCTCATCACAAAAATGGGCCCCGAAGGAGTCACAGGTGAAGAGTATCCTGTCCTCAACAAGGTAGGTATAGATACTGTCTGGCCAGTGCAGGTTAGGTGCCGCAATGAACCTGAGTGTCTTGTTTCCAAGATCAAGGGTATCACCGTCTTTAACCACCATCGACCTGAATGGCCTGTTAACAATATCTGACAGGTAACGGATGGCATTTCCGCTGCCCACGACAACAGCAGAGGGTGCCAGGTCAAGCAGCTGGCGCATGGCTCCCGAGTGATCCGGCTCGGTATGGTCAAGAACAATATATGATATCTCGGCCGGATCGGTAACCTGCCGCAGCTTATTGATGTAAGCATCGCTGAACTTCTCCTTGGCCGTCTCTATAACAGTCTTCTTTTCAGCGTTGATGAAATATGAGTTATAGGTAGTGCCGTGGTCGGTATGCATCACAATATCAAATGTCCTGATATCATAATCAAGAACTCCTATCCATTTTACGTCCGCAGTAAGATCCAGTATTTTATTGTCTTCTTTCATTATTTCGTATCTTAAATGACTCTTGCCAAGATGGTCCGGCTGGCCCTGACCTGTTCAAACATCTGCACATTAACCTCAGTCCCGGTAGGGAGGAATATGTCGACCCTCGATCCGAACTTGATGAAGCCAAGCTCCTCTCCCTGGCTTACCCTGTCTCCCTTTTTTGAATAGGTGACAATCCGTCGCGCCACCGCTCCGGCTACCTGGCGGATCAGTATGTCAGTGCCGCTCTCTGAAGTAACAACTACAGAGCTCCTCTCGTTCAGTTCCGATGATTTGGGACTTCTTGCGTGGTACTTCCTCCCGGCCTGGTAATGAGTAAATGACACCGTCCCTGATATCGGGTACCTGTTGCTGTGCATGTTAAAGGGCGACATAAAAATCGATATCTGCAGCCTGTAGTCCCCGAAATATTCCTTCTCAAACGTCTCCTCTATAACCACGATCTTCCCGTCAGCCGGGGCATAGATAAGCAGCGGGTCAGGCTCCACAGGCCTCATGGGTGTACGGAAAAACATCACTATGAACGCCAGGAAAAAGAGAGAGGCTGCCATGGCGACATAATGCCATAATGTGGCACCGGGCCAGATTACCCTTCCGGCAATGTTTAACACAACGAGTGCCATAAAGACACCTATGATTATCCGGTATCCTTCCCTGTGTATCTTGAACTTCCTGACTGTCATTTCATATTGTTATTGCCAGATATAAATATACCAGAGGAAAAGCCACCACCACACTGTCGAACCGGTCAAGGAAACCGCCGTGACCAGGCATAATAGTTCCTGAATCCTTCAGGCCCAGACTCCTCTTCAGCATAGACTCAAGAAGGTCACCCAGCGTTCCTGCAACCGAGATTATGATGGCAATAACCATCCACCCTGTTCTGTCCGCAACACCGAGCCATCCAGAAAGAAGGCGTGCAATAAGGAGCGTCAATATCAACCCTCCGAAAAAGCCCTCCCACGATTTCTTCGGGGAAATACGTTCAAAAAGACGATGTCTGCCCAGGGATGAGCCCACGAGATATGCCCCTGTATCATTGGTCCAGAGCAGCAGGAAGAACCCGATAAGTATTCCGGGTGAAAAGACAATCCCATCCATTGGCAGCAACGGGGTGAGGCCCGTATGGTTAAACGCCGCAAAGGGGAACATTGAGAATGGGACGGCAGTGTACAGGATTGAAAAGAAAGTATGGGCAAGCGAATCAAACGGTCTCTCGACGTTCCTGAACAGCTCAATGGCCATTATTATTGAAATGACCGGTATAAGCACCAGGAAGCCTTCCCTCGGGAGCCAGCCCAGGGCAATAACGGTTGATGTGACATATAGCAGAAAACCGCTTATTATGCCTGTAACCAGCTGTGGCCTGACACCTGTCCCCCTGACCATAATATAGTATTCACGCTGTGTCCCTGCAATCATAACAGCACCCACCAGGAAAAATGAAACGGGATGGAACCACAGTCCGCCAAGCACGAAGATCACTATAAAAGCACCGGTTATTGTCCGCCGAATGAGATTGGTCACCTTACAGATCTTTGATTATTTCCTTTGCTATAAGTACGTTGTCACGATGGACGTAAATCCCGATCTCACCGATCTTATAAATACTGTCACGTTTGTCGACAGCGACGGCATCAATGCCGTTTGTCAGTAGTCGTTCGACGGCTATCTGGCTTCTTATATCATCAGTAAATCCGGCTATGACAACCCAGTCACTCTCCATACTAACCCTCTGATACTGGCTCTTCAGGAGCAGTTTCTTCGCCGGACTCCTTCGGCTGCTCATCCGCGGGCATTTTCTCCTCTGTCACGGCAGGCTCACCGTCATGCTTACCGGAAGAATCAGCCTCAGCCGGCCGGACCTGTTCTTCCCCGGGTGACCCTGCCGGTACTGATTCAGGCTTCTCTCCCTTACGTTTGCCGAAGATGCGTTCAAGATCCTCGCTGAAGATGACCTCTTTCTCGAGCAGCTGCTCGGCAAGCTGTCTCAGTCCTTCTATATTGTCGGAGATGACCTCCTTGGCCTTCTTGTAAGACTCCTCTATTATCTTCTTTGCCTCGCTGTCAATAAGTTCTGAGGTCTTCTCGCTGTAGGGCTTGGTGAACCCATAGTCAGACTGGCCCGAAGAGTCATAGAAGCTGATGTTGCCCACCTTCTGTGACATACCGAAATAGGCAACCATGGCATATGCCTGCTTCGTCACCTTCTCGAGGTCACTGAGTGCCCCTGTTGATATTTTTCCTATCACTATCTCTTCTGCCGCTCTGCCTCCCAGGGCATAGGCAAGCTCGTCAAGAATATGCTCACGTGTAGAGATCGATCTCTCCTCGGGCAGGTACCAGGCAGCACCCAGTGCTTTGCCCCTTGGTATTATGGTCACCTTGAGAAGGGGACTGGCATGCTCGAGCAGCCAGCTGACAGTAGCATGCCCTGCCTCATGATAGGCAATGGTCTTCTTTTCTTCCGGAGATATGATCTTGTTCTTTTTCTCAAGACCGCCAATAATCCTGTCGATAGCGTCAAGGAAATCCTGTTTTTCCACCGCGGTCTTGTTGCCTCTCGCCGCAATGAGCGCAGCCTCATTGCATACATTGGCGATATCTGCCCCGGAGAAACCGGGGGTCTGCTTTGCAAGAAACGCCACGTCAAACCCGTCTGCCAGCTTGATGGGCCGCAGGTGGACTTTAAATATAGCTTCCCGCTCTTTGAGGTCAGGCAGCTCAACGCTTATCTGGCGGTCGAAACGGCCTGCCCTGAGAAGTGCCTTATCAAGTATGTCAGCCCTGTTGGTGGCGGCAAGGATTATCACACCGCTGTTGGTGCCAAAGCCATCCATCTCTGTAAGAAGCTGGTTCAGGGTGTTCTCACGCTCATCGTTGGCACCGAAGTTTGGATTGCGCCCGCGGGCACGCCCTACAGCATCTATCTCATCAATAAAGACTATGCAGGGGGCCTTCTCCTTGGCCTGCTTGAAGAGATCCCTGACACGGGAGGCACCTACACCTACAAACATCTCCACGAAATCCGAACCACTGATGGAGAAGAATGGTACATTGGCCTCACCGGCAACAGCCTTCGCAAGGAGGGTCTTGCCCGTCCCGGGAGGACCGACTAACAGGGCACCCTTAGGTATCTTGCCCCCGAGAGAGGTATATTTCTTGGGATTCTTGAGAAAATCAACTATCTCCATCACCTCCGTCTTGGCCTCCTCGAGACCTGCAACATCATTGAAATTGGTCTTTATGTGAGTGTCCTTGTCAAAGATCTGAGCCTTTGACTTGCCCACACTGAAAATGTTGCCGGCGCCGCCTCCGCCCCCGCCTGACGCCATCCGGCGCATAAAGAAGATCCACAAAAGGGCTATGATGAGGAAAGGCAGTATGACTCCCAGGAAGGTACTGAGATAGTCCTTTCTCTTCTGATACTCAAGGTAGATACGCTCCTGCTCGGTATAACCGGCCTTGTCCTGGGCTTCCTCGAAAAACTTCTGGAACAGTTCAACTGTGCCGAAGGTATGGTAAAACTGTGGTTTGGGAGGCTGGAGACCAAAGCTCCTGTGCTCTGCAAAATCAGGATACCGGCCGCTTTTCAGCGAATCAGGCTTGATATATATCTCAGCCTGCTCCTCATTTATCACAACCACCTTTTCGATGTCATGATGCATGACCATCTCCTCTATCTCACGCTGCCCGGCCTTCTGGGTATACTTGCCGGAAAAAAGGAGCTGGAAGACAATAAATGTCAGCAGCAATATTGCGAACATCCAGCTGGAACTGAACCATGACCTGGGGTTCTTATCATTTTTATTGTTTGACTTCGGAGTCTCCTTACTCTCTGCCATATTTCAATTACCTTTCTTTTCTGAAGTGTCCTCGGGGAATGTTATGCTTCCGTCAGCCCATAATGACTCAAGATTGTAAAAGTCCCTGTAGGGCTGCTGGAAGATATGAACAAGAATATCGCCGTAATCCAGCAGGACCCACATGCAGTTCTCTTTTCCCTCCACATGGAAGGGTTTTCTGCCTGTCTCCTTCCTTACTATATCCTCCACCGACCAGGCAAGAGAATCAACCTGTTTTGTTGAGGCGGCATGGCTGATCACAAACCAGTCACATACCCTGTTTTCAATATTCCTGAGATCAATAAGCGCCACCTTCTCCCCCTTTTTTTCAAACAATCCCCTGACTACGCTGTCAGTTATCTCGGTGGCTTCCTTTCCGGCTTTTCTCATCAATAAACTTTTCAGTTATAAACAGTTCTGTTAACTGCCGCAAAATTACGAACATTTATCCGTATTTTCGTCCGGCGTTAATTCTTTTTACAATAAGGGTGCCAATTTGTTCATTGATGGCAAAATGGCCGGAAATGGGGATTTAAGGTACCGCAGATAACTCTTTGTCATGATTATAGGATCAAATGTCAGACACTATGTAAAAGTGTCATCTACCAATACGGTTGCCTCTGCCATGATACGCGAAGAGAAGCCGCCGGAGGGGACTGTGATCACAGCTTCCTTTCAGGAGAGTGGCCGGGGACAGGCCGGGAACACATGGGAGAGTGAACCTGATAACAACCTGCTGATGAGTGTCATACTGTACCCGGTAACGATAAAGCCGGCACAACAGTTCGTCATTTCCCAGATGGTCTCCCTGGCAGTGCATGATCTTGTAAAAATACACTCACCGCTGGTCAGGATCAAGTGGCCCAATGACATATTCGTGGCAGATGACAAAATAGCAGGTATCCTGATAGAAAACAGTATCATGGGTGAAACGCTGGGAAGCTGTGTCGCCGGTATCGGACTTAATGTCAACCAGACTATCTTCAGTGCCGGTGCCGGAAATCCTGTCTCCCTGGCCCGGATAACAGGCAGAACATTTGACCTGGGCCAGGTCTCAGGCCAGCTTATGGAGATGCTTGACAGAAGATATGCTATGCTGTTACGGGGTGAGACATCACTGCTTGGGACCGAGTATCATGATGCACTTTACAGGTCAGGTGAATGGCACCGCTTCACTGACGGGCAGGGTGAGTTCGACGGGAAAATAGAACGCGTCAGCCCTGACGGTCTGCTCATGGTAAGCAGGAAGAACGGGACTGTCAGTGAATATGCCTTTAAAGAGATTGATTACATCCTCTGATCCTGTCGAATCCGTCATACGACTCAATGGCGTCAATAAGGTTGTCAAGGTATCTGTCAGCAGAATCCCCCAGGAGCATCCGCAGGAGAGGGTTCATGTTCACTCCGGCATTGATACTGAATGATGATCTTGTCCCGGAAATATAGTCTATTGTGATCTGAACCCTGACCTTTCCCGTCAGGAATGTCTCGGCATCATATACGATTACCGAATGTGGCAGAGCCTCTGACAGTGACGCTGCTATCTTCCCCGTCTTGTCAATTTTAAAACTGCACCGGTCTTCTGTGGCATCCCAGTCGGTAACGAGACCGTTAGGGATCAGCGTTTTAAAATTACGCATATCCGTAAGAAAGGTATAAAGATCACTGTCTCCGCACGGCACCTCGCCCTTCCTGCTGTTATAGGTTGTCAATGGACTCATCTCCTTATATGCTATGTCCTTATTGTTTATTTCACTCCCTGCCCCAGGCAGAAGGTTCCAGACGCCAGTCCCTCAGTGTTGCCACATCCTGTTCTGAGATATATCCCGAGGCAGCTGCCAGATCAACAAGCACCGTGTAGTCACTGAGGGTGTCAAGCCTGCATTCCTCCGCAGCAAAGGCCTCGACGGCCTTGCTGAAGCCATAGGTAAAGATCGCTATCATTCCGGCAACAGTGCATCCGGCTTCCCGAAGGGCTTTTACCGCACCGAGGCTGCTCCCCCCTGTGGAGATGAGGTCCTCAATAACAACGACCTTCTGCCCCTTTTCAAAATAACCTTCTATCTGGTTGCCCAGCCCGTGATCCTTCACTCCCGACCTGACATAGATGAAAGGCAGCCCCAGGCTGTCCGCCACCAGTGCTCCATGAGCGATAGCACCTGTTGCCACACCGGCAATAACCTCTGCATCAGGATACAACTGCCTGACCCTTGCGGCAAAGGAATCCCTGATGAAAGTACGGACAACCGGGAAAGAAAGAGTCATACGATTGTCGCAATAGATGGGCGATTTCCACCCGGAGGCCCAGGTAAATGGTTTTGCCGGTTGTAATTTAATTGCTTTAATTTGCAGTAGATATTCCGCGGTTTTGTTAGCTATTGCATCCATATGCTGAAGTATAAGGTATATTTTGATAACAGGGTCATCACTCTCTCTCCCGAGCCCGACAGGGTGCAAAAGTACGCCCTTTTCCACAAATATAATGTGCCGGAGGAACTGTTCGCCCAAATATCAGAGTTTGCCGTCAATAATGAACTGCAGTCACTCAATATTTATTCATCTGATATCAACAACCTGTGGAATGTATTTTCCTCCTGGTTTGTTGTTACCAATGCCGCAGGCGGACTGGTGGGGCATCCCTCAGGCAAATATCTTTTCATAATGCGCTACGGCAGGTGGGATCTCCCCAAAGGACACATGGAGGAGGGAGAAACTCCCGAAGAGTGCGCTCTCAGGGAGGTGACGGAGGAATGCAATATTCACGGTCATGCCATCGTCGGCTCACTGCCACCCAGCTACCATACATACCTCTTTGACAATAAGCCCTATATGAAAAAAACATGGTGGTTTCGCATGAAGTACAGCGGAGAGATGATCACAGAGCCGCAGGCTGAAGAGGGGATCACTCATGCAGAATGGCTTGCCCCTGCCGAGATAGCAGGCATAAAATCAAATACCTTCCAGTCCCTGCTCGACCTCCTGAACTACACTCTCAAGGTCAAGTAATCACCTTCCCAGGTAATCGGATATATTTATTGAGGAGGGAACAAATGCTGACGCGTCACCGCCGTTTTTGATTATATCGCGGACGATTGTCGAGTTCACAGGAGTATGTTCGGTGCTGGTAAGCAGGAATACCGTATCAATTTCAGGTGCCATCTTCCAGTTCATGTGACCCATGGCTCTCTCATATTCAAAATCAGCAGAGGTACGCAGCCCGCGCACTATATACCGTGCTTTGTTCTTACGGCAGAAATCCACCGTCAGGCCGCTGAAACTGGTTACCTCTACCCTGCTCTCTCCTTCGAAGACCTTTGATATCATCCTGATCCTCGTTTCAACGCTGAAAAGAGTCTTCTTGTCACTGTTCTCGCCGACAGCTATTATGACCCTGTCAAAAAGCGGCAGGGCTCTTCTGACTATCGATTCATGCCCGACAGTAAAGGGGTCGAAAGATCCGGGAAAAACAGCTGTTCTCTCCATGACTGTTATTTTTTCGGTTAGTCAAATTCGATTGCTCTTGCATTTGCCACCTTCTGATGCAGCAATACATGATCAAGCACATCCATGATGGTTCGTACATAATTGAACTTCAGCCCCCGCACATACTTATCCTTGATCTCCTCAACATCCTTGCGGTTCTGTTCTGACAGAACGATCTCCTTTATCCCGGCACGCTTGGCGGCAAGTATCTTTTCCTTTATGCCTCCTACAGGCAATACCTTACCCCTGAGTGTAATCTCCCCGGTCATAGCAACATACTTCTTTACTTTTCTCTGGGTGAATGCCGAGGCTACCGAGACAGCCATGGTGATACCTGCTGATGGCCCGTCCTTGGGTATAGCTCCTTCAGGTACATGAATATGGATGTTCCATTTCTCCGAGAATGTCTCCGGGAGCCCGAACAGTGAGGCATGTGCTTTCAGGTACTCAAGTGCTATTACTGCTGACTCCTTCATCACATCCCCCAGGTTGCCGGTAAGGGTCAGGTTGCCCTTGCCCCTGCTGAGGCTGGTCTCAACAAACAATATCTCCCCTCCTGTAGCCGTCCAGGCCAGTCCTGTCACAACCCCGGCCTGGTCATTGCCGTCGTAAATATCCTTCATGTATTTCTGCGGTCCGAGTATCTCCGTCACCTTGCTGCCAGTGATCTCTGCTTCGGGATTGCTGTCAAAGGCTATCTCCCTGGCCCTGTAACGTACCAGCTTGGCAATCCTCTTGTCAAGCTCCCTGACACCTGACTCCCTCGTATACTTCTGTATCACCTCCTCTATAACCTCCCTGCTGAGACGGAACTGCCCGGGGGTGACGCCGTGGGCCTCAAGCTGCTTGGGAATAAGATGCCTCACGGCTATTTCCCTCTTCTCCTCGACAAGGTAACCCGATATCTCTATCAGTTCCATCCTGTCGCGAAGGGCAGGACTCACCGTTGAGAGAGTGTTGGCAGTAGCTATGAAGAGCACCTTTGACAGGTCATACTCCATCTCCAGGAAGTTGTCATAGAAATGTGTATTCTGTTCCGGGTCAAGCACCTCCAGCAGCGCAGAGGAGGGATCACCCCTGAAATCCTGCCCCACCTTATCTATCTCATCCAGGATGAAAACCGGGTTTGATGAGCCTGCGCGGCGTATGTTCTGCACCACCCTGCCCGGCATAGCGCCTATATATGTTTTGCGATGGCCCCTGATTTCCGCTTCGTCATGCAACCCGCCAAGCGACATGCGCGCATACTTGCGTCCGAGGGCGCGTGCAACAGATTTACCCAGCGAGGTCTTGCCAACACCCGGAGGACCATAGAGGCATAAGATCGGCGACTTGAGATCACCCTTGAGCTTCAGAACCGCCAGGTGCTCAAGTATCCTCTCCTTGACCTCCTCAAGACCGTAATGATCCTCATCAAGCACATGCTGCGCATTTTTCAGGTCGAGATTGTCGATGGTATACTCATTCCAGGGCAGCTCAAGCAACGTCTGGATATAGTTTACCTGTACCGAATACTCTGCAGCTGCGGGATTGAGCCGCGACAGCTTGTCGAGCTCGCGGCCGAACACTTTAGCCACATCCTCGCCCCATGGTTTTTTCAGCCCCCTGGCACGAAACTCCTCTACCTCCTTTTCAATAGGGTTACCTCCCAGCTCGTTCTGAATGGTCTTCATCTGCTGATGAAGCAGAAATTCCCGCTGTTGCTGGTCTATCTCATACTTAACCTTTGACTGCAGCTCATTTTTCAGTTCCAGCAGCTGTATCTCGCGCACAAGGTGCTCAAGGAGCCTCAGTCCGCGTTCCCTGAGAGTCGCAGCCTCAAGCAGCTTCTGTTTGTCGTTTACGTTTATCTCGGTGTTGGCACAGATATAGTTGATGAGGTAGGTACTGTTTTCAATATTCTTAACTGCGAAGGAAGCCTCCGGGTTTATATTCGGGTTGAGCTTCACGATCTTAACGGAGAGGTCCTTCAGAGACCCGATGATCACTTCGAAGTCCTTCTCATCCTCTACACCCCTGGCTTCAGGTATTGCCTTGACCTGGGCAGTCATATAAGGCTCTGTCTGCTCGATACTTACTACCGAGATGCGCCTGCGGCCCTGGATAATGGCCGTGGTTGTTCCGTCAGGCATCTCAAGCAGCTTCACTACCTGGCCCAGCGTCCCCACAACATTGAGATCACGTACCTGTGGATCATCGATCTCAGCATCGAGCTGTGCCACGGCAGCAACAAGCCTGTCGCCGCGATAGGCATCGCGGACAAGCTGAACAGATTTTGAACGGCCTACAGCGATAGGGATTACCACTCCCGGGAAGAGAACGGTATTCCTGAGCGGAAGAAGAGGGACACTGCCGGGTATCTCCACCTCCTCAAGTTCCTGATCATCTCCGTCGGATAGAATTGGAATAATCTCTCTCCCTTCGTCTATCAGCTCATGCAGGCCGATACTGTCCCATTTTCCGAATGTCTTTTTATCCATGTTGAGTAAAACTATGCAAATTTAGTTAAATAAATGTTACCCCCATTACCTGCGGACTCTGCACTTACAACAGTATTATTGAGGGTTCCCGCCGGCAAAAAAGGATAATAATGTTCTTTCCCCATTCCTTAAGGCTCTTAAAAGCCTGCTAACCGGAGCACTCTCATAACAAAAAAAAAGCCGCCTTGTTTAAGGCAGCTTAAGAATGTATCATGATCATCTACTTCGATTTCTTTCCCAGGTGGTCCTTGTAACGGTTCATGTACTTGTCAACCCTTCCTGCCGTATCAACAAGCTTCATCTTACCTGTATAGAAAGGATGCGATGTGTTTGATATCTCAAGCTTGATGAGTGGATACTCATTACCGTCCTCCCATTTGATGGTATCACGTGATGAGGCTGTTGAACGCGTCATAAAGGCAAATCCGTTTGACATATCCTGAAATACAACCAGCCTGTAATTGTTCGGGTGTATACCTTCTTTCATCTTCTGATATAGTTTGTTACTGTTCGAAAAAAATCCTCTTTACAAGGGAGTGCAAAGATAATGAACTATAGGAAAAATACAAACAGAGAAATAAAATTTTTTCAGTTCTTCTGTCTGGCCTGCCGTTCAGCCCTGCTTTCCTCCATCTCATCCTTGTACATCATGAACGGGATAGTCCCGTCGATCATAAACCTCATGGTAAGATGGGTCTTTGCCCTGTGTGCCCCTATAGCCTCATAAATGGATATCATCTTTGGGTTAAAGTCGCCTACCCATGACAACTCCAGCTCTTTGTAATACCTCTTTTTCCGGAAGACACGGAACAGTTCAAGAAAGATGGCCGACTCAATACCGCTGTTCTGGTACGAGGGGTGCACACCTGCCACCAGTGCACGGGCACGCGTCATCTCGTGAGTGACCCTGAACCATACAAACCTGATCTTGTTCCACAGAGTCAGTCTTCCTTTAAAGTGCCTGATAATCTGGTTCAGATCGGGGAAGATGATAAAGAAAGCCACCGGCTTGTCATTATGGTAGGCAAACCAGATCAGCTCGGGGTCGATGAAGGCCTTTGCCTCACGGAGGGTACTACGCAGTCTTGCCGGATCAAGCGGTGTGAAATCCTCCTTGAACACTGACCATGTGGCGTTATATATTTCCACCATGTCAGCCGCAAACTTGTCCTGGCTTTTGTATTCAAAATGCCTGTAGCTGTATCCGGGCCTCTTTGATATCCACTCAGCAATCTTCCTGAATCGTTCCGGGAAGACCTCCACGGAGCCTACATCCTTATGATAGCTGTATTGTTCAAAATAGGTTCTGAACCCGTAATCCTCAAAATACTGCCTGTAGTAGCTTTTATTGTAAGGCATCCCGAAGCCCGGCTGCATGAAGCCATCCACAAGCAATCCCCAGTAATTGTCATTCTCGCCGAAGTTGATCGGTCCATCCATTGCTTTCATGCCTCTTTCGGTAAGCCATTGTCTGACTGTATCGAATAGCAGGAAGGCAGCATCGCGTGATTCAACGACTTCAAAAAAGCCGAACCCCCCGGTGGGCTGCCTGTTGGCTCCTGACCGTATCTCATCAATAAAGGCTGCTACCCTCCCGATAGTCTTACCCTTATCATCGCAGAGAATCCACCGTGTAGCCTCACCATGGCTGAAGGCGGCATTCTGTTCCTTATTGAATACCGCTTCGGTTTCTCTGTCAAGCGGACAGATCCAGTTCGGGTCTCCGCTGTAAAGTCTTTTAGGTAACTCAATGAATTCTCTTTTGTGATCTTCTGTGATCACTTCCGTTACTTTCATCTCATTCAGCTCTGAAGGTTAAACCAATTCCGGACTCTCTCTTTGTTGGCACCGGTGTCATCCTTGTGAGTATACTCGTTGGTTCTTCTGTTATAGTTGTACGCTGTGCTCCACTCCGAAGCATGCTCCCTGATCTCCTTAAGAGCTTTTATTAAAGTCTCAAGCTCCTCATCTGTCATTGTCGGATGCAGTGAGAGCCTCACCCAGCCGGGTTTCTCAGACAGGTCTCCCCTGTTAATCATCTCGGTAATGCGATGGCTGTGATCATAGGTGACGTCAAGAAGGAAATGACCGTATGTGCCTGCACAGGCGCATCCTCCCCTAACCTGTATGCCATACCTGTCGCTCAGCAATTTCACCACAAGGTTGTAGTGCATATCATCAATATAAAACGAGACTGCCCCCAGCCTGTGCTTAATGTCAGGGGCCAGGATATGAAGCCCCGGTATTTCTGACAGCCCTTCGAAGGTCCTGGCCAGCAGTTCCTTCTCCCTTGCTGCCATCTTTTCGGCTCCCATCATCTCTTTCAGCTCTATCGCCAGGGCGGCCCTGATCATCTGGAGGAATGCGGGGGTACCACCGTCCTCCCGTGATTCAATACTGTCAACATACTTGTATTCTCCCCACGGGTTGGTCCAGTCAACTGTACCTCCGCCCGGCTGATCGGGCACTGCAGTCTTGTAGAGCGACTTGTCAAAGAGCATAACACCTGAAGAACCCGGGCCGCCAAGAAACTTGTGGGGAGAGAAAAAGATCGCATCCAGCTTCTCATAACTGTTTTCAGGATGCATGTTGATATCAACATATGGTGCCGAGGCTGCAAAATCGATGAAACAGAGGCCCCCGTTCTCATGCATGATACGCGCAAGCTGGTGATAGGGAGTAAATATCCCGGTGACATTTGAACAGGCAGAAAATGATCCGATCTTGAACTTCCTGTCACGGTACCTATCAAGAGCCTTCCTCAGGTTATCAGGGTCAACGGCAAGATCCTTCCCGGGTTCTATCATCACCACATCCGCCAGGGTCTCGTACCATGATGTCTGGTTGGAGTGATGTTCTATATGCGTAATAAATACTACGGGGCGTTCAGTCTCGGCAAGACACTGTGATTTTTTAGGATAGCTGCATCCCTTGAGACCCAGTATCCTCTGGAACTTATTGATAACCGCCGTCATACCGGCACCGGCAGCGATGAGAACATCATCGGGGCCGGCATTGACATGTTTCTTGATTATCTCCTGTGCATGATGGTAAGCCCACGTCATCATCGATCCGGTCTCGGAAGTCTCGGTATGGGTGTTTCCTATGAAAGGACCGAAAGTGGAGGCCATTTTCTCCTCAATAGGACCGTATAACCTTCCGCTTGCTATCCAGTCACAGTAAATAATTTTCTTCTTACCGTAGGGAGTCGAATACTCCTGGTCTATCCCAATGATATTCCTTCTGAATGTATTGAAATAATCCTCTAAACGGTCTTTATAGTCAGGCATGTCGTCCGGCATATTTAAGATGACCCAAATATAATGCTTTTTGCAGACAGAGCCCGGCCTGTAAACTATAGTTGAGCCGTAGAAACCTTGCTAGTGAATGTCTATAATACGGTGGTCTATCAAGACAAACAGCAGTATCAGCATGGCGGAATAGACCAGCCAGCGGACCACCGGGATATATTCTGCCGGCCTGATCTTCATTCTTTTCCATACATAGTACATAAGAAATATCTTCTCCAGGAAATATACGATGAATGTGGCCAGCGCCACACCAACGACACCGTAAGGTCTTATGAGCAGAAGGCTCAGCGGTATGTTCACTGCAATTTCCACAGCTGCGGCAATGAGAGTTACATTGGTCTTCCTTCTTCCTATTACGATGGTCTGGGGAAACACGAGACGGGGGATTATAAGGAGGAGGTATATCATGAACACGTCAGCACTCCGGGTAAATTCGGGTGTGAAAATCCGGGGATATATCCACCGGGCCACCAACATGATGGCCATTGAAACCGGGAACAGGTATCTCATGAGCCTGTCTGACCGTTTCCGAAGTGTCATAAGGGCCTCGCGCATACCCTCCCTGGTACCGAACATTGGCAGGAGGGCACTGCTCAGGCCATTGGCAAGAAGAAGTACCAGCGGGAACTCCTTGGCTCCGTACCTGTACATGGCAAAGACCCCCGGATCAGCATAACGGGTTGAAATGATAATGCCGTCCACATACTGCGCCGATCCGCTTATCAGGAAGGCGAGTATCAGCGGCATGCCAACCTTCAGGTGCTCCCGTATAAAGTCATATGATACTTTTATCTCAGAATACCTTCGTAAAAGGATGATCAGCCAGACCCACCGTGCCGCGGTAATGGCAAAAAGACCCCATATGGCACTCTTCTCATCGAATCCGCCAATCACTGGTGCAAGCACAAACAGAAGCTGTGCACCATAGGTATAGATGCCGTACTGAAGGATACGGTGAGGCCGCTTGTTGAGCAGGTATATATATTCTATAAGTGTTACAGGATTGCTTAACAAAATATAGAACAGCAACATATTGGGATATGGTATTTCCGTCTGGCTGCCGGGCGGGATCATCGTGAACCGGATCAGGAAGCCCAGAATAAATACCATAATGCTGAAGGCAGTTATAAGAAGGAAAGCATTGTATATCTCCGGCGACTTGCGTACCTGCGTTACTTCAACGTTCCTGAAGGTCCTGTTACCATTATATAATGTCAGGAGCGACTGTATGATGCCAGTCACCCAGAAGAAACTGAGCAGGCTGGATATGAAGAGGAAAAGCTCCCAGTTACCTATCTGCGGACGCGACAGATGACTTTTCGTAAAAACAATGCTAATAATAAGAAAGGTGACAAATCTGAGCAGCTGTACCGCCTGCAGCCCTGAGATATTGTCTATGAATTTCAGTTTGGTCAAACTAATGCAGTATTGAGTCAGGAACGCTTTGATCCTGCAATAAGTATACCTTCATGTTTTAACTTGGCGAAGATACCATTTGCGGGAAATTGATGACAAAATAAAAATAATTATTTGCGGAATGCGAATTTTGCTGTTTATTTGCAATCCGTAAAACGGTGGTTGTAGCTCAGTTGGTTAGAGCGCCAGATTGTGGCTCTGGAGGCCGCCGGTTCGAATCCGGTCTTCCACCCTGTTAATGAAAGGCTGCCCCTGTTGTGACCGGGGCAGCTTTATTTTTTAGTAATCCGGAACTGCTCGCCTTCGATCAGAGCTAAATATTTTAGCCGGAAAATGACATAAATACCAGAACCGGACCAGGATTGCCATCATACTCATATTCTTATATTTAGCTTAATTTTATAATTATGTTTCCCCCGGCCTCCGGCAGTTTCAAATAACGGCGTGCCGGGAGTAAGAGGTATTGACAATTTAAGGCTTTTTCCGCCAGCAGCTACACTTCCTCTTCCTCTTTGTCGTTATAGGCATACTATCTTTATATTCAGGCTTTTATATGTATCCCTTATGATAATATCAAAAAAATACGTTCCGATTGTTTTTATGCAAAAAATATATTTCGTACCTTGCTCCACTTGAATTTTAACCTAAATCTAAGTCGTATGAAGAAACTATTTCTGTTCTTTGTTTTGTTTGTGTTGGCAGGTGCTAGTACCCTGTGGGCACAGACAAAAGTCATTACAGGTACAGTTACCTCCGCCACGGAGGGGGAAGGTGCAATTCCCGGAGTATCTGTGTTTGTCAAAGGCACAACTGTCGCTACATCAACAGATGCTAACGGCAAGTATTCATTGACTGTTCCGGAAGATGCAGTAACTCTTGTCTTCTCATTCATCGGAATGAAGCAACAGGAGGTAACCATCGCCGGCCGTTCAGTGGTAAACTGCGTAATGGAATCTGACGTGGTAGGACTGAGTGAAGTCGTTGTGACGGCACTCGGTATCAAGAGGGAGAAAAGGGAAATTACCTATCAGACCCAGAAGGTTGACAATGCAGAGCTGTCCGTTGCACAGCCAACGAGAGCCGGTAGCGCACTGGCAGGTAAAGTGGCGGGTCTGCAGATCAACGTGCAGGATAACGGTGTTAACCCATCAACACAGATCATCCTCAGGGGTCTGAGGTCAATATCGGCTGATAACCAGGCTCTGGTTGTCATCGACGGTACTATCGCTTCACTCGGTGCTTTTGATGATCTGAACCCTAACGATATCGCTGACCTCAGCATCCTCAAGGGCGCAACTGCTGCTGCTCTGTACGGATCTATGGCAAGTAACGGTGCGGTTATTGTCACCACCAAGAAAGGCCAGGCCGGTGAAAAAATCACTGTGGGACTTATCTCTACCTACACAGCTGAGCAAGTGGCCTACATGCCAAAATTCCAGAGCGAGTACGGAACAGGATGGGAAGGCGCCTATGACGCCATCGAAAATACCAACTGGGGCCCCCGTTTCGATGGGACTCTCCGCCAGATAGGTAACACATGGCCTGACGGGACCTACCAGGCAGTGCCTTATGCCCCCGTTCCGAACAACCTGCTTGACTTCTTCAACACCGGTAGCACATTTAATAATACAGCCTACCTGAGCGGAAGCCATGAGACAAGCAAATTCTATCTTTCTGTAGGTGACCAGTCATCAACCGGGATAGTTCCCAAAGACAAGTACTCAAGAAATACCTTCAGGGTTAACGCCAGCAAGAAGGTAGGTAATGTCGAACTGTCACTGAACTCGAGTTTCTTCACAGACCATACAGACCAGGTCGGATCCACCATCGGTGATCAGGACAGACCATTGTACTGGTTCCTGCTGAATACATCAGCCAACATTCCATTGTCACGCTACTGGGACTGGAGGAACGACAAGTACTCAGACCCCAGCGGTTATTACAACGGATACTATGAGAACCCTTATTTCTGTGTTGACACCAACAGGTATCTCATCTGGACAAACAGGCTTACTGCCAATATCCAGTTATCATGGGATATAGCACCATGGCTCAACCTGACTACCAGGGCAGCCGCAAACAACGACTGGGCTTATAGTAAGAACTGGCGTGACGCTTATGATTTCGATACTGATCTCAAACCGACCGGAAGCTCAATCTCCTCATTCCTTGAGGACAGAGAGCATCAGACTTCTGACTATATCGGAGATGCTCTGATGACAGGTAACTGGAACTTTAATGACTTCACACTGAAGGCCATCGTGGGTGGAACGGTTATGTCATATAAATACAGGTATCACTACATCAGGGTTAATAACCTGAGTATTCCTAACTTCTATGACATCTCCAACGGAACCGGAAGTCCTGAAGTTACCGCTGATGCCCTGGATGAACGCCAGTTTGGTTTCTTTGGTGATTTCACCCTCGGCTTCCGTAATTTCGTGTTCCTGAACTTCTCAGGAAGAAATGACTGGACATCGACCCTTGCAAAGGGCAACAACAGTTATTTCTATCCGGGAGTCGGGCTTTCATTCGTTCTCACGGATGCTATTGATGCTCTGAAGAATAATGCTATCCTTTCATATGCAAAGATCACAGCATCTAACTCAACTGTGTACAACGACCTTTCTCCGTACAGGCTCAATGAGATCTACTCAAAGCCCGGTAACTTCCCCTACGGCAGTGTTAACGGGTTTGCACTGAGCGGCACCACCGTCGATGCAAATATCAAGAAGGAGAAACTCAATACCACTGAGATAGGTGTGAACCTCGGTCTGTTTAAGTCAAGGCTGATGATTGACGCCTCTTACTTCATGACCAAAACAACCGACCTTATTACCAACACCACACCATCAATCACTTCCGGTGCAACAGCATTCCTTACCAACATCGGTGAACTGATGGGCAAGGGTCTTGAACTGACTGTCGGAGGTTCTGTAATCCAGACCAATAACTTCTCATGGAATCTCAGTGTAAACTATACGACCAACGAGACTATAGTTAATGAGATCAAGGAAGGACTTAATGAGATCCTCGTTTCAGGAACAAGTGCCTGGGGTGTATATGCTATAAAAGGCATGGCTTTCCCGCAGATCAAAGCAAATACCTATGTAAGGGATCCGGAAGGAAGAATTGTTGTGGATCCGTTGACCGGTTATCCTGAAACCAACGCCGCCCTCACACCGCTGGGAAGAACAACCCCGAAACATATTGTGGGTCTGAATACCTCACTGAATTTCTACGGATTTACAGTATCAGCCACCATCGATTACAGAACAGGTCACATGTTCTATTCACAGCTTGCTGCAAACATGGAGTTCACAGGAAGATCACTCGAGAGTGTCTCGGCCAACAGGCAGAACTTCGTGATACCAAATTCGGTGATCGAAACCAGCCCGGGCGTTTATGTTGAAAACACTAATATTCCCATACAGGATGGTCGTCAGAGCTACTGGACCGACGTTTACAATAACGTCTTTGAGAACTACATAAAGGATGCAACAGCATTGAAGATAAGAGAGATGACATTAAGCTACACGCTTCCTTCAAAAGTTCTTGCCAATACTCCTCTCCAGAAAGTGGCTATAGGGTTCATTGCAAGGAACCTTTACACACTGCTTCCGGCAGAGAATGCCTTCTCCGATCCTGAGTTCAACAATACCAACAACAACGCAATCGGGATTGGCGGTTACAACCAGATGCCACCGACAAGATCGTTTGGTGTGAACTTAAACATAGAATTTTAAAACAGATTGAAATATGAAAAGTATTATAAAATTCGCAATAGTGTTGATGGTCGCAGGACTGTTGGCATCTTGTGAGGATTTTCTGGATGTGAATGTCGACCCGAACAATCCCACAACTGTAACACCAGATCTGGTCCTGGCTCCTGCCCAGTATTATACTGCCTACAGGATACAGTCAGACAGGGGCATAAGCCACCTTGGCAACATGTTCATGGACAACTGGAGCCAGAGTGACGGTTACTCATGGTACTCAGATGAGTTCAAATACAATGTTACATCAACCTTCTATGCCGGAACCTTTAACAATACCTATGGGGCAGCACTGAAACAGTATCAGATACTGGCTAACCTTGAGGACAGCAAATATGACAACTACAAGGCTATTGGTATGATCATGAAGGCTTATCACTTCCAGATACTGGTAGACTCCTACGGAGATATACCCTATTTCGAAGCTCTGGGCCGCAGTCTTGAAGCCACACCGGCATATGATGATGCACAGGCTATCTACGAAGACCTGATCACTCAGCTGACAGATGCAATCGCTCTTATCAATAACGCTTCATCAGCAGTGACTCCGGGAGCAGACGATGCTATGTTCGGCGGGAATATGACCAACTGGATCAGGTTTGCAAATACCCTGAAACTGAGGATTCTGACACGTCAGTGTGACATGTCCGGCAGGTCATCATATATCCAGGCTGAACTTGCAACCATAGCAAGTGAAGGACACGGTTACATCACAGGCGACGTAGGTGTCAACCCTGGCTTCATCGCAAAAGAGACCAACAAACAGAATGTTATATGGGATGAGCTTGGCTGGGATGCCGCAGGTACTCAGACAATGTCGAGTAAAGCCACATGTGCTACCGCATATATCATCGATTATCTCACGGCCACCAGTGACCCGAGGATAGACTATATATATGAAAAGCCCGCTACAGGTCATAAGGGTGTACCCCAGGGCCTGCTCGATTATGACACACCTGTAGTTGACCAGTATATGCCGGAATTCGTTTCCAACATTGGCCCCGGTATCCTCAAGTCAGGTGACCAGGACGCTATAATCTTCACCCTGGCTGAAAGCTACTTCAACCAGGCCGAGATGAGACAGAAAAGCTTTATTACAACAGGAGCTAGCGCCCAGTCTCTCTATGAAAGCGGCATAACAGCCTCCTTCCTTTACCTGGGACTTGATGCAGCTGATGCTGAAGATTACTACACCCAGAGCAAGGTTCTGGTTGGCTGGAACTCTTCTGCAAATAAAGTTGAAGCTATCATCACCCAGAAATGGATCGCTGTCAACGGTATAACCGCTGAGCAGTCATGGTTCGATTACAACAGAACCGGCTACCCGAGTGGTATTCCTCTTCCGCTGAACTACAATGCCACCGCTGACAGACCGGTCAGGCTGGCTTACCCCTCAGGCGAATATTCAGCTAATGGAGATAATGTACCTACACAACCAAATGTCTTCACTGCAAAGATATTCTGGGCGAATTAATCTTAAATAGAATAAAACTATGAAAACATTGAAATATATTCTGATCCTTGTCTTAAGCCTGGGAGCCTTCAATTCTTGTTTGGTTGACGATACTACCAGGTACGACCTTAATGATGACGGACCAAATCTTGCCGGTTTTGCCGACACAAGAACTGCGTTCTCATTCGTCTCTGACGGCAATGAATACGTGTTTACTGTTAGAATGAACCTCATTGGCCCGACCTCCATGTATGTTACTGATGATATTGTTGTCACCATAGGTGCCGACGCTTCATCAACGGCTATCGAAGGAACACACTTCAGACTCGACCAGCCTACAATTACACTTAAGAAATCGGATAACTATCTCGGACTTATTCCCATCACTATTCTCACAGAAGGGATCATTGCTCCGCTCGACGAAACCCCGATGCTTAACCTGAAGGTCGTAAGTGCAACCGGCGCTGAAAACGTTCTGAATAACGGTAAGAAACTCGAGATAACCCTCAACTACGGCTGCTTCTCTGACCTTGCCGGAACATACACCATGGATATGGAGTATACAGGCACAACCGGTACGGTGACAAACATTACCCGTACGGATGAAGTAATCACTCAGATTGGCGTTGGAACATACAGAACGACTTATGTCGGACACTGGACTCCTGGTGCACTTGCACCCGGAACCCCCGGATTCACCTTTACAGATGTGTGTAACGTGATCTCCGTTGAAGAACAGAACCTTGCTGATTACTGGGCAAATATTGTTGAAGGAACCGCCCTCGGTTCAGTTGATCCTGAGACCGGTGACCTCTATATCGAATACTCCGTATGTTACGGTGGAGCCTGCAGACTCTACAAGTGCTGGTATACAAAACAATAAGGGTCCTGCCAAATTTCATTAATAATAAAAACATTAGAATGATGAAAAGAAATACTTTATATAAGCTTCTGGGACTCGCACTTCTTATTGTAGGAGTTATAGCTTGCGATACAGCCAGCCAGGATGTTGAGCCAGTTGTAAGTCCCGATGGTTATCCTGTGGCTACCTTCGTCAATGCAACCGGAACAACGGTGACCGAAGGTGATACTATCATCTACAACATCTCTATTGACAAGACGATTGACAGAGCCATCACTTTCTCCTTTAACCAGACCGGAGGTACATGCACCAGCGACGACTATACTGTTGAACCGGCAGTGATATCACCCTATTCGAAATCAGCGCAGCTGTACATAATCTTTACCAAAGACTATGACTATACGGCCAGCGAGACTCTTATCGGGACTATCGGTGCATTCAGTATCGCTGATAAATACCTTCTTAACCTGAGCACTGTCAATCCTACTCTCAATGCAACAGTTAATAACTATGTTTCTGATATAGTTGATGTTGTACTTGAATGGAGTCAGGAAGTAACCGTTCAGGATATCGTTGAGGTGGAACTCACAGCCGAAGAGTACGGTAACGAGTACACTTATACTGTCACGGATACGGTTGATATCGTTGTTGACATTGCCGATGAGGTAGACTGGGATATATTCGTCTCAACAAAGGACGGCTTTGCTACCGACCCATGGGGCTCACTCGTTGACTATGCAGCTACCGGCAACAATCCTGAAGAACTTGAACTCTCTCTTGACGACGGTGAATATGTGATATGGACTGACCTCTGGGCCAACGGACTGGTATACTATTATGACATTGTTGACACAGAACTGACCATGCCTATCACATCAACCTTTACCCGTCAGGGTACAGAACTGATCGATTTCTCTATCGTACAGGATCCTTCCCAGGTTCCTGCTGTCACAGTCCCCGGATATGATGACAATGATATAGGATTCAATGGCGTCATCTGTGAGATACATGTCTCAGGCGGCAAATATACCATCGTTGAATACGACGGTACCTCAACAGGCCCGTACAAATCAGGTGCAACTACCAGCAGACCGCTTAACTACAGGAGATAATAACCTTCTGTTGACATAAACAAAAGAGCCCCGGAAACGGGGCTCTTTTATTTTTGGCAATACTTTCAGGGTAAAACATTTCTGTCATCCCGCCTGCCTGCCGGAAGAGCGGCTATAATTGTATCGTGCCGCCACAGCCAGGACTGATAGGATTACCACCGTTACGTATACAAAAACAGGTACATGCAGAGAATCGCCGCCGGCATAGGAATGCAGCCCTGACAGGTAGTAGTTGACACCGAAATATGTCATCAGTACCGAAGAGAAAGCAAAAAGTGAAAGGACATTGAAAACATAAGTATCTTTCATCCCGGGGATCATCCGCGAATGGGTCACAAGGGTATATACAACAACCGTTATTAATGACCATGTCTCCTTGGGATCCCATCCCCAGTACCTGCCCCATGATTCATTAGCCCATACAGCCCCCAGGAATGTCCCGATAGTCAGGAAATATAGCCCGAGAGTCACGGCCCTGTAATTGATGACTGTGAGTTCATCGATGACAGGACTTATTCTGTCCATATTATTACGGTTAACAAAAACCATCATCACGAGAACTATCAGTCCCAGTATCGCCCCCAGGCCCAGGAATCCATAGCTGCCTGTGATCACTGAGACATGCAGGGTCAGCCAGTATGACCTGAGTACCGGTACGAGGTTGGTTATCTCGGGGTCCATGAAGCTGAGATGTGCCACCATGAGGGTCAGGCCTGCGAGGACGGAGGTGGCGGCAAGCGTAAGGAGTGAACGCCGGCTGAAAATGAGACCAGCAAGAACGGTGACCCACGATATGAACAGCATGGATTCATACCCGTTGCTCATAGGCGAGTGACCCGATACATACCATCTTATACCCAGACCAAGGGTATGAAACATAAAACCGGCAGCAACAAGGCCTGCAAGGATCTTCAAAATCACTCCGGTGCCGGGCTTTCCTCTGATGATCATCCCTATTATAACGATTATCATTATGAACCCGGTGGCAGCATAATATGGAAAAAGCCTCTCGAAGATCTTCGCTTTGTAATAGAAAAGCTCAGCGCTGATCTTCTTCGCCGATGGCAGGTCATATCCGGCATATTGTGCCTGATACTTCTTCAGCGCAGCCAGGTAATCATCCGGGCTTGCAGCTCCTGACCGGGAAAGTGATGTCACCGCCCGGGCCCACATAGGTACCACGCTGAGGACAAAGAGCGAGTCTTCACCGGTGACCCCATGCCTCACAGCCTCCTCTTCCTTTCCCCAATGGTCGGTACCGTCTCTCAGGGGGAATATTCTCATAAAATCGCCCCGTGACATCATATAACAAATGTTGACCCTCTCATCGACCTTTATAACCTCCTTGTCAAACCTGCTACGCTCACTCTCGGGCCGGCCATAGGCATTCTCAACAAGTGACGAAAGCTTGTATCCCCCGTTTTGACCGAAGGTCACGATATCGGAGAAGGCAGCCATCTCACCTGTTATGCCCAGTACCTTTCGTATCTCTTCGTTCGAGACTTTAATCAATGGCATATTCTGCCAGTGGTAAAAATCAAGGGAACACCCGAGGAATACCTGCATGGGCGACATACCGTCATAACTGTTCTCTCTCGCTACCTTCCGGAGGATGTCGCTGCTGATAGTATAAAGAGGCTTGGTACGACCCTTCTGGTCCTGTGCCAGAACTGCCCCGAAACTGTCAGCTGACTTACGGTCTATTACCAGGTGCTGACCCCTGACAGGCACCACTGAACCGAGGATAAGGAGCCCTACGACAGTCAATGGCCTGCGGAATCGTGAATTCCAATAACCCGGTACCACGGTGCGGAAGAAAGATCTCCTGTTGAGCAGGGAGAGCACGATAAACAGGAAGAGTAGCCCGTAACCGCAATATGTTATATACATACCCGCCGGATCACGGTTAACAGAAAGTACCGTGCCATGTTCGTCCCTGTCGTAAGACGACTGGTAAAACCTGTATCCCCGGTATTTAAGTATATGATTCATGTAGATATCGTAGGTCAGTGCGGTGTGGTTTATGCTGTCGGTAAGAGTCACCATGCTCCTGAATCCCGAAGGGCTGTTGGACCCCGGGTAACGCTCCACAATAAAATTGTCAAGTGTCAGGCTGAAAGGTAAACTATGCACACTGCTCCCATAGCTGACACCCGCCGTAACACTTCCTGCTTCCCCATGCCACTCTGTCATCTCCTCTCCTGTGTTATCCCAGAGGAATACCTTCTTCTCATACCCGGGACCCGAGAGAGTGCATTCAAGTGCCCCGCCTTCAGTGTTTACATCCTGTCCCGGGCCAGGTACTGCCGTTCCTTTCATGGTCATTATTTGCGGCATAAGCCTGTATCCACCGATGGTATAAACTGTTCCCGTGGCCAGTGCTATTATTGTGTCGGGTGGAAAATCGACGGATTGCATCTCCTGCATGTTGGTAGAGCGAATCTCCATCTGAGACCTCAGGAAAAATGATGAACCGTCAGTGAAAACATTTATATCAGCCATGGCATCCAGGCCTATGGTCATATCGCCCAGCATACCTGTCTCACCGGTTGCAAGTGTTATTACTTCGCTGGACGCCATGTCGGGTGTATAGATGAATGAAACCATCGGGACTCCATCCGGTGACTCCTGTACCTGCCTGACAGCCCCGGGGAGGTAGCGGCCAAATGTGAGAGTCGCCTCCTCACCTCCGCCCTTTAATCTCTTCTTAAATCTGCCATGCCGGCCACCTGCAAGGTTTACCGGTGCCGAATGACTGGCAAGAACTTCACCGTCAGGTGTATACAATTCAAACGTTAACATGTTGCCCGATGAATATGTAAGTGAAGCCGACTCCCCTTCCCTGATGTGCATCATGCCGTCATAACCGGTATATCGGGTGATGGCAGCACCGGTTATCATTATGATAAAGGCTGCATGGAACAGCATCACGGTCAGCTTCTCCCTGCGGTAAAGCCTGAACCTTACTATCTGTCCGGTAAGGTTTACAGCCAGCAACAGAAAGAGAAGCTCAAACCAGCGCGTGTTATAAACCAGCGCCCTGGCGCTGTCGGAGCCCAGGTCATTCTCGATGAAGGTAGCCGTCGCCATGGCCAGTGCAAGAACCACTGACAGTATTACCATCATGGCAGGCGTAAAAAGAAAGCGGATCGTTTTCATAGGAGAGATTTAGACACAAATCTAATAATTAACGATCACTTATGGTTAAGGAAGCTGAAAGAGGTCGGAAGGTCTGAAGGTCGGAGGTCTGAAGTCTGAAGGTCTGAGGTCTGAAGGTCTGAGGTCGGAAGGTCGGAAGGTCTTTTCTATTGCCATCCCTGCAGTCTGGCTGCTCCCTAAAATGACCCACCGGGTCATTTCTTTACGATCGCCCCCGGTCCTGCAGTCGTGCAGTCGTGCGGTCTTGTAGGAGCGCAG
>QKGI01000112.1 GCA_003250475.1 Bacteroidota bacterium | reverse complement strand
TTAAACCTGTAAAAGAGATCAAGGCAACACTGATACGTGTGGAAGACCCGTACCAGTCTGTCGCCCGCCTGCTGGCTATCTATGAACAGGCTCTGCCCGTGAAAAAGGGTATACATCCCTCAGCGGTGATTGCAGGGAGCGCTTCAATAGGCAAAGAGGTATATATAGGACCGAATGCTGTGATAGAGGAGAATGCAGTGGTAGAGGATGGATGCAGCATATATGCCCAGGTCTTCGTTGGAGAGAGAGCCAGGGTGGGGAAGAACACCACCTTACATCCCGGGGTAAAGATCTACCATGATTGTGTTGTCGGCAGCGACTGCATCCTGCATGGTGGCGTGGTGGTCGGATCCGACGGCTTTGGCTTTGCTCCTGTGAACGAGGGCAATTACATGAAGATACCGCAGATAGGCAACGTTGTCATTGAAGACGGAGTGGAGATAGGAGCCAACAGTTGTATTGACAGGGCCACAATGGGATCAACCCTGGTGCAAAGAGGCGTCAAGCTGGATAACCTGGTGCAGATAGCTCATAATGTAGTCATCGGTGAAAATACGGTGATTGCAGCACAGACAGGCATTTCCGGATCAACCAGGATAGGTAAAAACTGCATGCTTGGCGGACAGGTGGGCATTGTCGGGCATATCACCATTGCAGATGGCTGCAAAATAGGAGCACAGACAGGTATCATCAAGTCAGTCACGGAGGAGAACTCAACCATCCTCGGTACCCCTTCGCTCGAAAGCAAAAAATTCCTTAGAAGCTTTGCCTGGTTCATCAAATTGCCTGATCTGGGTAAAAAAGTTGATGAGATGGCAAAAACCGTGGAATCATTAAAAAACAAATAGTTCCGGTAGAACGGTCTAATTGAAATGGTTTGAACATCACGCAGATGTGAGGGTTTTCATTATGACGTTCGGAAAATTTTTATTTCTTTGCACGATTAAAAATAATCTGCGATGAGTGATAAGCAAAGGACACTGGCTAAAGAGGTGAGCCTGACAGGGAAGGGACTCCATTCTGGCATTGACGTCAATGTGACTTTCAAGCCGGCGCCTGCAAACCATGGATATAAGTTTTACAGGATAGATCTGCCCGGCACTCCGGTAATAGATGCCATAGCTGACAATGTCACCGAGACATCAAGGGGCACAACTCTTGTACAGGGAGAAGCTTCCGTGGCTACTATTGAGCATGTGCTTGCGGCATTTGCCGGCCTGCGGATCGATAACGCAATAATTGAAATAGACGGCCCGGAGGCCCCGATAATGGGTGGCAGCGCCCGCATGTTCGTTGAAGCCATCAGACAGGCCGGGATCACGGAACTGAAGGAAGAACGCAACTACTATGTAGTCAAGGAAAAAATTACATTTTCTGACGAGGAACATGGTGTCGACCTTATAGTCTATCCCGATGATCACTTCAGTGCACATGTGCTGATAGACTACAACTCGAAGATCCTTGGCAACCAGTATGCCATTCTTGACCAGATAGATGATTTTGAGAATGAGATATCCGGGAGCCGCACCTTTGTGTTCTTCCATGAGCTGGAGCCGCTGTTCAGGATGGGCCTTATCAAGGGAGGCGACCTGGAAAATGCCGTGGTGATCCTCGAAAGGGAGGTGGAACAGGAAGAGATAGACCGGATAGCAACGATGTTTAATAAGCCGGGGATCACGGAACATCATGCAGGAGTGCTTAACAACACCAAGCTCAGGTACCCTAATGAACCTGCCAGGCATAAGCTCCTGGATCTGGTTGGCGACCTGGCGCTGGTGGGACAGCCTATCATGGGCAAGGTTGTGGCTACACGCCCCGGGCACTACTCGAATACCAGGCTTGCGAGACTCATAAGGCAGCAGATAAAGAGGCAGACAACGAAGAAGGAGATACCTCTTCTTGACACCACGAAGCCGGCTGTGATGGATATCGAGAAGATAAAGAAACTGTTACCTCACCGTTACCCTTTCCTGATGGTGGACAGGATACTGGAATTAACAGAAAATCATGTAATAGGTATCAAAAACACAACTTATAACGAAGCCTTTTTTCAGGGCCATTTTGAACAGGAACATGTCTTCCCTGGTGTACTTCTGGTTGAGACTATGGCCCAGGTCGGAGGGATACTGGTTCTCGGCGGCGTTGAAGAACCGGAAAAATACTCGACCTACTTCCTGAAAATTGACAGGATGAAGTTCAAACATAAGGTAATTCCCGGGGATACCATTGTTGTGAGGTGTGATCTTATAGAGCCTATCAGGAGGAATATCGTGATCATGTATGCGCAGGCTTTCGTCGGGGAGAAACTGGTGGCTGAAGGGGAGTTGACGGCACAGGTGATAAGGAATAAATAGCAAAATATGATTTCTTCTTTGGCAAACATTAACCCGAAGGCTCAGATCGGTGAAGGTGTCACCATTGAGCCTTTTGCCTGCATTTATGGTGATGTCGTTATAGGTGACGGTACCTGGATAGGGTCAGGGGCAGTGATATACGATGGCGCCAGGATAGGTAAGAACTGCCGTATCTTCAACGGTGCCTCGATCTCGGCTATACCGCAGGATCTCAAATTCAGCGGTGAGGAGACCACGCTCGAGATCGGAGACAATACCACCGTCAGGGAGTTTGCTACCCTGAACAGGGGCACACGGGCAAGGGGCAGGACCACAATAGGCAGCAACTGCCTGCTGATGGCCTATGTGCATGTGGCACACGACTGTGATGTCGGTGATCACGTAATCATGGTGGCCCTTTCCGGCATAGCAGGGGAGGTTGAACTGGGAGAGTGGGTTACCCTCGGCGGCGGAGTGATAGTCCACCAGTTTGCACGCATAGGACGCCATGCATTTGTCGGCGGCGGAGCAAAGGTGCGTATCGATGTGCCACCCTATATCAAGGCAGACAGGGATCCCCTGGCGTACATGGGGTTAAACAGTGTGGGACTGGAACGTAGAGGGTTTGCCAGGGAGAAGATAAACGAGTTACATGAGATATACCGGGCTTATTACAATATGGGTATGAACGGTGGCAAGGCATTGGAGTACGTTGAAAAGAACTTTCCTTCGACACCCGAGCGCGATTATATCCTGGACTTTATAAAGAACTCTCCGAGGGGGGTGATAAGGGGGCGTTAAGCTCCTTTTTTTTGATCAAAAGGCTATAAAACACGAATGGGAACAATACTGTACGTATATGTTCCCATTCCGGCGAGTGACAGCCATGACCGTCACAGCCGCCATGCTACTGTTATTGCAGTCGGTCCATCTCTGTTACTCCTTCCTTTACCTGGCCTGTCGAAATCTGCCGGATGGCTGATTGCTGACCCTGTTCCGGTGTCTCTTCAGTTTTCTTTAATAGCCTTGCGGCTTTTGCGGATTACTTAACGGGACGCGGAGCCATGAACCCCTGAGGCCTGACACTCCCCGAAGGGATAGCTGCTGTCACACCCGGATCATCTCCATCCTATCCTCGCCGGTTTGGCTGGCATGATGATCCTCTCTCTTTACGGGCACATTTGCTGCCTTATTAGCTTTCAGCGTTGCATTTGTGTTGCTCTCATCTCGCGGTTGTTACACCGTCTGATGATTGCCCCCTCCAGACCGCCAGGATGGGAAGGCTTCTCAGCCTGCACCCATGACGGACGCATCCGGACCGTAGTCGTTCTGCGTGAGACCCTGAAGTCTGATGTTGATTCAGAGTGATAATTAAACCATTCGAAAGAACTTTCATGCTTCAGAGCGACTCTTTATCGCTCACATGGTCTAACAAATATAGTCCCTTGACCTTTCTTTGTCAAGTTTTTAAGCCTATTTATTCAATAAATGAAGTAACAGGAAATGCACAACTTTATCAACAATGCCAACGGGCAGTAATACAGTTCTTTATGTGATAAAATACAGGTTTATTAACAGGTGTTGATAACCTGATGTGTTGGAACCCCGCAAGTGTCTGTCACTCAAGGACCACCTTCTGGTTTTTTGGATATCTGACACTGTAGGTGAGTATGATCTCTTTTGTCTCACGGGGCTGGAGGACAAGATCCCATGTGATAACCCCTGTGACGATGTCATGTTTTCCCCCTGTCAGCTCAACAGCCTCAACAGTGATGCTGCTGTTCTGTGATAACGGAACCTGGTCACGGAGCCTGACATTGACAGCCTTGCTCTTATTGTTGCGTACGGAGAGCAGGAAGGACATGGTCACGACCCGGTTGGCCCCGATGAGCTTCTGGGATGTGTAACCGGTCCTCCGCTCACGCTTTACAGTGATGTTATTGTCGGCACCAAGCGATACGGGAAGAGTGTCTGAAAGCTCCAGCGTATTAATGAATCCTTTCCCTGTAAAGGTGTTGCTGAAATAGATATTAGATTCTCCCGGCAGCAGGTTATATTTCTCCCAGTCAGTGATGTAACCCATAAGGTATGCCGTGGTTGCCAGCTTGGGAGTGGCAGCATAGCTGTAGGTGGCGGGGACTGTCAGCCTCTGGAGTTCAACAGTCTCAGCCTTTCCGCCTGACACAATTGTCTTTGGCAGGTTCACATCGAAACTGAAGCTTATGTTGGACTCATTTATCGTCACGGGCATAGGTGCGGATTCTTCTAATGTCACTATATCATCATAGGCGACAGGGGCGCTCTCACGCTTTGAAATATTGATTCCGGCAGCCTTGCCCGATAATCCTCGCAACATAACCGGTGGAGCATAGAAGTCAATAAACCATGGATTAAGCGGAGGAAGTGCTCCTGCGGTCATAGGTTCTGAGTTTGAAAGACTGATCTTCACGTCCTTCCAGTCGATGCCGCTGTTCTGCCATACACCGGCCTTGTATACAATAACCGCGGGGTCGGTGATATCGTCGACCCTGATGTCATATGATGGTCTCCAACCGGCGTTGTTAACCATGTAGGATAGTCTCAGCCTGCCCATAACCGGCTTTCCCGAGGTAACGGATACCACTATCTCACCGGTAGGCATCCTCGATTTATCAAGAGTGCCTGAAAGTTGTTTTTCAAGTTTGTCCTTCTCCTCGCTGTACTCTTTTATTATCCTCTGCTTCTTCAAAACAGCCGTCCTGACCGATTCAATATTTGCCGAATAGATATCCATCAGTGCCCTTAACTGGTCAGGTGTGATGGCCGATTTGTTGGTGACGATATCATAATTCGACTTCAGGAAGACTTCCTTTTCTTTAAGAATACCCATCGTAGTCTCTTCATCCTCAATTTTAAGCTCCAGCGCCTTGATTTTCCCTCTCAGATCACTGATAGTCTCTGATTCTGAAGGATTCTCTAGGTAGTTGTTTCGATGGCTGACACCCGTTATAATGAAATCTCCCTCGCCTCTGACCTGGATGCTGTTGGGATCAATGTATGGTGACAATCCTCCTGCGACATAATCCATGGTTCCCGCCTGCAGGTTGAGGGTGAGTTCACCGGAGAGCTGGGCCCCCTGCCTGAAGACTGTCACATGACTTACCGGAAACTGAAGATATTTCTCCTGGCCATCTGCGGGCGATGCAGTCAGAACCAGGGCAAGAAACGCTGCAAAGAGATATTTTTTCATACCGTTGTATTTTTTTATAAAGGTATTGATAAAGTGTGGATCAATGAAAAGATACAGGAAACCAGGTAATAAAAAGACTGCCGGACAATTATCATCCGGCAGCCCATTTTTTAAACCACTATCTAAACTAACCATTGTAATCCTTTAACACACTCATAAGCTTCTGCCTTGCAAAGAAGATGCGGCTCTTTACTGTGCCCAGTTTGAGATTCAGATTCTCAGATATCTCTTCATACTTATAACCGTCAAGATGCATCTGGAAAGGAAGGCGGTACTCATCATGCAGTGCACCTATTGCCCTCTCTATCTCGTTGCCCGAAAAGGATGATTCGGGAGAGATACTCCCCTTGTCTGATGAGAGATTGAGATAGTACAGCTCCTGGGTCCCGTCCATCATCGTGTTCTCCCTCATCTTACGACGGTAATTGTTGATGAAGGTGTTCTTCATTATTGTAAAAATCCAGGCTTTGAGGTTTGTAGAATCCACAAACTTATCCTGGTTCTGTATTGCCTTCAGAAATGTATCCTGAACCAGATCAAGTGCATTGTCGCGGTCGAGCGTCAGACTGAGAGCGTACTTCTGAAGATTCCCCTTCAGATCTATTATGCTTGTTGTAAATTCCTGTGCAGTCATCTCTCTGTTGTTTTCTTTGTTGACACAAAGTTAAACACAAAATAAAGGATATCCAAATCCGAATATCTTAAATTATTGTTAAATAATTGATAATAGTTGAGTTTCTAAGTGGCATTGTGTTGACAGACAGGGAGATGAACCATAGTTGTCTAAATTAGGATAAGAAGGTATTAATATTTGATGTGATGTATATACAGACAGGAGAGGCGGGCATGGCTGATAGTGTAGTTAATTAAAAGAGACACAAGATCAGCAATATATAAAGTAAATGATGCTGATAGCGACGGAGTGCCTGAGACTCCGGTCGCATGATACTAAAGTGGAGGCATTTACTTTTAACTATCTTTACTGAAAATTCATGAAATGGAGATAAAAACATATCCAGCAGGAAAAACTGCGCTTTATGGCTATGAAGCCCCCGGGAAAACGAAGGCTGTAATACTTCTTGTGCACGGCCTGGGAGAACATGCCGGAAGGTATGCCGGATGGGCTTCCATGTTCAATGCCCTGGGCGTAACGGTTCGCGCGTTTGACCTGCCCGGCCATGGAAACTCGGAAGGAAGAAGAGGCGTCGTGCCTTCGCCTGAGAAGGTATACGATACTATTGATCGTCTTTGTGATGAGCTGTATTCCGAATTTCCGGGAGTGCCCCTGTTCATCTACGGGCATAGCCTTGGAGGAGGAATAGTCCTCAACTATCTTGTCAGACGCAAGCCCCGGCTGAGCGGTGCCATTGCCACCTCTCCATGGCTTTACCTGACAGAAACACCTCCACAGGCGAAGGTGATAATGGCAAACCTGGCAAAGAAACTGATGCCCGGAATGACACAGCCGTCAGGACTGAAGACGGAGTTCCTTTCACGTGATCCGGAAGTAGTTGCAGCATACAGGAGTGACCCGCTGGTACACGGACTTATCTCTGCCGGGCTCTATGGCTGGATGACCGACGCCGCAAAGGAGACATTGGCAGGTGCAGGGGAGATAAATATTCCGCTTCTGCTGGTGCATGGCCGTAACGATATGATCACCTCCTCATCGGGCTCACTGCAGGTAGCCGGTCTGGCACCAAAAGCGACATTGAAACTGTGGGATGATGGATATCACGAACTTCACAATGACCTTCTCAGGGAGGAACACTTTGAGTTCATTGCGGAGTGGATTGATTCATTGATATAGTTGCCCTGCCACTTCACCTCCGGGTGCAGTTATCAGGATGGTTACAATGACGACATCATCTGTTTTCCGTGCCGGGGGGAATGATATAATCACGTCTCTCATGTACGCGTCCGGAAAGTAGGCTGACAATCGTGACTCTTCCATGTAATCACTCTTACTTTTGTCTTTTACCTTTTACCTTTATATTTTTGTTTACTAACCGGAATTCATCATGGAACTGATTACAGCTGTTGGGCTTCCTTCATCCTCCTTAAAGATCAGTTACAGCACTCCAGTTCTGTTTCTGGGGTCGTGCTTTGCCGGCGAGATAGGTTATCGCATGGCGGCAGGAAAGCTGAAGGTCATGACCAATCCGCACGGTACCCTCTTCAATCCGTTTTCTGTAGCGGGCGCTCTCGACAGGTTTATATCCGGGCATGTCTATACTGCAGGTGACATCTACCTGCACCAGAACCGTTACATGAGCCTGGATCATCATACGGCTTTCTCTTCATATGATCCCGAGGTCCTTGTTGAAAGGCTTAACGATACCGGAGAGGCTGCATCGTCGTTTCTTAAGGAAGCCTCATTTCTTTTTGTCACTTTCGGCACCTCATATATATACACACTGAGGGAGAGCGGGGCCATCGTCGCCAACTGCCACAAGCTGCCGTCATCACTCTTTACCCGGCGTCAGGCTTCATGGTCGGAGATTGCAGACAGATGGATGGAGACCCTTGATAAGATCTCAGAGCTGAACCCCGCGCTCCGGGTCTGGTTCACAGTAAGTCCCGTCCGTCATATGAGTGACGGCGCTCATGCAAACCAGCTGAGTAAGGCCCAGCTGCTGCTTGCTGCTGAGGAGCTGCTTTCACATCCTTCCGTTGCCGGATATTTCCCGGCATATGAGATTTTTATGGATGAACTGCGTGATTACAGGTTCTATGCGCCTGATATGATCCACCCGTCCGAGACCGCCATAGATTACATATGGGAAAAGTTCTGTTCCGTCTTTATGGAAAGTCCGGTACTGAGGCTCTGGAATGAAGCGGCAAAAAGCTCACAGGATATCCGGGGGAAAAAGGGAGACATCAGCATTTGCAGGTGTTATGCTTCAGAAAATAAATGACCTGAAGGCAAGAGCCCCTTTTATGGATCTGGCATCTGAGGAGAAACATTTTTCGGCGCTGCTTTAACATATAGTATCGTAATTGTAAACAAAACCCGGTTATTGTTGTTATTGTGCAACAGGGGTTTAACAAAACGGGAAACGTGTGTCATAAAGACACCGGCCGGTCTGGAAGCCCTGCAGGACTTTGAACAGAAGCAGAGAGCACTTTTCTTAACTTATGAATCTTAATGATGGTAAAACGATATTTAGTTATTTTACTGACCTCGGTGTATCTTACCGGTCTTTCGGGACAATCAGGAGGGGGTAGTATCCGCGGTCAGGTAGTCGATGCAACCACCAATGAACCGGTACCATTTGCCAGTGTGGTCATATGGAATACAACTACAGGTGCAATGACTGATTACGACGGTTATTTCACCTTCACAGGTCTGAAACCGGGTTTTGTTGAGGTCAGGGTCTCATCAGTGGGATACAAACCTTACATAACAGAAGGGGTGATGGTGACCAATAATAATGAGGTGAATCTTAACATACGTCTCGAGGCCACTGTCGTTGAAGTTGGAGATGTAATAGTAAAGCCATCGCCCTTCCGCAAATCGGTTGAGAGTCCGGTATCTGCGAGGATCATTGGCATCCAGGAGATTGAAATGAATCCCGGAGGCAACCGTGATATTTCCCGCGTAATACAGTCCTTCCCCGGGGTGGCTTCAACCCCGGCCTTCAGGAATGATGTGATTGTAAGAGGAGGCGGGCCCAATGAGAACAGGTTCTTTATTGACAACGTCGAGATTCCTTACCTGAATCATTTTTCCACCCAGGGGTCATCGGGTGGGCCCACGGGCATCATCAACGTTGATTTCATAAGATCAGTTGATTTCCTGTCGGGCGCTTTCCCCGCATCTCGCGGTAACGCCCTGAGCTCTGTGATGGACTTCACCATGATAGAGGGCAACAGGGAGAAGAGATCGCTGAAAGCAACCATCGGAGCCTCTGACCTGGGGCTCACATTCAACGGGCCTCTGGGTGAGCGCAGCTCCCTTATAATGTCAGTGCGAAGGTCATATCTGCAATTTCTTTTCGGTGCTATTGGGCTTCCTTTCCTGCCCACCTATACTGACTTTCAGTTCAGGTATAAAGTAAAATTTGACCAGAAGAATGAGCTTACTGTACTCGGCCTGGGCGCAAAGGACGATTTCAGGCTTAATCTCGACGCGGACGAGACTGAGTACCAGCGTTATATCCTGGGATATATTCCTACCCAGGAACAGTACAGCTATACGGTGGGGGCCGTATACAGACACTTCCGTGCCAAGGGATCGGAGATGCTGGTTATCAGCCGGAATTATCTTAATAACACCCAGTACAAGTATCTGAATAATGATGAGTCTGACCCGGCAAATAAAACCTATGATTATCAGAGTGGCGAGGGTGATATCCGTTTAAGATATGAACGCACAATTGTATGGCCTAATTCCTTGAGGGTGAGCTTCGGAGCGGGTACCGAGATGTCGCGTTACCGTAATGACACATACCGGCAATTCTTTGCCGGAGACGGTCTTCAGACAGAGTTTTATAACACTAATCTTGTTTTTTTTAAGTACGCGGCTTTTGGACAGGTGAGCCGGGCATTTATCGACGGGAGGATGAAACTCTCATTGGGATTACGTACTGATGCCAACAGTTATTCCTCCGTTATGGCAAATCCGCTAACCCAATTCTCACCCCGTTTTTCAGCTTCATACTCACTGACGGAGGAGATAAGCCTTAACTTTAACCTGGGGCGGTATTACCAGCTCCCACCCTATACATCACTTGGCTTCCGCGACAATGAAGGCAACTTTGTGAACAGGGTAAACGGTCTGAAGTATATTGCGGCTGACCATATAGTGGGCGGCCTTGAGCTGGTGCCGGATGAGAGGCTGCAATTCACTTTGGAAGGTTTTTTTAAGCATTATTCCGATTATCCTTTATCTGTTGCAGACCAGGTCCCCCTATCAACCAAGAGCGCAGGTTACGGAGTATTTGGAAACGAAGAGCTGGTCTCGTCTGCCGTTGGAAGAGCCTACGGTCTTGAACTGATGGGCCGTGCGAGAGATTTTAAAGGACTGAATATGGTCTTCTCATACACATTTGTGAGAAGCGAATTCGAAGGCACCGGAGGCGAATACATACCTTCGGCTTGGGATAACAGACACCTCCTGAGTATCACTGCCACGAAGAGTATAGGAAAGAGCTGGGATGCCGGTTTCAGATGGAGATTCGTCGGCGGGGCCCCGTATACACCGTTTGACCTTGACAGGTCTTCTTACATTGACGCGTGGAATGTGTCAGGACAGGGTTATCCTGACTATGGAAGATTCAACAGTGAGAGACTGAAAAGTTTTAACCAGCTGGATATCAGGATTGACAAACAGTTCTATTTTGACAGATGGTCACTGATGCTCTATCTTGATGTACAGAATGTCTTCAACTACAAGGCACAGCAACCGGATATCCTGGTTCTCAGGACTGATGACACCGGCGCGCCCCTTGTAAATCCTGAAGACCCGGAGCGGTACCTCCTTAAATATATCAAAGCGGATGCCGGAACCGTCCTGCCCACGGTAGGCATAATCATAGAAATATAGAAATCTGATGAAAATGAAATATATTATTGCACTATTAGCGGCCTCTCTTGCCGCGTGCTCAACATCACCGTCGGTGACAAGGCTGGCCCAGAGGCAGACCTTTACTGATATTGTCACCAACATGTCCGGCGCCGGACAGGAGATCGAAGTGACTTTTTACGGAGGACCGTCACTTTATTACCCTCTTATGGCTGTCTGGCTCGAAGATGATAAGGGAGACTATCTCCAGTCATTATTTGTTCCCAGGTCGGTGGCAACCGGCATATTCAGGTATGGCTCCAACGCGGCAGGCAAGTGGGTTGCTGCCTCCAGGCGTGCTCCGCAGACACTTCCTTACTGGTCGCATCAACGTGGCATTAAAGCCGTTGACGGACTCTACATGCCTGATACTGATAACCCGGTTGCTGATGCATACAGCGGGGCTACCCCTACAACAAGCTTTGTGCTCAGGTCAAGGGCCGACAAGCCTCTGCCAGACAGATTCAGTGTTATGTTGGAGGTGAACCAGAACTGGGATTGGAATGATTACTGGACGAATGACAAGTACCCGGGCGACACCAATTATTTATCCAATGCCCAGCCGGCAGTTGTATATGAAAGCAAAATTGATCTTGGCGATCTTCATGAGAGGTATATTATGAAGCCAATAGGCCATAGCCATCCGACCGGAGCCACCGGGGAACTGTTCAAAGACCTTGGCACCCTGACAACTGCACTTGAGATTGCAGATTCTGTGGTAGTCAGGATAACCCGCGACTGAGCAGCCTGTTCAAAGACTGTCTGCCCAGTCAGGAAGATAGGAGGGAGAAGAGACAGCTTTGGTTTTACCATTGGTCCACGAATTCTTCCCATCATACCTGCCAAGTACAAGAATCTTTTTAAGGTTCAGCTCCTTGGCCAATTCACTGCAGAACTCCCTGACCTCCTCATCCGGCTCAGACGATGGCAGGTTAAGGGCAAGAACTGTAAAGGGCCTGACGGAGTGGATCCCCCTGATGTCATCCGCAGAGAGAGTCCCTTCAGTAAAGACAACATCATATCCCTTCTTTCTGATAAGGTATTTGAGAAAGACAAGATTGTTGTCGCACTCATTATCACTGAGGTTGATTATGGCTGCACTTTTCCCGCCGGCAGGAGTATCAAGGGCCATGTCCTCATATGTCAGTATTGTGTTTATTATATGTCTTATGAATTGCTCCTGTGGCTTTGAGATGCAATCTGTAAGCCAGAGAGCATGAGCCTTTTGAATAAGCGGGTAAAATACCTGAAGATAAGCCTCGGTCAGGCCTTTCTCAGCTACGATACGACTGAGTTTTTCCCTGAATTCTGCCTCGCTAAACCGAAGTGCCGACATGATCAGGTCTCCCGGCTTAAATGATCCGTCGCTCATCAGGTCAACTTCACCTGTCTTGAGGACTTCATGCAACAGGTCGGTGTCATTCAACCGGGCGATCTTTGAGATCTTCAGCCCGTTGCGGTTAAGAATTGCTATGGTGATGAGCTTTTTCAGCTCTTCTTCAGTATAGTGTCTTATATTTGAATCACTTCTTTCAGGCGTAAGGATCCCGTACCTCTTCTCCCACATCCTTATGGTATGGGCTTTTATTCCGCAGAAGTTTTCGAGATCCTTTATGGAGTATGTCCGGCTTCCTGCATTCATCTGTCTCTATGTTACTTACTTATTGTATATAACAACCTGAGTTTATAAAAGTTTAGAATCACTCTTCTTCCTGTTTGCTTTTCATTATTCATGGCCCTGCCCGGCTATCGGTTAAGTTATTTCCCCGCCAGGTCTGTAATCAGGTAAAGATTGTTTTGCACCCTTGCAGATATATGTCCTTTGATTTCCTGTCCGGTTCCGGTCTTGCCCGGATAAATTATACAAGGTGCTCCGCACTTCTGTCATGATCCTGCTTACCATGTTCCATTAATAAAGAGTGCAGCAGACTTATTCAGCCCGGTGCAGAAGAATAACTCCTGTAATTCACCGGAAGCGGCTCTCTGTATTGATTCCTATTTACCTGCAACAGCTTTAACATAAAGTAAAAAAGTAGTAAATTCGCAGTTCATTGCATTTCGATGAAGGAGCTACAGAGCGTCAAACAGAGGTTTGGGATAATTGGCAACCATGAGGGACTGAACAGGGCTATCGATATAGCCGTTCAGGTTGCCCCTACGGATCTCTCGGTGCTCATCACCGGGGAGAGTGGCACCGGTAAGGAGGTATTTCCGCAGGTTATACATACATACAGCCTCCGGAAACACGGGTCGTATATTGCTGTCAACTGTGGAGCTATACCTGAAGGGACAATAGATTCCGAGCTTTTCGGACACGAGAAAGGAGCATTTACCGGGGCCACCGACAGCCGCAAAGGTTATTTCGAGGTTGCCGACGGTGGAACTATCTTTCTTGACGAGGTGGCTGAGCTGCCCCTTTCGACGCAGGTGAGATTGCTGCGGGTGCTTGAGTCCGGCGAGTTTATCAGGGTGGGGTCTTCAAAGGTACAGAAGACAGATGTACGGGTTATAGCCGCAACGAATATTGACATTGTACAGGCTGTTGCTGCCGGGAGATTTAGGGAAGACCTCTTTTACAGGCTAAATACGGTACCCGTAAGGGTCCCTGCGCTGCGGGAGAGAGGAGAAGATATAATACTCCTTTTCCGGAAGTTCTCAGTAGATTTTGCTGAGCGTTACCGTATGCCCGCCATAAGACCGGACCACCAGGCCAGGGAGGTTCTGCTCCATTATTACTGGCCCGGTAATGTCAGACAGCTCAAGAATATTACCGAACAGATATCCGTAATTGAACAGGACCGGGATATAACGGCTGCCATGTTGTCAAACTACCTGCCTGATTATCATAGCGAACGTCTTCCCGTTCCGGTAAGGGCTCCGGAGGGCAAAGGGTTCAGTTCAGAACGTGAGATATTATACAAGGTTCTTTTTGATATGAAGAGCGACATGCATGATCTGAAGAACCTTGTCTTTGATATGCTCAATGCCGGCGGAGAACCGGGTAATCTTACAGAGAGCGGAGCCAGGGCAATACGTAACCTTTATAATGACAGCGATATACGTAAGGACTCCTTTGAGCCTGTGCAGCCTGTAAAAGTTGGGTACAGCTCACCCAGGGAGAGCAAGGCAATAGAGGATACCGAGGAAGTCATAGAGGAATCACTGTCGCTTGCTGACAGGGAGAAGGAATTAATCAAGAAGGCCCTCGACAAGAACAACGGCAAGCGGAAACTTGCTGCTGCTGAACTGGGAATATCTGAGAGAACACTTTACAGGAAAATAAATGAGTACGGTCTTGAAGCATAGGGCTACCATTATAATATTAACCCTGTCAGTTCTTTTAGTTGTGGCAGGTTGCGGAGTGAAAATAAAATACTCTTTCACCGGGGCTTCGATACCGGTAGAGGCGAAGACAATAAGTGTGGCCACCTTTCAGAACAGGGCCAGTATTGTCAGGCTTGAGCTGAGCCAGGAGCTGACAGATGCACTTATTGATATGTGCAGGGCACAGACAAACCTTGGCATGGTTGCTTCTGGGGGTGATCTGAGCTTCGAGGGTGAAATTACTGATTATAAGACACAACCACTAACTGTCAGCGGTGATGAACAGGCTGCCACGAACCGTTTCTCCATAACTGTTAAAGTCAGGTATGTCAACAGTTTTAATACGGATAACAGCTATGAGCAGTCTTTCACAAGATACCAGGATTACGACAGCGGGTTTAACCTGTCTGATGTGGAAGCCGGGCTGACAGAAGAGATTGTGAAGATGCTCGTTGAGGATATTTTTAACAGGGCATTTGTCAACTGGTAACGACGGCTGATGAACAGGAATGAATTCAACAGGTTCATTAAGGGTACTGATATACCCGGTCAGGGCGATCTTGAAGGACTGAGAGAGCTGACAGGCCTGTTCCCCTGGTTTCATTCCGCACACATGCTTCTCCTCCGGGGGTTGAAAGAAAATTCAGACATCCGGTTTGACAATCAACTGAAGACATCCGCACTCTCTGTAGCCGACAGGGAAGTGCTTTACCATTATCTTTTTTTTCCTTCAGAGGCCGGTACTCCCGGCTCTGCCCAGGGTGCTGCCGGGACAGTGATGCCGGTTGCAGAAATCACTGAAGTACCGTCATCGGTGAATGATGATGTGACCTTGCCGGAGAGGCTTTCAGATGAAGAAAAAATGCCTGACGCAGTGCCGGCTGATGATGGTGGGATATCTGCCGGGGAGCGTGAGGGGAATATCACCACCGGGGTCAGTAGTGATGCCGGAGTGACGGTGGAGGAGGCAGCTTCTGGAGCAGGAGAGACTGCTGAGGATGCCGGCATTCAGCCTGACGAAATAGAACTGAAAGAGGTTGTGGAAGCCTCCGTGGAAGGGATATCACAGGAAACAACAGTGGAGGCACAGGAGATTCCGTCTACTGGGATACCCGGGGAGGTTACTGGTGAGACATTCGAGGAGACTCTTGAGGAGATCCCTTCAGAGGCACCCGGTGAATCGCCTGTTGAGACGCCTGAGGAGATCCCGGCTGTTGAACATGAGGAGATGCCCGGTGAGATACCTGAGGAAATACCGGCAGGAGCACTGGAGGAGCCGTCTGAGGAAGCTACAGGGGAGATACACCCGGAGATACAGGAGGCAATGCCTGCAGGAGGGTCTGAGGAGGCTCCTGTGGAGATACAGGAGGAGTCGACTGCCGGAACAACTGATGAAATTTCCGGGGAGCGACAACCGGCTGCGGCAAGGGATAGCCAGGAGCTATCAGCGGCAGATACATCACTCAGGACTAAGGAAGATCTTATTGAAGAGATAGAAGCACGTCTCCGGGAGCTTGAGCAGGCAGGCAGCTTAGCAGGGGCTTCCCAACCGGAAACGGTCCTTCCTCCGGCGGAGAGCACCCCGCTGCATGACAGTGACCGCCAGGCAGGATCCGGGTCCATACAGGAACCGGATGTTGAACCGGAGCCGGATGCTGTTTTTGCCCGGGAGCGTGAGCCGGAATTTGTAACATCCCGGGAAAATGAGTACGAACAGGAGCCTGGACCGGACACAGATCTGCTCTATGACATGGAAGCCGAATCGGAATCAGAAATACAATACGAACCGGAGGCGGAAACCATGACCGGGTCAGGGCCAGACCCCGGAGGCTTGCTGGAACTGCTGCCTGATGAGCCGGCAGATGAAGAGGAGCAGGTAAGTCAGTTGACGCCGACAGATCTTATTGACAGGTTCATCAGGGTAAACCCGACGATTGAAAGAATGACACCCGGGGAATATCATCCTGCCAGAGACCTGTCAGAAGAGAGTTCGCGTGAGGAGGGGACTTTCATAACCGAAACCCTGGCAAAGATTTATGTTAATCAGGGTTATTATACAAAGGCAATAAATATTTATGAAAAGCTCTCTTTGCAATTTCCGGAAAAAAGTACTTACTTTGCGAGCCGTATTGAAAAGATCAGAGACTTAATCAAATAATACTACAATGGGCATATATATTTTCATATCAATCCTGGTTATCATTGCATGTGTGCTTGTAATAATGGTTGTACTGGTCCAGAATTCAAAAGGAGGCGGTCTTGCAGCCAACTTTACCTCTGCCGGCCAGTCGATGGGTGTACGCAAAACTGCTGACTTTCTTGAAAAGGCAACATGGACGCTCGGTGCAGCCATCATAATTCTCAGTCTGACTGCAACAGCCTCAATACCCAGAGGTCAGGGACAGAAGGAATCCGTCATCAAGTCGTCAATCGAAAGAGCTCAGGACCCCCAATCAATACCTGTACTGCCAACACAGACACCGGTCGAGCCGCAGCCTGACGAAGGTAACGAATAGCAGAAGTGACATCATGGATATACTGAAGTGCCAGTTTGTCATGAACTGACACTTTTTTTTTGTCACTTTTCATTTGGCACAGATTATGAAATTCTGAAGCAGGAAAAAACATTGTTTAACTATAAAACTAATAGAAATGGCACAATTAAAAGGCAAAGTGCTGGCAGGTAAGGTCCTCATCAAACCTCAGGAAGCAGAGGAAAAGACAGCCAGCGGTATCATTATCCCCGATTCAGCAAAGGAAAAACCTCGTGCAGGTACTGTCGTTCTTGTCGGTGCTCCCAAGAAAGATGAAGAGATGGAACTAAAGAAGGGGGATGTTGTTCTCTATGGTAAATACTCAGGTCAGGAACTGAACATTGATGGTGATGACTATCTGCTTATTTCACAGTCTGATGTTCTCTATATTTCGTAATAACTTAAAATAATATAACAATGTCGAAGGAAATTAAATTCAATATTGACGCACGTAACCTTCTGAAAGAAGGTGTTGACCGTCTGGCAGACGCCGTTAAGGTAACGCTGGGTCCCAAAGGACGTAATGTGGTAATTGAGAAGAAATTCGGTGCTCCGCAGATAACCAAGGATGGTGTTACCGTTGCCAAGGAGATTGAACTGTCAGATCCTTATCAGAACATGGGTGCACAGATGGTCAAGGAGGTAGCCTCCAAGACATCAGACTCGGCTGGTGATGGTACCACAACAGCTACCGTACTTGCTCAGAGCATTATAAGCGTTGGATTGAAAAATGTCACAGCAGGTGCCAATCCGATGGATCTGAAAAGAGGGATTGACAAAGCTGTCGCAACTGTTGTGGAGAGCCTGAAGAACCAGTCCCAGAGCGTCGGTGACGACCTTAAGAAGATTGAGCAGGTTGCACGTATCTCCGCAAATAATGATGAAGAGATTGGCAAACTCATCGCAACCGCAATGGATAAGGTGAAGAAGGAAGGTGTTATCACCGTTGAGGAAGCCAAGGGTACAGAGACCAAGGTTGAGGTTGTTGAGGGTATGCAGTTCGACCGTGGTTACATCTCAGCTTATTTTGTCACCAATCCTGACAAAATGGAAGTTGAAATGGATAATCCTTACATCCTGATTCATGATAAGAAGATTTCATCCATGAAAGACCTTCTTCCGATCCTGGAAGAGACGGCACGCAATGGCCGTGGCCTCATGATAATTGCAGAGGATGTGGAAGGTGAGGCACTTGCCACACTTGTTGTAAACCGTTTGAGAGGTTCCTTGAAGGTATGTGCCGTCAAAGCTCCGGGCTTTGGTGACAGAAGGAAGGAAATGCTTGAGGATATTGCCATTCTTACCGGTGGAACGGTTATCTCCGAAGAGAGAGGCATGAAGCTTGAGAATGCAACCATGAACGACCTCGGTGTTGCTGACAAAGTGACCGTTAATAAGGAGAACACCACCATTGTCAACGGCGCAGGAGACAAGGAAATGATCCAGGCCCGTATCAACCAGATCAAACAACAGATATCAGTTACTACCTCAGACTATGACAGGGAGAAGCTCCAGGAGAGACTTGCCAAGCTGGCAGGCGGTGTGGCAGTTCTGTATATTGGTGCCGCATCCGAGGTTGAGATGAAAGAGAAGAAAGACCGTGTGGATGACGCTCTTCATGCAACACGTGCCGCAATAGAAGAGGGTATTATACCCGGAGGCGGAGTTGCTTTTCTCAGGGCAATTCCTCTGCTTGACAAACTTAAGGGAGACAATGACGATCAGAATACAGGTATCGAGATCGTTAAGAGGGCAATAGAGGAGCCGCTGCGTCAGATAGTTATAAACGCAGGCCTTGAAGGCGCAGTAATAGTACAGAAAGTACGCGAAGGCAAGGATGATTACGGTTATAACGCACAGAGTGATAAATTTGAGCACCTTCTTAAGGCCGGAGTAATCGACCCTGCAAAAGTAACAAGGATAGCACTCGAAAACGCTGCATCCATAGCAGGGATGTTCCTTACCACCGAGGCAGTTGTTGTTGACGAGAAGGAAGAGAACCCGATGCCTAACCCCGCTATGGGCGGTGGCGGTATGCCGGGAATGATGTAAAAGCTTATTGATTGAAGAAAAGAGGCTGCCTGAATTACACAGGACAGCCTCTTTTTTATTGATATTGTCAATATTCTGATGAACAGGGATTTTATTATGCAGATCCGTGACGGGGCAGCATATCCCGACACTGATTAATAAAAACCAGCTGTCATGATCATCCCCGTTTCTAAAAAGGCCAATACCCTGATAGATGGGCCAATATCAGAATCTTTTTCCTTTCATGTGAGATATTTCAACATTTACCCTCATATTTGCCTGATCAAATGAAGTTATGGCTGATCCGAAGCAGGTTTACGATCTCGAACATCAGAGTATAGGGAAGCTGATGAGGAAATATTTCCTTCCTGCCTTTGCCAGCATGATGGCAAATGCTCTGTATAATATCGTCGACCGTATATATATAGGCCAGGGCGTTGATGCTCTTGCACTCTCTGGTCTCAGCGTGGTTTTTCCCCTGATGATAGTCATCATGGCATTTGGGATGCTGGTGGGTATGGGTTCAGCAGTACGCGTCTCACTCAGCCTTGGGGAGAAGGATTTTAACCGGGCAAACAAAATACTGGGCAATGCTCTTTTCCTCTCTGTGATTATTAGCCTGGTTCTGATGGGCACCGGGTTCCTGGTGCGCGACAGGATATTGCAGATCTTTGGCGCCGGTCCGGAGACGCTTCAATATGCTTCGGACTACTTCGGTATCATACTGGCAGGTGTGCCGTTTGCAATGACAGGGTATGCCCTCAACAACATAATAAGAGCTGAAGGTAATCCGCGAATAGCGATGTATTCAATCTTCATCAGCGCAGGCCTGAATATAGTCCTTGACCCGGTATTCATTTTCGGTCTTGGTATGGGGGTGAAGGGAGCAGCCCTGGCAACAATCATATCACAGTTCATCCTTATGATCTGGGTTCTTTCCCATTTCCGGGGCAGAAAAAGCGTCACCAGGCTCACAATGCCCAATGTATTTCCTGACCTTTATATCATTAAATATATAATATCCATTGGCTTTGCTCCATTTGCCATGAACCTGGCTGCAAGTATTATAATGGCCGTGATGAACACCCAGTTTATAAAATACGGTGGTGATATCTCTGTCGGTGCCCTTGGCATTGTAAACAGCGCCACCATGATGCTGGTCATTACGATTATATCTATAAATATGGCAATTCAGCCAATAATAGGGTTCAACTACGGTGCCGGATATCTGTGCAGGGTAAAGGAAGCTGTATTAAAAGCCATAAAGTATGCTACCCTTGTTGCCACCGGGGGGTGGCTGATATGTATGCTGATGCCCGGGGTGGTGATAAGCATGTTCAATTCTGACAATATTGAACTCAGGAATGCAGGTGTGCTCGGCCTTCGTATATATACTGCCGTACTGCCGGTGGTCGGGTTTCAGATAATAGCATCTAACTATTTCCAGGCCATCGGGAAGGCCAGGCTTGCAACTTTCCTCTCCCTGCTGAGGCAGATAATTGTCCTGTTACCCCTGGTGATCATCCTCCCGGGTTTCTGGGGAGTGGAAGGGGTCTGGATCGCAAACCCTATTTCAGATTTTGTTGCGGCAGTAATCTCGTTCATTTTCTTCCGCAGGGAGGTTCAGAAGCTTAGCTGTGACCAGCCTGTCGAGGGCAGGAATGAGCCCATGGCACCTGTCGCAGGCGAACACTATTGATTCGTTTCCCTCTTCTTCTTCAAAGCTGAAAGAAAGACTATAAATGCCAGGGCAGCGCCTGTCACCCCGAGGATGACAGAGCTCCTGAGCGGCAGTGCAAGTCCGCCTCCTGAGTGAGGAGCCACCAGTATATATGTGATACATACTGCTGTCAGAAAAAAAGCAGGAAGAGACATCATCAGGTGATTCTTCCCCTTCATAGCCAGGTACATTGCAATGGTCCAGCATGTAATGGCTGCCAGCGCCTGGTTGGATATACCGACAAACTTCCATATCCGGGCAAACTCATCTCTCATTACGAATGTGAGAAAGAAAGCGATGATAAACAAGGGTATAATTATTATCATTCGCGATGAGACCTTTTTCTGGTTCAACCTGAACATATCAGCTATCGTCAGCCTGGCGCTTCTGAAAGCAGTATCTCCGGATGTTATCGGGCAAGCCACAACACCTACTACTGCAATAACTGCCCCGGTCTTGCCGAGCCATGATCTGCATATCTCGTTAACCAGCCAGGCAGGATCTGGTTTGATGGCAGCGTTATCTGCCAGCGGATGTGTAAAAGCGTAATTTAACCCATGGACGTCACCCATATAATTCATGGCAGCTGTCGCCCATATTATTGCCACAATGCCTTCTGCTATCATGGCTCCGTAGAAAATCTGCCTGCCCTGTTTCTCCGATCTGAGACATCTTGCCATGAGCGGCGACTGTGTGGCGTGAAAGCCGGAGATGGCTCCGCAGGAGACAACTATGAAGAGGAACGGAAATATGGTGTTGGTAGCAGAGTCGTGCTGGAAGTTCATCAGGGTGGCTGGTGACAACTCCATCAGTGTCAGAGACCCTCCGGCCCACCTGATGATTATGCTTATAAATACCCCCAGGGCCATGAAGATGAGCGCACCTCCAAAGAACGGGTATAAAGAGCCGATTATCTTGTCTATGGGCAGCAGGGTGGCCAGAATGTAATACAGGAAAATAAGGCCCAGCCAGAAGGTGAGGTTGAAACCTGACATGGTATAGAGAAGCTTTGCCGGACCGCTGACAAAGGCAACACCGACAAATAACAGAAGGAACAGGGTGAACACCCTTAAGAACATCCTCATATTCTTCCCGAGGTAAGTGCCAACCAGCTCAGGCAGGCTGGCACCCCCGTGTCGTACTGAGAGCATTCCCCCGAAATAGTCGTGTGTCGCTCCCATGAAGATACAACCGAAAACGATCCATATGTATACTACAGGACCATACATTGCCCCCAGTATGGCACCGAAGATTGGTCCCAGGCCGGCAATGTTCAGAAACTGGATCATAAAGACACGCCATCCCTTCATGGGGATGTAATCAATGCCGTCATTTTTGGTGAAAGCAGGAGTGGGCCTTTCAGGTTCCATCCCGAAGTATCTTTCTGCCACCTTACCGTAAACAAGGTATCCGAGGATCAGCAGAGTGACCGATACTGCAAGAGTTATCATCTATTACTGTTTAAGTAAAGAGCTAAAATAAAGAAATTGACGCAAAGAACCCATGACAAATGATGTCAATAAAAAAAGGGTCAAATTATATATATTTGCACCTGAAATGAACAGGTCCCCGGACGATGGACAACATACGAAACTTCTGCATAATAGCACATATTGATCATGGCAAGAGCACCCTTGCCGACAGGCTTCTTGAGAAGACCAGGACGGTAGATGCGCGCGAGTTTCAGGATCAGGTTCTTGATGATATGGATCTCGAAAGAGAGAGAGGTATCACAATCAAGAGCCATGCTATTCAGATGATTTATGAGCACGGTGGAAGAAATTATTACCTTAACCTTATTGACACCCCCGGCCATGTCGATTTCTCCTATGAGGTATCCCGGTCAATAGCCGCCTGTGAGGGTGCACTGCTCGTCGTAGATGCCACCCAGGGCATCCAGGCGCAGACGATTTCAAACTTATACATGGCCATAGAGCATGGCCTGGAGATTATCCCCGTCCTGAATAAGATGGATTCGGCCAGCGCCATGCCAGAGGAGGTGAAGGACCAGATTGTCGATCTCATAGGGTGCCAGCGTGACGAGATTATTGAGGCAAGCGCCCGTACCGGCATGGGGGTTGACCGTATCATGGGAGAGATCATAACAAAGATACCCTCCCCCGTGGGTGATCCTGACGCTCCGCTGCAAGCCCTGATATTTGACTCTGTTTTCAACTCCTTCAGGGGCATTATTGCCTATTTCAAGATTGCCAACGGAACGATAAGGACACATGACCTGGTCAAGTTTGTCAACACAGGGAGCGAATATGAAGCCGACGAGATTGGCGTCCTGAAGCTAAAGAGGGAGCCGCGCAGTGTGCTCAGCGCCGGCGATGTCGGGTACATTATCTCCGGTATAAAAGTATCTTCAGAAGTGAAGGTGGGCGACACCATCACCCATGTCAGCCGACCCTGCTCCTCAGCCATATCGGGCTTTGCTGATGTTAAGCCTATGGTGTTCGCAGGTATTTACCCCGTTGATGCGGACGACTATGAAGACCTGCGTGCCTCGATCGAGAGGTTGCAGCTTAATGATGCCTCACTGACATTTGTCCCGGAATCGTCAGCTGCCCTGGGATTCGGTTTCCGTTGTGGATTCCTCGGGCTGCTTCATATGGAGATAATACAGGAACGACTCGACAGGGAGTTCAACATGGATGTCATCACCACCGTGCCTAACGTCTCATTCAGGGTCCTTACCACAAAGGGTGACATTATTGATGTGCACAACCCTTCAGGAATGCCTCCGGCAACGACAATAGACGAAATAGAGGAGCCGTACATATACGCTCAGGTGATCTCCAAATCGGAATATCTGGGTTCCATCCTTAAACTCTGTATCGACAAACGTGGTACTTTGAAGAACCAGATATACCTCACCTCTGACAGGGTAGAGGTGACCTTCGATATGCCCCTTTCAGAGATTGTATTTGATTTCTACGATAAACTCAAGAGCATCTCCAAAGGATATGCTTCCTTTGATTATCATATTACGGACTATAAGAAGGCTGACCTCGTAAGGCTGGATATACTTCTTAACGGGGAGATGGTTGATGCACTTTCCACTCTTATCCACAGGGGTCATGCATATGATTTTGGACGAAGGATGTGCGAGAAACTCCGGGAGCTTATCCCCAGGCAACAGTTTGATATTGCCATCCAGGCAGCCATAGGAGCAAAGATCATAGCCCGCGAGACGGTCAAGGCAGTGAGGAAGGACGTTACAGCCAAATGCTACGGCGGTGACATAACCCGTAAGAGGAAACTGCTTGAGAAACAGAAGAAAGGGAAGAAGAGAATGCGGCAGATAGGCAATGTCGAGGTCCCGCAACAGGCTTTCCTGGCTGTTCTTAAGCTTGACTGAGAGAAAAAATAGACTCAGGTATTGGAAATAAAGAAATAATGTTAACTTAGCGCTTCGTTGGCTTTTGACCTAAGTAAATTTTTATAAGTCGAAAGACCCTGAAACTAACCTAAACTCATGCCCCGTACGGAATTCCGGACGGGGCATTTTATTTAACATATCAATTTATACCCCTTGCCATGGATATTCAGAATCTCTACTTTATCATCCTGGCTGAGGTACTTGCGAAGCTTGGTGATATAAACATCCATGCTTCTGGCGTTGAAGTAGTTATCGTCGATCCATATCGACTTGAGGGCAAAGTTGCGTTCAAGCACCTCATTGCTGTGACGGCATAGCAGTTCAAGCAGCTCTGTCTCCTTCGTGGTGAGTTTGCGTGACGAATCGCGGAAGGTGAGAATTTGTTTGGCTACGTCAAAGGTAAACAATCCTATGGTGTACATCTCTGCCGGCGAATCCGAAGCCCGCTTTGTCGAGCGTCTCAGGATGGCTTCGATACGGTAGATCAGCTCTTCCATGGAGAATGGCTTGGTCAGGTAGTCGTCAGCCCCTGACTTGAACCCTTCAATGACATCCTCCTTGAGATTCTTGGCTGTAAGGAATATCACAGGCACATGATGGTCAATAGCCCTTATTTCCCTTGCAAGAGTAAAGCCATCCATCTCCGGCATCATTACGTCAAGAAGACAGAGCTGATACTTTTCTTTCCTGAAGATATTCATCGCCTGGGCTCCGTTGGTTACCAGTGAAACCTCGAATTCCTTGGCTGTGAGGTAATTCTTTAGCAGCTGCCCCAGGTTGGGATCATCCTCTGCAAGGAGTATGCTGACTTTTTTCATTTTGGCTGTTCTTTTGGAAGGTGAATGATTATCCTGGTTCCCTTGCCGACCTGGCTCTCTACCTTTATGTTTCCGTGATGCTCCTCAATTATCTTGTTGACATAGCTCAGCCCGAGACCGAATCCTTTTATATTATGTGTATTGCCTGCCGGCACACGATAGAACTTCTCGAAGATATGCTTAAGATGTTCCCTGGGTATACCTATCCCGTTGTCAGAGACAATTATGGTGATACCCTTGTGATATCCTGATGTAGTGACGGTTATTTCCGGTGTACGTGTGGTATATTTGAGCGCATTGTCAAGCAGGTTGATGAGCACGTTAAAAAAATTGGGTTCATCAATTGTGACCATCGGATCGGAGGCATCAAGGAAAGTTGATATTATACCTCCCCGCCCGTTTACCTGCAGTTTAAAGGCATCCACGGCCCTTAGGATGATGGCATGGATATCGGTTTTCTTTTTATTAAGCTCGAGCCTGGCTTTTTCAAAAATGGCAGTCTGAAGCACTCTCTCAACAAGCACCTTGAGCCTGTTGCTCTCCTCGCTTATCACTGAGGTGAGCCCGGGAATATCTCTTGATCCCTGGGGTATGGTTTCGTCTGCCAGCATCTGCGAAGCAAGTGATATGGTAGCTATTGGCGTCTTTAGCTCATGGGTCATGTTGTTGATGAAGTCACTTCTTATCTCAGACAGGCGCTTCTGCCGGAAGATAACGATGAAAGTGCCGGTGGCGAGCAGGATAAGCAGCAAGACAATCAACATTGAGGAGATGGCCATAAAAGCTATCTGGCTGAACTTGTATTCATCTTCCTTGGGGAAGTAAATTGAAAGGACATTGTTTCCGGGCACAGGGTCATTGGGAAAGAGCTGCCTGAGGTATTTGTTTGCCCCGGTGCTTTCACTGTAGTTGGGCGTCCGGTAGATTATACCCCCATAGTCACCGCGGGCGGCGCATTCATATTCGAGATGAATGCCGACGGCGTCAAGAGATTTTCTGACAAGGGTATTCAGCTCTTCAGAGGTAAAGCGGTCTCTCAGCTGGGGTGTCTCATGCAGTATACGGCTGACTATGTTCTCGATCGAGATAATCTTGTTAGTCATGCGCGAAGTAGCTCCGGCAGACAACATCTGCTCCTCCGGCTCGGTGTTCTCCAGGAAAGTTTCATCCTGCAGGCTTTCAGAATTTAAAAGGTAAGTACGCCCGGCCCTGTTGATTATCACTGATCTGATATCAGGGTCAAATCCATACTTCTCAAGCAGCCTTGCTTCAGCTGACTCCTGCATGGAGAGGTTATCACTATCATCCACGCCGGCTGGCGCCGGTTCGGGATTGATCTCACTGATAATACGCTTGTATGTTTCAACCCTCTCAAGCTCCGAAACCACCTCTTTCAGGGCTTCGTTAACACCGAACCTGAAACGCTGGTCCTCTGCACGCACAACATTATTAATCCATCTGACCTGTATGATCACAAGTGCAGATATGGCCAGAAAGAAAAAGACAGCCAGAAGGACTATGTATGCACGCTTCATATCAGAACAAAAGTAATCTGTTAAAACCGGAATACATAGGTTTAACTTATTTTAACAGTAACCGGACTTATTTTGAGGCATGAAAAGATTAAAAAAATGTTAAATATCAATAAATTAACATATCCTTAAGATAGTGAACGGGAAAATATGCTGATATTTGTATCAGTTATGGCACGAAAATTGTTATAACATAATTGGAGTTTTTTTCATAGGTTAGGTTAGTTTTAGGGTTAACACTGAAGAGGAGGCAAGAAATTGTCTCCTCTTTCTCTTTACAGTGCCACCAGCAGTGACAGGTTCCTGTCTCCGATCTCGCTGCTGTCCAACAGGAACACTGCAGTCACCTCTGGGATCTTCCTGATTATCCCGGCCAGTTCTTCGGCCTTTTTCCTGTCATGCTGACCGCTTATGATGAGCAGAAAATCAATATTTTTCAGTTTCGGTATCAGGATGGATCCTCTCCCATGGTTTGAGACCAGCGTCAGGGCAGGATTGGATGAGGTAAAACGGGTAAATACCTTATTTTCTGTTTTTGTGCTGATAGTTATATCGTCACGGCATTTTCGGAGATCGGTACCGAGGCCTCTGTTCATCATGACGGAAAGCCGGTAGTCAGGCTCAGATGAGACAACACCAAGGAACCAGAAGGCAGGCGTCTCTTCGTTTGCGATTGTGTGCCTTGTTATTTTTCCCCGGGCAGCCATCTTCATGTTTTGCTGATCTTCTCCCAGGCATTCATGGATGCCACCTGTTCAGCCTCTTTTTTTGTCGTTCCTTCTCCCTGGGCAACCGGTTCATTGTTGATCGCCAGGGTTATTTTGAACTGCTGGTGCATGCCATTGCCTCCTTTTTTCTCCTGCAATGTGAAGTTAAGCTTTTGCCTGTTTTTCTGGCAATATTCAAGTATGAGACTTTTATAATCTGTTTCTGCTGATAACACTGCATCGAGATCAAGATGTTTCTTGAGGCCCTTTTTGATGAAAAAGCGACGTGTGCGTTTAAATCCTTTATCGATGAACATTGCCCCTACGAGTGCCTCCATGGCATTACCGTACAGATTACGCGCAGAGTCCGAGGGTGACAGGTTCGAAACAATAAGTTTGTCAAGACCCATTGAGAGCCCCAGGTGATTGAGCGTCTCCCTGTTTACTATCCTTGCCCTGGTCTTTGTCAGGAATCCTTCTGTAGCCTGAGGGTAAAGATGGAAGAGGTAGTCGGAAAGGATACTGTCAATAATGGCATCACCCAGGTATTCCAGTCTTTCGTTATTGATTTTTATCCCGTCAGGCAGGGTATATGAAGCAGAACGATGGATGAAGGCCATCTCGTACAGCCTGAGATTCTGGGGCCGGAAGCCGAGTAAACGTTTTAACCTGGTGCGGAATTCGCTCCTGTTGTATATGAAAGTCTTATTTTTCTTCCTGGTGATCAGGAACACTATTCTTCGAATTTCCTGATCAGAATAGAAGCATTATGCCCTCCGAAACCGAAGTTATTGCTCAGTGCAACCCTGATATTTCTTTTCTGTGCTTTGTTCAGGGTAAGATTCAGGTTCTGGTCAATGGCCGGGTCAGGGTTCCTGAAGTTAATAGTCGGAGGTACTGTCTCATGCACAATGGCCATGATAGTCGCAATGGCCTCTACAGCTCCTGCAGCTCCAAGGAGATGACCGGTCATTGATTTGGTGGCACTGATGTTTAGTTTATAAGCGTCCTCTCCAAAGAGTGAGAGTATGGCTTTTATCTCTGCTATGTCACCCAGGGGAGTGGCAGTTCCATGCACATTGATATAATCAACGTCAGAGGGTTTCAGCCGGGCTTCCTCAAGCGCCTGTTTCATCACGTTTATGGCACCGATGCCTTCGGGATGAGGCGCTGTTATGTGGTAAGCGTCAGCCGTAAGTCCTGTGCCGGTAAGCTCGGCGTAGATCCTGGCACCCCTGGCTCTGGCATGTTCCAGCTCCTCAAGGATAAGTGCCCCGGCACCCTCTCCAATGACAAACCCGTCACGGGTAACGTCAAAAGGACGTGAGGCAGTTGCATACTCCTCGTTGTTCGTTGACATGGCCTGCATGGCATTAAAACCTCCTATACCGGGAGGATTGACGGATGCTTCGGAGCCTCCTGCAATAAACAGATCGGCCTTGCCCATGAGGATATAGAAATAGGCATCGATCAGGGCATTGGTTGAAGAGGAGCAGGCTGACACGGTGGCGAAGTTGGGCCCCCGGAAACCGTACTTGATAGAGAGCATGCCCGCAGCAATGTCACTGATCATCTTTGGTATGAAGAAAGGGCTGAAACGGGGAGTGCCATCACCCATTACAAACCCTTTTACTTCTTCAAGAAATGTCTCTATTCCACCTATACCTGAGGCCCAGATGACTCCGGAACGGTCTTTGTCAGTAGCCCCGGGATCAAGACCGGCATCTTTAATTGCCTCATCAGCCGCAATATGGGCGTACTGTGCGTAACGATCCATCTTGCGCGACTCTTTCCTGTCAAAATAGTTGGCAGGATCGTAATTCTTGATCTCGCAGGCAAACTTCGTCTTGTACTTGGAGATATCAAAGTGGGTTATCAGATCCGCTCCGCTTACACCATTAACAAGACCATTCCAGTAGTCCTGTAAAGTGTTGCCGATAGGGGTCAGTGCCCCCATTCCGGTAACTACTACACGCCTCATGTCAGGTTATAAGAGAAAACTACTTGGCGTTTTCCTCGATATACTTGATGGCTTCGCCAACTGTGCTAATGCTTTCTGCCTGATCATCAGGAATTCCAATGTTGAATTCCTTTTCGAATTCCATGATCAGCTCGACAGTGTCAAGAGAGTCAGCACCAAGGTCATTTGTGAAATGTGCTTCAGGAGTAACCTCTGCCTCATCAACGCCAAGCTTTTCAACGATGATCTTCTTAACTCTTGTAGAAATGTCAGACATACTAATCAGTTTTACGTTAATACTCGTTTTAAACCCTGCAAAGAAATATATTTGTACTATATTTTTCAAACAATTTGCTGGAAATTTGCATCATGACTGGTGTAGATTAATGTAAATCAGAAAGATAGTATTCTTTTAACGACCGGAGGCCCTGCGATTATTAATTAAGGTATATATCAGATAATGAAGCATATAGCAATACTTGCCTCCGGTAACGGGACGAATGCAGAAAACATAATAAGATACTTTTCGAACGAAAAAAAAGCAAAAGTAACGCTGGTTTTGTCAAACAAGCCTCAGGCTATCGTCCTGAAAAGGGCTGCGGCACTCGGCGTCGATTCATTTTTTTTCGACCGCACCCAATTTTATGAAACAGGGGAGGTGTTGATGATGCTTCAGAGACGGGAAATAGACTTAGTTGTTCTTGCCGGATTCCTGTGGCTGACTCCGCCGGATATCGTAGAGGCTTTCAGAGGCCGTATTGTAAATATTCATCCCGCCCTTCTGCCTGGATTCGGCGGTAAAGGGATGTATGGCGACAGGGTTCACAGGAGTGTCCTGGACGCGGGATGTACCGAGAGCGGCATTACAATCCATTACGTTAATGAGCAATATGATTCGGGGGATATAATTTTTCAGGCTCGTTGCCCTGTCCTTCCTGATGACGATCTGCACAGCCTGGCAGAACGTGTTCATTCACTCGAATATGAGCATTATCCTGCAGTGATAAGCAGTCTGATAGACAATCTGTGAACTACTGGTAGCTTATTGTTGCAAGCAGGTCAATGTAACCACGGGCTACCTTACTGAACTCTGCCATTGACTCCGGGGCAACAGGGTTTACCGGGGGAGCCTCCACCTTAAGAGGATCAACGGCATATCCGTTTCTGTAGAACCTGAAGTCGAGATGGGGACCTGAGGAAAGACCTGAGCTCCCTACATAACCTATCACCTGTCCCTGTCTGACATATACACCCCGGGTTATCCCGGGCCCGAACCGTGAAAGATGCATGTAGGCTGTGGAATAGACGCTGTTGTGTTTTATCCTTACTATCCTTCCTGAGCCGTTCTCATATGCGGTACTTGTTACCCTGCCGTCGCCGATAGCCACCACAGGTGTCCCTATAGGAGCTGCATAATCAACCCCGTGATGCGGACGAACTATTTTAAGTACCGGATGCATCCTGGCGCCAGAAAAACGGGAACTGATACGTGAGTATCGCAAAGGAGCCTTGAGAAATGCCTTTCGAAGACTCGCACCTGTGGTATCAAAAAATGACATGGTGCTGTCATTGATAAAGGGGATTGCGTAGATCTCGTTACCGGCATGTTCGAATAGGGCGGCATGGATCCTCCTGATGCCTACCGACTCTTCACCGATGAACTCCTCCTCATAGATCACCTTGAACCTGTCTCCTCTCTGGAGCCCGAAGAAGTCAATCGTCCAGGCATATATCTCTGATAACTCGGCCGAGAGATTTGGATTCAGGTTATTATCCATAGCGGCTTCCCAGAGTGATGTCGTGATGGTGCCAGATGAATAACGCAACCTCTGCTTTATCTCGGCATCATACCTGTAGATGGCAAGGGTATCTTTAAAGGAGAAGACATATGTTATTCTGGGGTCATGCTGATAAAGAAAGTAGTCGGGTTTACTCAGTGTGTCCTTGGTCAGGAAGACTGAATATGGGCTTCCCGACCGTATCCGCCGGGGATCAAATGTCTCCCTGTTATTTCTGAAGAGTGCCTCTATATCATTCCATGATACTCCATGGGCAGACAGTATGGTTGAGATGAACTGGTTTCGCTTGATTTTTCCTGTAACAATATTATAAGAATCGACAGGTATACCGAAAAGGAGGTTACTCTCTTTTTTGGCTGCAGTTTCTGTTATGGTTGTGTCCTGTGATGTTCCTGTGATGACGGTGCTGTCTGCCGTCATTCTCTCCGGGACCGTTACGCTGGGACCGGTTCTGGTACATGAATGTGCAGACAGTATGATAACTGCAGCCAGGGTAAAAGAGACAACCGGAAACCTCATATAACGATGTTTACTATACGATTAGGCACTATGATGATTTTGGGCATGGCTGTACCTATCCATTTCCGGGCCCTTTCGTCGGCCAGGATGATTTTCCTGACCTCTTCCTGCGGCAGGTCGACGGGCAGCTCTATCTTAAACCTCATCTTTCCATTTACCGACACCGGGCATTCAAAGACATCTTCCTTGAGGTACTCTTCTTTTGCTACCGGCCAGGGCTCGTACGCCAGAGTGCCCTCATGGCCTGTCAGCTGCCACAGCTCCTCCCCGAGGTGCGGGGCAAACGGTGATAACAGCCTGGCAAAAACAGAGGCTGATTCACGTGTGATCTTCTCCTTCTTAAGGGCTGTATTCAGGAATATCATCATGGCTGATATTGCCGTGTTGAAGCGTAGTCCCTCTATGTCTTCAGTCACTTTCCTGATGGTTTTATGGAGTGACCTGAGCACCTCGGGGTCTTCCTGGCCATCGGTGATATTTTCACTGTTGGCTATCAGCCTGTATGCCCGTGCAAGGAAATTCGCAGGGCCCCTTATGCCTTTCTCATCCCATGGTTTTGTTGCCTCCAGGGGCCCAAGGAACATCTCGAAGAGTCTCAGCGTATCTGCTCCGTAGTTCTTAACCACATCATCAGGATTGATGACATTCTTGAGGCTCTTTGACATTTTTGCCACTATCTGGCGTAGTTCCTCGCCGGTCTCCTTATTAAAGAAACGGCCATCCTTCTCGGTTATCTGGTCAGATGAAACCTTGGCTCCGGTAGCTGTCTCATAGGCAAATGCCAGTATCATTCCCTGGTTGAAAAGCTTCATGAATGGTTCAACTGTTGAGACAATACCCAGGTCGAAAAGCACCATGTGCCAGAACCGGGCATACAGGAGGTGCAATACCGCATGCTCGGCGCCTCCAATATAGAGATCGACAGGCATCCAGTATTTCTCCTTCCTGCTGTCAAATATCTCGGTGTCATTTTTCGGGTCTATGAATCTCAGGTAGTACCAGCAGGAGCCTGCCCACTGGGGCATGGTGTTGGTCTCGCGTCTTCCGCGGCGTCCCTGGCTGTCAGTCACATATAGCCATTCTGTGGCGTTAGAGAGAGGAGACTCCCCGCTGTCACCGGGCTCATATACTTCAAGATCAGGGAGGGTTACAGGCAGATCTTTCTCGTCCGTCAGGGTGATGCGTCCGTCATCCCAGTGAATTACCGGGAAAGGCTCTCCCCAGTAGCGCTGACGGCTGAAAAGCCAGTCGCGGAGCTTATAATTGATACGATGGCTCCCCAGCTTCCTCTGTTCGATCCACCTTGTTATAGTTTCTATGCCCTCCTCAACGTCCAGTCCGTCGAGGGTTATTCCCAGGTCACTGTTGGATGAGTTGACATAGATACCATCACCGCTCCAGCATTCCCTGCCGGAGATTATCCTCGCCTTCTGTTCTGCATCGGTGATATCAGGAGAGAGGATGCAGATTATATCCAGCCCGAACTTCATGGCAAATTCAAAGTCGCGCTCATCATGCGCCGGCACTGCCATGATGGCCCCCGTGCCGTAACCCATCAGCACATAATCTGCGACCCAGACTGGTATCTTCTTGTTGTTGACCGGATTGACGGCCCAGGTCCCGGTAAAGACGCCGGTCTTTTCCTTGGCCAGGTCAGTACGGTCAAGGTCCGACTTGAGTGAGGCGGCGGATACATATTCCTGTACCTCTCCCAATCTGTCAGGGCTGGTGATTTTCCCTATGAGAGGATGCTCAGGTGAGAGCACCATATAGGTGGCCCCGAAGAGAGTATCAGGACGTGTGGTATAGACTTTAATGATATCATCATGGCCCTCCACCTTGAAATCCACCTCAGCGCCTGTGGAGCGGCCTATCCAGTTGCGCTGCATCTCCTTGATCCCTTCAGGCCAGTCGAGCTTCTCCAGACCTCTGAGTAATCTTTCGGCATAATAAGGGATACGCAGCATCCACTGTTTTAGGTTCCTGCGCACGACCTTGTGACCGCACTTCTCGTGCGAGCCGTCAGTAAGAACCTCCTCGTTTGCGCAGACAATACGGCATGATGGACAGTACCAGATCTGGGCGTTATCATAGTAAGCCAGTCTCCTGGAGTCGATATACTCCTTTCTGGCATCATCGCCTGCCTTGATTACATCCTGTGGTATGGGCAGCTCTTCAATGCTGCGGCCCCGGTCCGTCTCATGATCGTACCAGGTATTGTAAAGCTTGATAAAGATCCATTGCGTCCACTTGAAGTATGCAGGATCGGTGGTGTTGATCTCCCTGTCCCAGTCGTAGCTTAATCCCAGCTCCTTGATCTGGCGGCGGAAGGTGTCACAGTTTTTATTTGTTGTCAGCGCCGGGTGTGTACCTGTCTGGATGGCATATTGTTCGGCAGGCAATCCAAAGGCATCCCATCCCATGGGATGCAGCACATTGAAGCCTTTCATGCGTTTGTACCGGGCCACGATATCGGTGGCAGTATACCCCTCGGGATGACCTACATGAAGACCTGCGCCGGAAGGGTAGGGGTACATGTCAAGGACATAGTACTTGTTGGGATTTGAAAAATCATCATGGGTCTTAAAGGTCTTATTCTTTTCCCAGTACTCCTGCCATTTCTTTTCTATCTCTGAAAAATTGTACTCCTTCATGTTGCCTCTAAAGTTTGCGCTTATGGGTTGCGAAATTAGGAAAACTTTGTTAAAAATCAGTTGCAGCCGCCGGTGCGGCATCATATTTACAGGATAAGTTTTGAAAAGTGGCTTCGGCGGTATACTTTTGTACCCGGCACGGTCCCGTAGTTCAATGGATAGAATGACAGATTCCGGTTCTGTTGGTTGGGCGTTCGAGTCGCCCCGGGATCACATGAGAAACGGCTATGCCAGCCGTTTTTTTATTTCAGGTGTGCTATTCAAATAAAGAGTGACGGGCGAGCGAGCTCGTAAGCGGGTTGTGCGCCTGCCGGGTATTAAACATAAAGGGGCTGTTGCACGCAACAGCCCCTCTTTACTATCAGTGTCAGGATGTCTAATCCAGAAGTGTGATCTTGTCAACGTTGTTGTCGGCGTACATGATCTTGAGCGCACTGGCACGTCGTAATGCCTGTTTCACGTCAGAGACGACACCCATCCTGGTATCCCTGTCAATCTTGAGCACGACAAGCATCTTTGTCTTGTCAGCTTCGCTGAGCTGCTCGCGTTCCTGGGCGATGAAGTCCTGGATATCAGCTATCTCCTTGAAGGTATCATTAAGCTGTATCTTAGGCTCTGTCCCGTACATAGCCTGGAAGGCTTCAAGGGGCTCGCCGATATAGATGAAGCTGGCCAGCGACTTTTTCTCCAGCACCTTGCCTTCTGTCGCTTCGGGAATACGTACGGTGACCATGACATCCGTCTCGCGCATGGTAGTTACTGCCATGAAGAAGAAGAGTATCATGAAGACAATATCAGGAAGCGATGAGGTATTCAGTGCTTTGATAGTCTTTCCGCCTGTCTTAACAAACTTTGCCATATTACTTATCTCCTCCTATCCTTTTTGGTTCAGCCTCCGAGATGGGTACCTTGAAGAAATCATCAACAGCTCCTTTGCGGTCTTCATCAAGCCTGTCATATGGGATTCCGAACTCCTGCCTGGAAAGGTTGTCACGAAGGGCCGTCCTTGCGGCAATCAGTTCATTCTGGACAGCTATGTAGACACCGTATTTTGTGCCAATGTCATTCTGGAGTGAGATGACTGCCTTTGTTACTGCCACGTTGCCGAAATAGGGGATATTTACTACTTCCTTCTCCGGTTTATCCGGCTCGTCATTGGCATTGAGGATAAAGTCATGGGCAATATCTCTGAGCTGGCTGAATTCTGTCAGTTCTCCCTCTACCAGCAACAGGTTGTCTTTATTTACCTTAACCTCAAGGATGTTCCTGTCATTGATCTTATTCATATCCTGCGGAACATTTGGATCTGGTATAGCGGGGAGCTGACGCATCAGCCCCGTATCGGAGTCCATCGTGGTGGCAGCCAGGAAGAAAATAAGAAGGAGGAATGCAATGTCAGCCATTGAGCCTGCATTTATTTCCGGTATTGACCTTCTTGCCATTTGATAAAAATTTAGTTCCGCCACGGGGCGGATTGTTCAGTTACTTTTTAAAATACTTTGAGATCTCAGAATAGAATATGGCGATAACAGCCAGTCCGGCAAGAAAATATGCCACATAGAGACCTATATCAGTCCATAACAGTGTTCTGGGTACGTTTCCTTTTCCTTTGTAATGGGGAAGGTTAAGGACAGTGTCATCTGCAAGAAGAGCAGCTATTCCCATCAGCACGGCACCTATCCCCAGAGCTATAAGGGTGAGCCTCAGACCCTTCGGATTAAGCACAAGGGCTCTGACTGAAAAGAAGAGGGTAAGCAATACGGTGATTGCTAAAAGAACATATGTATAGAAGATGAAAGAGTTTGAAACCAATGGCTCTTCGTATCTGGTCCCGTCAGTACCTGGCACCACGCCTCCGAAGTAAAAGAGTATGGCGAAGACGAGCGTTATTGCCATCAGCGCCCACGAGAGGTAGACGGTGAGCTTTTTTGTTTTTTCTGACATGACAGATTATTTTTGGTTGTATTTGGCCAGCATATCAATGAGTGTGATTGATGAATCTTCCATCTGGTTTGATATGCCATCAATTTTTGTAAGCAGGTAGTTATAGAATACCTGTAGAATAATAGCTACAATAAGACCGGTAACGGTTGTGATAAGTGCAACCTTGATACCGCCAGCCACGATAGTAGCAGATACTGTTCCAGCCTGTTCGATAGCGTCGAAAGCATCAATCATACCGATAACTGTTCCGAGGAACCCGAGCATAGGAGCGATAGCTATGAAGAGTGATATCCATGAGAGGTTCTTCTCGAGGAGCCCCATCTGAACACCGCCGTAAGCCACAACTGATTTTTCAGCCATCTCGACACCTTCGTGGGCTCTGTCAAGGCCCTGGTAAAAGATGCTGGCTACCGGTCCGCGGGTATTGCGGCATATCTCCTTGGCAGCGTCGACACCCTCTTCATTCAGGGCTTTTTCAATCTTCTCAAGTAACTTTTCGGTATTTGTAGTTGCCAGGTTGAGATAGATGATTCTCTCTATGGCTATTGCGAGACCGAGAATAAGACAGAGCAGGATAACTCCCATGAAGCCTGCGCCACCCTCAATGAAGAGACGCTTAATCTCTTTGTGGAGGACCTTCTCAGCTTCAACGGGTGTAGTGCCCTGGGTCTGGTCGGAAAGCTGCTGTGTTGTTGCTGTTGTTGTTGCAGTCTGATCTGTCTGTGCCTGTGAAGTCTGTGCTGTGCCGATAAGAAGCAGAGCTGCAAATGCCATAAATACAAGAACTCTTTTCATCATGTTATATTATTATTGGAATATTGTGACAAAAATAAGAAAAAATGAAACGTACACAACCGGGCAGGAATTTAAAATAAAATTAAGGGAGAGGGGGATTACTCACCCGCTTTGCGGGATCGTGATCCCTTATGGGAGAACCTGCAGAGTATATGAATACATGGACTCCGTCCATTTATTTCTGTTGTATGTTATGCTTATCGGAAGCAAGCTCCCTCTTCGCATCCCATAAAACAGAACCAGCCCGCCTCAGGCGGACTGGTATTCATATACTCTGCGGAGAGAGGGGGATTCGAACCCCCGGTACCCTTTTGAGGTACACTCGCTTTCCAGGCGAGCCAGTTCAGCCACTCCTGCACCTCTCCGAAAAACGGCGCAATTTACAAAAATTTTCGTGACAGCAACAGCCTTAGCTCATTTCGCCGCAAAGAGGCCGTGACAGGCTTGAGCTGATCCTGTCGCCTGCCATACCACTGCCTAGAAGTATCATCATCTTGGTAACGGCAGCTTCAGTAGTTATATCCCTGCCACTGATGACCCCCGCACGTAACAGTCCCGCTGAGGTCTCGTACAGACCCATCTCCACGCCTCCCGCCTGGCACTGGGTGACATTCAGGACTATACCGCCCCTGCCTATGAAAGAACCCAGTTCTTCAAGAAACCACCCTGCTGTGGGAGCATTGCCTGTGCCATAAGTTTCAAGGATGAGCCCTCTTAAACCCGGAGAAGATATTATTGCATGTACTGTTTCTTTCCTGATGCCCGGGAAGAGCCGTAACACTGCCACATCCGTATCAAAACTGTCAGACAGTGTGAGACGCCTCCTGACAGTCGGGTACCTTATTATATTATGATTATAGCGAATCTGCAGTCCCGCCTCTGCCAGTGGCGGCAGGTTGGGTGAGACAAAGGCATTGAAGTGTTCGGAGCTGTATTTGACGGTCCTGTTCCCCCGCAACAGCTTATTTTCAAAATAGATACACACTTCCGGCACGACAGGCAATCCGTTCTCACGGGCAGCTGCTATCTCAACAGCAGTGATGAGGTTTTCCTTTCCGTCAGTACGCAGAACACCTATAGGCAGCTGGGCGCCGGTAAATATCACAGGTTTCTCGAGTCCCTGCAGCATAAAACTGAGGGCTGAGGCCGAATAGGCCATCGTGTCAGTGCCATGCAGGACAACAAAGCCGTCATACTTTTCATAATTTTCATAGATGGTACCTGCCAGTCTTACCCAGGTATCCGGACTGACATCTGAGGAGTCTATGACCGGATCAAAGGTCACTGTCTTCATGGTGAAGCCGAACCGTCGCAGTTCGGGTACCTGATCTGATATGTGCACGAAGTCGATGGGTACCAGAGTACCTGTTACCGGGTCATTAACCATACCAATGGTTCCGCCGGTATAAATAATAAGTATTGAAACAGGCTTTTCCATTAATTATATCTTAAAGAGTCTCGCGGCATTGGCAGAAGATCTGTCTGCAACCTCTGCAGGAGTGATGGCCAGTACCTCTGACAGTTTGTCTATTACCAGCGTCAGGTAACTGCTCTCGTTCCTTTTTCCGCGATGAGGGACAGGCGCCAGGTAAGGTGCGTCGGTCTCCAGGAGGATATTATTTATCCCTGCCTCGATGGCCGCTTCGCCCTGCCGTCCGTTGCGGAAGGTAACCACACCGCCTATACCTATCATAAATCCTATGGCTGTCACCTTTCTTGCTTCGGCCGCGCTACCCGGGAAAGCATGAAAAACGCCCGTCACCCTTCCCGGTCCGAATGCGTCTATCTCACCGAGTATGATCTCCAGTGACTCGCGGGCATGAATGACAACCGGCAGGCCGTAATACTCCGCAAGCTCGAGATGACGCCTGAAAGAGATTTTCTGCTCTTTGATGAATGTCCTGTCCCAGTAAAGGTCAATTCCGGTTTCCCCGATCCCGTAATACCTGTGCTCACCGAGTTGTTTCTCAACCATCGCCAGTTCCGTCAGATAGTCTTCCTTAACGGAGGTTGGATGAAGTCCCATCATTGGCAGGCAGATACCCGGAAATGATTTTTCGGCGGCAAGCATGGGGGTAACCGAGGAGGAGTCTATGTTGGGCATCATTATCTTGCGTACTCCTGCTGCCTCAGCTCTCATAACCACCGTTTCGCGGTCACTGTCAAACTCAGGCAGGTAGATGTGGTTATGGGTATCAATTATATGCATTGTGCAAAATTAATTCTTTTAACCACATTAATAACCAGGGATTATGGCAGAGAACGGCAGTGATGGTTTAAAAGCCCGGATACGAAAAAGTGTCCATCCCCTTTCCCTTCTCCGGGTTATTAAGCCCTGACCTCCAGACCTCAGACCGGGCCGATCCGCCAGCGGGCGGAGAAGGAGCCAGACTGCAGCGATGGCAAACTCACCTCAGACCTTCAGACCGGACCGAGCGTTAAGAAATGACCCGGTGGGTCATTTTAGAGAAGGAGCCAGACTGCAGCGATGGCAAACTCACCTGAGACCTTCAGACCTGAGACCTTCAGACCTTCAGACCTCAGACTGCACGACTGCACGACTGCAAGACCTTTACCCCCCCCCTCTTGCATTTCTATCCAATTCATACTAAATTTACTGTGTCTCGCTAACAATATTTCCAGATGTCATCAGTACCGCTTGTTTACAAGCTTGCTCTTGGAATGATACCCGGCGTGGGTGATATAACGGCACGCAAGCTGGTGTCATTCACCGGCAGCGTTGAGGCAGTCTTCAAGGAATCGTACCGCAGCCTTACCCGTATACCGGGTGTGGGGGAAGCCCTGGCTTCAGCTGTGGCCCGGCATGAATACCTTGATGCTGCAAAAACGGAGGCTGAGTTTGTTGAAAAGCACGGTATAAAAGTGTTCTTTTACCTTGACGATGACTACCCTGTCAGGCTCCGCCAGTGTGAAGATTCCCCCGTGACTTTCTATTTCAGAGGTAACGCGGATCTCAATTCCCCTATGATACTCAGTATCGTGGGCACACGCAATGCCACACAGCGTGGGAGGGAGCTATGCCAGGCGATTGTGTCAGGACTGGCAGTACACTTTCCACAACTACTGATAGTCAGCGGGCTGGCTTACGGGGTAGATATTACAGCGCACAAAGCCGCACTGGCAGGCAACCTGCCAACCGTAGCAGTACTGGGGCATGGTCTGAAGACGATATACCCTTCTGTACATGCCGGTGTTGCCAGGGCCATGCTGGACAATGGTGGCCATATTACCGATTTTCCATCCGCAACATTGCCGGAAAGAAACAATTTCATCAGGCGCAACCGTATAATTGCCGGCATATCCGACGCCACACTGATAATTGAGTCAGGAGTCCGTGGCGGAGCGTTGATCACTGCAGACATCGCAGCTTCTTACAACCGTGATGTGATGGCTGTGCCTGGTCGCCCGGGAGACGAATGGTCTGCCGGGTGCAATGCCCTTATCAGGTGCAACAGGGCGGCGCTTGTGGAGAATGCTGACGATATAGAATATCTCCTCGGCTGGAAGCCGGCTGCACTGGCAACGCCGGTACAGGGTGCTCTCTTCAAGGGAATGACAGGCAACGAAAAGAGAATTTATGAGGCCCTGGGAGGTGATGACGGGATGACCATCGATATGCTGGCGGGCGCCGCCGGTATACCGGTGAGCAAACTCTCAGCCATCCTTCTGCAGATGGAACTGGCAGGCATGATCACCCCATACCCGGGTAATGTCTACCGGATCCGCCGGTAAATAGTACTATCACCCTTAAGAACGTTGTTGTCATCCCTTTTACCTGAAACAGTAGTGCCATTTTGTTATTAATTTATGATCCATATTACAGGAATAAACACAAAGGCAGGCCTCAGGCCTGCCTTCACATCAAGTTCAAAAAATACCGCAAAAATCTAGATCAGTCCCTGATCCAGCATTGCATTGGCAACTTTCAGGAAGCCTGCAATATTGGCTCCCTTTACATAGTCAACATATCCGTCCTTGCAGGTGCCATGTTTGACACATGCGTTGTGGATGTTTATCATTATGGAGTGGAGTCTCTGATCCACCTCTTCCCTGTTCCAGTTGAGCTTCATAGAATTTTGTGTCATTTCAAGGCCTGAGGTGGCTACTCCACCGGCGTTGGCTGCCTTGCCGGGAGCAAAAAGAAGCTTTGCGTTCTGTATGACCTCTATTGCTTCAGGTGTACACGGCATGTTGGCTCCCTCGCAAACGCATATGGTTCCGTTCTTAACCAGGTTCATTGCATCTTCCTTGCCCAGTTCATTCTGGGTAGCACACGGCAGGGCAATATCAACCATGGCTTCCCATGGCCTCTTGTCCTTATGGAATGTGGCTTCCTTGTACTCGGCAGCATAAGGCTCAACGATATCCTGGTTTGAAGCGCGCAGTCTCAGCAAGAAGTCGATCTTCTCCCCGCTGATACCATTCGGGTCATAGATATAACCGTCAGGACCGGAGATGGTTACAACGGTAGCTCCAAGTTCGGTAGCTTTTATCACAGCACCCCATGCCACGTTACCAAAGCCGGAGACAGCCACCTTCTTACCCATAAAGGATTCATTGCGGGTCTTCAGCATCTCGTTGGCAAAATAGACGCATCCGAAACCGGTTGCTTCCGGACGGACCAGCGAGCCGCCCCAGTTGAGGCCTTTGCCTGTCAGAACACCTGTGTGCTCATGAGCAAGTTTCTTGTACATGCCGAAGAGGAAACCTATCTCACGGCCACCAACACCAATGTCACCTGCAGGAACATCGGTTTCAGGGCCTATGAGCTTCCAGAGCTCAAGCATAAACGATTGACAGAAGCGCATCACTTCATTGTCCGACTTACCTTTCGGATCAAAATCAGAGCCACCCTTGCCGCCTCCCATAGGAAGAGTGGTCAGGGAGTTCTTGAAGATCTGCTCAAAGCCAAGAAACTTCAATATTGAAAGGTTAACAGTAGGGTGGAAACGAAGCCCGCCCTTGTATGGACCTATGGCGTTGTTAAACTGCACTCTGTAACCAAGGTTAACCTGAACATTGCCCTGGTCGTCCATCCAGGGTACCTTAAACGTTAATACCCGGTCAGGCTCAATGATCCTCTGAAGAATACCGGCCTTGGCAAACCTGGGATTCTCATTGTAAACATCCTCGATAGACTCAAGGACTTCCTTTACCGCCTGATGATACTCGACTTCGCCCGGATGCTTTTTCTCGAGCTCAGCCAGAATCGTATTTACTTTCATTTCAATTAATATTTGTGGTTAATGAATTTATTAAGAATCAAAAGATTTCCAAAGGTCATTTAACCTTAAGTCATGAAAAATGATTTTGCTCATGTTTTGTTGCAGAGCGTCTAAATAGCTGATTTGTAGGCACTAAGAGTTTCGGCTATCCTTGCCCTCTGGGATTTCGAGAGGGCAGTTATGCTGACCGGACTGTATGCTGCTTTTCTTCCCTGGACCTGCTGGTAGAGGATGAGATACACGAAGAAACCGAACAGACCGCTTTTGATCTCGTAACCGGCAAACCTTTCAGCCGGTATCTCAATGCTTCTGCTCTCTCCGGGCATCAGACCGGTTTTGTACCAGCGGAAGGTAATGGTCCGCTCGTCGGCAGAGAAAAAGATGTAACGGTATCTCTTTAATGCCGGCCAGAACAGGCTGATAAGAAAGATGGCCGTAATTACAACGGTAAGTATGGTGACATTTTTTTCGGTCAGTACATTTCTGAATATCCTTGGAAAATATGCCAGGAACACATAGAGGACGTAGATAAGTGTCGATATGAAACCGACGAGTCTCAGCAGAACTATCTTTTTACCGTTATCGAGCGTCATGACCACACTATTTTGAACAAACCTAAGCTTTTTTTTCCAAACAGACCCTGGCTGACAGGCATCTCATTCTCTCTTTTTGCGGAAGAACTTTTTCATCATATCAGAGCACTCTTCCGAGAGCACTCCGGTTCTTACCCCTGTTTTAGGGTGGAGAATTCCGGCGCCGGTTGTTGTATACCCTTTTTTCGGATCTGAGGCACCATATACCACGGTTGCTATCTGACTCCAGGCCAGGGCTCCTGCGCACATCACACACGGTTCAACCGTAATATAGATACTGCAGTCAGTCAGGTATTTCCCTCCCAGGTAGGCAGTGGCTGCAGTAATAGCCTGCATCTCGGCGTGAGCTGTAGGATCATTGAGTGTCTCGGTCAGATTATGTGCCCGGGCGATCACGCTTTTCCCGGCTACTATGACCGCACCTACGGGCACCTCATCACGTTCAGCAGCCTTGGCAGCTTCGGCCAGGGCCAGGCGCATATAATATTCATCGCTCCCGGTTTCCATCAGCTCAGGCTCTCGGTTCAGGATGAATAATCACTCTTATATCCATGAATTCACCTTCAAGCCTCTCCTCGATCATGTCGCATTGCTGGTGGATGGTCTCTATTGTCTCATGGGCGGCCACATTAAGGTGGAATTCTACAAATCGCTGGTGTCCTGCAGCCCTTGTTCGCAGGTCATGATAGTCGACATTCATCTCTTCAAGGATATTTTTAAGCTTTCCCAGCTCGGCATCTGAGAGCGCAGTGTCAAGTAATGGCGAGAAAGCCTTGCGAAGAAGCATCCATGATTCATATATAATGATCAGAGCCACGAGGAGGGCAATGACCGGATCGAGGATATGCCATCCGGTGATCCATATCAATGCCAGTCCGCCGGCTACTCCTGCCGAGGTGATGACATCGGT